>NZ_JBMDJX010000040.1:0-31300 GCF_057809415.1 Chromobacterium sp. FG22 | reverse complement strand
ATTCGCCATGTGAAAGTAGGACACCGCCAGACGCCCCATTGCAAAGCCCAGCTCAATCGAGCTGGGCTTTATGCATTGTGCTGTTGAACGGCGACACAGAAGCCTCCCCCAAAGGGAGGCTTTGTTGCGTCTGGACGACTAGAAATCCGCGCGCATGACCAGGCGCGGATCGTTGTCGCCGAAGTAATGAGGTTGATGTTCGACGACGACAAAGCCAAGCTGCTGGTACAGCCTGACCGCGGGATTGTCGGGGTGAACCGTCAGTTTCGCGTGGCTGGCCTGGCGCGCCCGCAGCGCCTGCAGCAAGGCCTGCAGCAGTTGCTTGCCTACGCCTTGTCCGCGGCAATGCTCGTGGACCGCCAGCGACATGATCCAGAATTCGCCTTGCCCGCTGCCCGGCGCGCCGATGATGTAGCCGCCCAGTGCCCCGTCTTGCGCGCCCGGTGCGACGAAGAACAGATCCGGCCACAGGTCGTGGGCCTGGCGGAAGAAAAAGTCCGGGTAGACGTGGTGGCCGAATACCGCTTGCTCGATCTGGAAGACCGGGGCGACGTCTTGGAGTTGCGCCGGGCGTGCCGTCATCTGAAAACATCCTCTTCTGTGGTGCGTTTGAGCGGGCAAGCCTACTGCAATGCCCGGCGCTTGCAAAGCGCCGGGCAAGAAAAAAGCCGCGCTGGGCGCGGCTTGGCGGGAGCGCGGCGGCTCACCACATCACTTTGACCTTGTCGTTGCCCAGCCAGTCCTGCAGCGCCAGCAACAGTCCGTCGTCCAGCCGGACGCCCCAGGGCGGGGGCAGCATTAGGTCGCCGCTGGCCGCGCCGTTGTTGTAATGGATGCGCACCGGGCAGCCGGCGTCTTCGCTGCGGAACGGGTGCAGCTGGGCCTTGAGTTTGCTGACGTCCACCTTGCCGGCCAGTTTCAGCGACAGGCTGCGCGCGTAGCGGCTGCGCGCCTCGCCCAGCTCATAGACTTTGTCTGCGATGATGCGCAGGCCGCCGGAGAAGTTGTCCTCGCTGACCTTGCCTTCTATCACCAGCACCACGTCGTCTTTCAAGCGGCTGCGGTTGGCTTCGAAGCTTTCCGCGAACAGGCTGACTTCCAATTTGGTGCTGCCGTCGTCCAGCTGCACGAAGGCCATTTTGCCGCGGTTGCCCACTTTGACGCGGATGCCGGTGACGAAGCCGGCCAGCAACTGGGGCTCCTTGCGCGGGCTGAGCCGGGACAGCGGGGTCTTGATGAAGCCGCGGATTTCCTTGGCGTAGGCGGCGAAAGGGTGGCCGGACAGGTAGAAGCCGATGGCCAGCTTTTCTTCCGCCAGCTTGACCGCGTCGCTCCACGGCTTGATCTCGACCATTTCCACGCTGGGGGCGACGTCGTCGCCGAACATGTCGAACAAGCCGCCCTGATTGGCGTTGGCGTGCTCCTGTTCGGCGGCGTCCATCGCCAGCCCGGCGTTGCCGAACAGTTTGGCCCGGTTGGGCTCTATGCTGTCGAAGGCGCCGGCGCGGATCAGCGCTTCGATCACGCGCTTGTTGACGATCTTCTTGTCGGTGCGGCTGCAGAAGTCGAACAAGTCCTTGAATGGCCCGGACGCGGCGCGGACCGCGACGATGTGGTCGACGGCGGCTTCGCCGGTGCCCTTGATCGCGCCCAGCGCGTAGCGGATGTGCTTGCGGTCCACGGGTACGAAGCGGTAGTAGCTCTGGTTGACGTCGGGCGGCAGGAAGATCAGGCCGTTTTTGCCGTCCACGCTGTCGTCGTAGAACACCTTGAGCTGGTCAGTGTTGTCCAATTCCGAGGACATGGTGGCCGCCATGAAGGCCGCGGTGTGGTGGGCCTTGAGCCAGGCGGTCTGATAGGAGACCACGGCGTAGGCGGCGGTGTGCGACTTGTTGAAGCCGTACTCGGCGAACTTGGCCATCAGGTCGAACAGCATTTCGGCGAGCTTGGGGTCGTAGCCCTTGGTGGCCGCGCCCTGGGCGATCTTGCCGCGGTGCTCGGCCATTTCCTCCGGTTTTTTCTTGCCCATCGCCCGGCGCAGCATGTCGGCGCCGCCCAGGGTGTAACCGCCGATGATCTGCGAGATCTGCATCACCTGTTCCTGGTAGACGATCACGCCGTAGGTCGGGTCCAGGCAGGCCTGCAGGTCCGGGTGGTAGTAGTCGACCTCTTGCTTGCCGGCCTTGCGCAGGATGAAGTCGTCCACCATGCCGGAGCCGAGCGGGCCCGGACGGTACAGGGCCAGCACAGCGATGATGTCTTCGAAACGGTCGGGCTTCAGTTTTTCCAGCAGCCGCTTCATGCCGTCCGATTCAAGCTGGAAGACGGCGGTGGTGTTGGCCTGCTGCAGCACTTTGTAGGCGGCGGCGTCGGTGAACTCGAGCAGATTGAGGTCGGTGTCGAAGCTGGGATCCAGGTCTTTGATGTAGCCGACCGCCAGTTCGATAATCGTCAGGTTGCGCAGGCCGAGGAAGTCGAACTTCACCAGGCCCACTTTTTCCACATCGTCCTTGTCCAGCATGGACACCGGCACCGAGCCGTCGCCGCTGGCCTGGTACATCGGGCAGAAGTCGGTGATCTTGCCCGGCGCGATCAAGACGCCGCCGGCGTGCATGCCGATGTTGCGGGTCAGGCCTTCCAGCTTCTTGGCCAACTCCCACAGCTCGCGCAGTTCCTCTTCGTTTTCCAGCCGCTCGCGCAGCACCGGCTCCATTTCCACCGCGTCGTCCAGCGAGTATTGCTTGCCGGGCGCGGCGGGAATCAGTTTGGAGATGCCGTCGCAGAACATATACGGCAAGTCCAGCACCCGGCCGACGTCGCGCACCACGGCCTTGGCCGCCATGGTGCCGAAGGTGGCGATCTGCGACACCGCTTCGGCGCCGTATTTCTGGCGCACGTATTCGATCACGCGGTAGCGGTTGTCCTGACAGAAGTCGATGTCGAAGTCGGGCATGGAGACCCGCTCGGGGTTGAGGAAGCGTTCGAACAGCAGCGCGTAGGCCAGCGGGTCGATGTCGGTGATGCCGATGCTGTAGGCCACCAGCGAGCCGGCACCGGAGCCGCGGCCGGGACCCACCGGGCAGCCGTTGTTCTTGGCCCAGTTGATGAAGTCCGCCACGATCAGGAAGTAGCCGGGGAAGCCCATCTGGATGATGGTGTCGCACTCGATCTTCAAGCGCTCGTCGTAGCGCGGCCGCTCTTGGGCGCGCGTTTCCGGATCGGGATAGAGCTTGGCCAGCCGTTCTTCCAGTCCTTCCTGGGACAGATGCACCAGGTAGTCGTCCAGCGTCATGCCGTCCGGCGTCGGGAATTGCGGCAGGTAGTTCTTGCCCAGTTGCACGCTGATATTGCAGCGGCGGGCGATTTCCACCGAGTTTTCCAGCGCTTCGGGGATGTCGGCGAAGCGCTCCAGCATCTGCTCGGTGGACAGGAAGTATTGGTTTTCCTCGAAGCTGCGCGGCCGGCGCTTGTCGCCCAGGGTGAAGCCCTCGGCGATGCAGACACGGGCCTCGTGGGCCTTGAAGTCGTCCGGGTCCATGAACTGGATGGGGTGGGTGGCCACCACCGGCAGGCCGGTCTCGCCGGCCAGCCACAGCGAGGCTTGCAGCGCGTGCTCCACCTGCGGGTTGTTCAGGCGCTGCAACTCCAGATAGAAGCTGTCCGGGAAGCAGCTCTCCCAATATTCGGCGCGGCGGCGCGCCTCGTCGCGCTGGCCCATCAGCAGAGCCTGGCCCACGTCGCCCATGTGGGCGCCGGACAGGCAGATCAGGCCGCTGTTATCGCCGTTTTCCAGCCAGGCGCGCTTGAGTTCGGCGCGGCCGCGGTACTGATTGTGGGTGTAGGCGTCGGCCAGCAGTTCGCACAAGCGCCCGTAGCCCTGGCGGTTCTTCACCGTCAGCATCAGGCGATAGGGTTTGTCGCGATCATCCTCGTTTTCCAGCCAGACATCGCAGGACACGATGGGCTTGACGCCTTTGTCCCGGCAGCCCTTGTAGAACTTGACCATGCCGAAGATGTTCATCAGATCGGACATGCCCACCGCGGGCATATTGTCCTTGATGGCGCGCTTGATGGCGTCATCCAGGCGTACGATGCCGTCGGTGATGGAGAACTCCGAATGGAGGCGCAGATGGATAAAACGAGGTGAGTTCATCGCGTCATTTTACCTGCCGAGCGGTTGCGACACCATCGCCGGGCGCAATTGGCGGCGCTGGTATTTTGTTGCTATGCAGCATTAGAATGATGGCATCTAGGAGGAATCCCCATGGACTGCGACATCAAGAGCTTGCCGCCGGAGGCGGTCTACCCTTTGCTGGTGGGCAGCGTGCAGCCCCGGCCCATCGCCTGGGTCAGCACTCAGGACTTGCGGGGCGTGGCCAATCTGGCGCCGTTTTCCTTCTTCACCGTGGCCAGCGTGAAGCCGCCGGTGCTGGCGCTGAGCATTCTGACGCCGGCTAGCGGCGGCGAGAAGGATACCCTGGCCAATATCCGCGCCACCGGCGAGTTCGTCGTTAATGTGGTGCCGGAGCGCTTGGCGGAGGCGATGAACCTCAGCTGCGGCCCTTATGCGCCGGAGGTGGACGAGTTCGATCTGGCCGGCGTGAGCAAGGCGCGCAGCCGGCAGGTGAGAGCGCCGGGCGTGGAACAGGCGCCGCTGCGTTTCGAATGCGTGCTGAGCCAGTGCCTGGTGCTGGGCGAAGGCGCGGGCGCCGGCAATCTGGTATTGGGCGAGGTGTGCCACGTGCATGTGGCGGACGAGGCGTGGAGGGACGGCCGCGTGGCGAGCAAGGCCCTGGACTTGGTGGGCAAGCTGGGCGGCGACGAGTTCAGCCGTGCGAAGACTGCTTTCAGTTTGCGGCGGCCCGGCGCGTGACGGCGCTGCGACTCTGGCTGGCCAGTTCGTCCAGCAAGGCGTAGCGGCGCTGATATTCCGCGCGTTTCTTGCTGGCGATCTCGCTCAGGGGCTTGCGCGGCAGTTGCAGCGGCAGGCTGAAGAAGCGCTTGCAAGCGGTGGGCTGGGCGTCGAAGGTGTCCCAGAAGCTGTCGTAATCGGCGAAGAACTGGCGGCGATAGCGCCAGGAGCTGTAGATATGCTGCCATTTGCTGACGGCCAGCACCTGGTTAGCGCCTATTTCCTGGGCCAGCGCGACCAAGGCCTCAACCGCCAAACGCTTGGGAAACAGGCCGTGGCTTTGCTTGGTGAGCTGGTGCACGGCTTCCGCGCCATGGGGTTTGCGCGGGCCTTGCAGGCCGCCGATGATGATGGCGGTTTCACCTTGATGGCGGGTGATGGTGAAGGTCAGCGTGGCGATGGCGATCCCTTCCTCCGAGCAGATCTGCAAGGACAGCTCGCCTTCTTTGTCGAAGCTGTGGCGGTGCGTCAGCACCGCCGTGATCGCGGCCTCGTTTTTGCCGAGCAGCGCGGCCAGCGGCAGACCGGCGTCGCTGAGCAGGCTGCGGTAGGCGGCGGGAGACACCCGCGTCGCCAGCGTCTGATAGTGTTCGCGCAGAGCCGCCAGCTTACCGCTTGGGCCAAGAGCACGGTACAGATAGGGGCGGTGCAGCTTGCAGGCCAGCCGCGGATTGGCCTGCAGATGGCGGCGCAGCGCGGGTTGGCCCCAGCTGTCCAGCCAGCGCAGCGTCCAGGGCAGGGTCAGCAGTCCGCGCAGCGCGAATTTGCAGCGATTCTTCCCTTCGTCGAATCCGTCCTTGCGGGAGAAGCGCCCGCTGGCCAGAGACCAGAATAAATCCACCGCGTTCAGCGCCGACATACCATAACCTCAAGAAAAAAAGGGTTAAGGCTACGTTATCGCGGCGCTGTGATTGTTAATGAATATGGGGCAAATTGTGACGAATTGTGACGATTTCGTCTGAAATTAAATACATTGTAATTATTTTCCCGTATCCAACAGCTGGCCCAGAGGTTGTTCCAGCCGATACAGGCGGAAGCGTTCCTTCGGGTCGCCCGGACGCTGGAAGCTCGCCATCGGCGTCAGACCGCGGAGAAAGGCCGGCAGCTGGTCGTGAAGAGACTGGACCAGCAACCAGCGGCAGTCTTTGGCTTGCGACGTGCTTTCCAGCCGCAGCGTGCGGTAATCGGCGTAGTAGTCCAGCAGCGCGCGTTGGGGTTCGCCCAGGCCGACGCTGGCGACGCATTCGCCTTGCCGGCCGATGTCGGCCAGGACAGGGCGCAGCGGGGCGAAGGTTTCGCGGTAGCGCATGCCGTGATCCAGCGCCGGCAGCCATAGCGTGGCCAGGCCGCCCCACAACAGCACGATGGTCAGGCTCCAGCGCCAGGCGAAGCCGGGCGCGGTATCGGCCGGGAAGCGTCGCCATAGCCAGGCCGCGCCGCCGGCGATCAGGCCGAAGGCCAGCCAGGTCCATGGATGCCACTGCGGGTGCCAATCAGTGAACTTGCGGTGCAGCAGGTGACGGGACCATTGCGCCGGTTCGCCGGTGGAAAGCACCCAGGCGACGGCGAGCACGAAGGCGCCAAGCGCCAGGCAGAGAAACAGGCTGAAGCCGGACAGCGCGCGCCAGCCGCGATGGGATTCGCCGGCGCGCAAACCGGCGATGGCCAGCAGCGCCAGCGGCAGCAGCAAGGGCATCGCATAGAGTTCGCGGGCGTCGCCCGCCAGCGACAAGACGGTCAGCGTCACCAGCCAGAGCAGCGCCGGCGCCGCCGGCCAGGCGCGGGTCCATTGTCGGCGGCCGCGCCACAGCCCCCACAAGGCCAGCGGCAAGACCGGAATGCCGTACCAGGGCAGGGTGCGGCCGTAGAACAGGCGCGGCGCCTTGGGGCCCAGGTGGGCGCTGCCGTCAAAGCGGCCGAAGTTGTTCACTTTGAACCAGAGCTGGAACAAGGCCGGGTCGCGCAAGTACAGGCTCAAGCCCCACAGCGCGGTCAGCGGCAGGCCGATCAGCGCGGCCAGCAGCAGGCCGCCGGCGTAACGGCGGTTGCGGTAATCCGGGTGCAGCGGCAGCAACAAGGCGGTCAGGCCCAGGCAGCCGGGGCCGAGCAGGCCCTTGCTCAGGAAGGCGACGCCGCCGCCCAGGCCCAGCAGCGCGCCGCCGAGCAAGGCGCGCCGGCGCAGCAGCACCAGTCCGGCCAGACCCCAGGCCACGCCGGCCAGCAGGGCGGTGTCCGTGATCATCTGATGGGCGCGCATCGGCAGGCCCAGGCAACCCAGCAGCAGCAAGGCGCCCCAGGCGGCGGCGCGGCGGCCGTACAAGGCGCCGGCGGAGACGGCGGTGCCGGCCAGGGCCAGCGCCATCCAGCCGCCGGCGGCCAGCCGCGCGGCGTCCGGCGCGCTGAGCCAGCCGCTGAACAATTGCATGGTGAAGGCGGCGCTGATGAAGAACAGCGGCGGCTTTTCCATGAAGGGCTCGCCGGCCAGCGTCGGCACGATCCAGTCGCCGGTCTGAGCGATATGGCGGATCAGGCCGAAGGTGTAGGCTTCGTCCGGCTTCCAGGGCTCATGACCCACCAGGCCGGGCAGCAGCCAGGCGACGGCGATGAGCAAGAACAGCCAGACGGGGATGGAAGGCAGGCCGGAATCTGCGGGCTGCGCGGCGTAAGGAGTGGAGAAACGCATGGAGTCCGCGGAAAAGTGGTCGTTAATTGTTATGGGAAAGGGGAGGGCGAGCCGTCCCGTTCATCACCTTGAGGCATGGCGACCGCGGGCTTCTGCCAGGAAGATCCGCGGCCGGACGGTAGAGTGTAGCGTTGTTTACGCGCCAAGCAAACTTGAGCGCGGCCGCATCGGGGCGGGGGCGGTTTCAATTGTGCGGCGGGTCTTTAGGCCGCATCGAGTGCAGCGCGGACTTCTGCATTTCCAGGGCTTTGATCTGCATGCTCAGCATGCCCATATTCATGGTCAGCCAGCTTTCCACCACGCGCAATTCCGCCAGCTTGCGCTCGATCTCCTCCTCGCTCATCGGCGGCAGAAAAGGCTGCATGCCCGGCGGCGTGGCGGTTTGCCAGAACTGGCGGAATAGGGAGAAGGGGTCGTTGGGGTTGAATTCGTTGCTCATGAGCGGCTCCCTTGGCGAAGAAAAAACGGGCAAGCTGTGCTTGCCCGTTCAGTATATGCCTTAAATGCCAGGCAAACGCTTACTTGCTGTTTTGCGCGTCCACGGCGGCCAGGGCCACCATATTGACGATGCGGCGCACCGAAGCGATCGGGGTCAGGATGTGAGCCGGCTTGCTCATGCCCATCAGGATGGGGCCGATGGTCACGCCGTCGGAGGCGGAAACGCGCAACAGGTTGTAGCTGATGTTGGCGGCTTCCACATTCGGCATGATCAACAGATTGGCCGAGCCTTTCAGCGTGCTGTCCGGCATGGCCTGGTTGCGGATGCTTTCCACCAACGCGGCGTCGCCCTGCATTTCGCCGTCGATTTCCAGATCCGGCTGAGCCGAGCGGATTTGGTCGAAGGCGGCGCGCATCTTCTGCGCCGAGGCGCTGTTCAGCGTGCCGAAGCTGGAGTTGGACAGCAGCGCGGCCTTGGGCGCAATGCCGAAGCGCTTGATCGATTCGCTGGCCATGCGGGTGATGCTGGCCAGTTGTTCGGCGCTCGGGTCGGCGTTGACGTAGGTGTCGGCGATGAAGATGTTGCCGGTGGGCAGGATCAGCGCGTTCATCGCGCCGGCCACTTGCTCCGGGTTGTTGTAGCCGAGCACGGTTTCAACGATGTCGAAGTGCTGGCGGTACGGCCCGTAGGTGCCGCAGATCATCGCGTCGGCGTCGCCGCGGCGCACCATCATTGCGCCGATCAGCGTGGTGTTGCCGATCACGCGACGGCGAGCCTGCTCCTGGGACACGCCCTTGCGCTTGGTCAGCTGGTAGTACTCTTTCCAGTACTCGGCGAAGCGCGGATCGGATTCGTTGTTGACGATCTCGAAGTCCTTGCCGGCCACCAGTTTCAGGCCCAGCTTCTGGATGCGCATGTCGATGACGCTGGGGCGGCCGATCAGGATGGGCTTGGCCAGGCCTTGGGTGACGATTTCCTGCGTGGCGTGCAGCACGCGCTCGTCTTCGCCCTCGGTCAGCACCACGCGCTTCTGGTCTTTCTTGGCCTGGGCGAACACCGGTTTCATGAACAGATTGGTCTTGTACACGAACTGGGCCAGTTGATCGGCGTAGGCGTCGAAGTCCTGGATCGGGCGAGTGGCCACGCCGGAATCCATCGCGGCCTTGGCCACGGCGGGCGCGATCTTGACGATCAGACGCGGGTCGAACGGTTTCGGAATCACGTATTCCGGGCCGAAGGACAGTTCCTGGTCGCCGTAGGCGGTGGCCACCACGTCGTTTTGCTCGGCCAGCGCCAGGTCGGCGATGGCGCGCACCGTGGCCAGCTTCATCTCTTCATTGATGGTGGTGGCGCCCACGTCCAGCGCGCCGCGGAAGATGAAGGGGAAGCACAGCACGTTGTTGACCTGGTTCGGATAGTCCGAACGGCCGGTGCCGATGATGGCGTCCGGGCGCACTTCCTTGACCAGCGGCGGCAGAATTTCCGGCTCCGGGTTGGCCATGGCCAGGATCAGCGGCGAGCGGGCCATGGATTTGACCATGTCCTGGGACACCAGCTTGGGACCGGACAGGCCCATGAAGATGTCGGCGCCGGCCATGGCGTCGGCCAGCTTGCGTTGGCCGTTGTCCTTGATCGCGTAGCGTTTCTTGGAGTCGTCCAGTTTCTCGTCGCGGCCTTCGTAGATCACGCCCTTGGAGTCGCAGACGGTGATGTTGTCGCGGTTCACGCCCAGCGCCACCAGCAGGTCCAGGCAGGCGATGGCGGCGGCGCCGGCGCCGGAGGCCACCACGCGCACTTGCGCGATGTCCTTCTCCACCAGGCGCAGACCGTTGAGCACCGCGGCGGCTGCCACGATGGCGGTGCCGTGCTGGTCGTCATGGAACACCGGAATGTTCATGCGTTCGCGGCACTTCTTCTCGATGTAGAAGCACTCGGGCGCCTTGATGTCTTCCAGGTTGATGCCGCCGAAAGTGGGTTCCAGCGAACAGATGATGTCCACCAGCTTGTCCGGATCCAGCTCGTTGACCTCGATGTCGAACACATCGATGCCGGCGAACTTCTTGAACAGCACGCCCTTGCCTTCCATCACCGGCTTGCCGGCCAGCGCGCCGATATTGCCCAGGCCCAGCACCGCGGTGCCGTTGGAGATCACCGCCACCAGATTGCCGCGCGCGGTGTATTTGTAGGCGTTCAGCGGATCTTCCACGATGGCGTCGCAGGCGGCCGCCACTCCGGGGGAGTAGGCCAGGGCGAGATCGCGTTGGGTGGTGAGAGGCTTGGTCGGGGCAACCTGGATTTTGCCCGGGTTGGGGTACTGGTGGTATTCCAGTGCGCTCTGGCGCAATTGCTCGTCCATTCTCTGGGACTCCTGAGGTTGATCTTTAGGTGGTTGGTTGGTGTAAGAGAGTAACTACACATTATACGGGCTTAAGGGCGGGCGGGGCTATCGCCTTGTCGGACAAAAAACGCGATGGCGCATGCCATCGCGTTTTCACGCCTGTCAGGCGGATGCTAATTCACCATGCCCAGCGCGCGCGGCAGCCATAGCGAGATCTCCGGAATGTAGGTGACGGCCACCAGGAAGCCCAGCATGGTCAGCAACCAGGGCCAGACCGCCACCGTTAGTTCGGTGATGCCCATCTTGGTGATCCCGGAAGCCACGTAAAGGTTCAATCCCACCGGCGGGTGGCACATGCCCACTTCCATGTTCACCGCGATCAGAATGCCGAAGTGGATGGGATTGACGCCCAGTTTCACCGCCACCGGATAAAGGATGGGCGCCATGATCAGCACGATGGCGGACGGGTCCATGAAGTTGCCGGCCGCCAGCAGCAGGATATTGGTCAGCAGCAGGAAGGCGACGATGCCCAGGCCCTGGCCGGTCATCCAGGCCGCCATCGCCTGCGGAATCTGCTCGGACGCCAGCAGGAAGGAGAACAGCACCGCGTTGGTGATGATGTAGAGCAGCATGGAACTCATCGACGCCGCGTTCAGCAAGACCTTGGGCACATCCTTCAGCCCCATGTCCTTGTAGACGAAGACCGCGATCACGAAGGCGTACACCGCTGCCATCGCCGCCGCCTCGGTGGGCGTGAAGATGCCGCTGTAAATGCCGCCTATCACCAGCGCGATCAACAACAGGCCCCAGACGCTGTCGCGGAAAGCCTGCCAACGTTCGCCCCAGCCGGCGCGGGGCAGGCGCGGGTAGTCGAACTTCTTGGCGCGGAACCAGGTGGTCAGGCCCAGCAGCAGGGACAGGCACAGGCCGGGCAGCACGCCCGCCATGAACAGCTGGCCCACCGAGGCGGTGCTGACGCTCATGCCGTTGGGGCCGGTGACATCCATGCCGGCGGTGGCGATGCTGTACATCACCAGATTGATCGACGGCGGAAACAGAATGCCCAGCGCGCCGGAAGTGGTGATCACGCCGGCGCCGAAGCGCTGCGGATAGCCCTGCTTGACCATGGCCGGCAGAATGATGGAACCCACCGCCACCACGGTGGCGACAGATGAGCCGGTGATGGCGGCGAACAACGCGCAGGACACCACGCCGGCCAGGCCCAGGCCGCCGTACCAGTGGCCCACCAGGGTAGTGGCGAAGCGGATCATCCGTTTGGCCACGCCGCCGTGCATCAGGAAGTTGCCGGCCAGGATGAAGAAGGGGATGGCCATGATTTCAAACTTCTCGATGCCGGTGAACAGCTTCAGCGCCACCGAGGTGACCGGCACATCCGTCATGGTGAACAGGAAGGTCAGCACCGTCAGGCCCAGGGAGATGGAAATCGGCATGCCGGTCAGCATCAGCAGCATCAACAGGCCGAAAATGATCAAGGCGCTCATGGGCGGCCTCCGTGATGCATATCGTGGGGGTGCATATTGTCCAGCTGCTCGTCGCCGTCCAGGCCGTCCACATGGCCGTGGTCATGCTTGGGCAGCGAGCCGGTCCTGAGGAAATTCCAGGCCACTTGCAGGAAGCGGAAGCACATCAGCGAAGAACCACAGGGAATGGCCAGGTAGACCAGCCACATCGGCGCCTCCAGATCCGGCGAGGTTTGATCGGTGTGGGCGATGTCCCAGACGAAATCCGCGCCCATGGCGGCGACGGTGCCGGTGAACAGCGCGCCGGCCAGGAGGCCGAAGACGATGAAACGTCCGCGGCGTTTGTCGCTGAGCCGGTTGATCAGCACATCCACGCCGACATGGATGCCGGTGCGCACGCCGTAAGCGGCGCCGAACTTGGCCATCCAGACGAAGAGGTAAATGGTCAGCTCCTGCGCCCAGGACATATTGATGTGGGCGAGCAGCGGTTGCAGAGTGGCGATGCCCGAACCGTAGCGGTGCAGCACCGCGGTAAAGGTGATGAGGGTGGCCGCCCCCATCAGGCAGGCGATCATCCACTCCTCAAGGTGATCGAGGAATTTCAACATATCTGTCTCCGCATGGAACAAGAGCATGCTTGAGGGCATGCTCTTGAACCGGGCTGGCTTTATTTGGCCGGATTGAAACCGGTTTCTTTATAGATCTGGTTTAGCAGATCCTGGCCAATGCGGCCGGCCATCTTGGCGTGGACCGGCGCCAACGCCTTTTTGAAGGCGCTGCGTTCCTGCGGAGTGGGGGTGTAGATCTGGGTTTTGCCGGAAGCCTTGATGCCGGCCAGCGCGCGTTCGTTTTCCTTCTTCGCGATATCGTTGGCGTAGGTGGACGCATCGCGGATCGCGCTGTCCAGCTGGGCGCGCACGTCGGCCGGCAGGCCGTCCCAGAACTTCTTGTTGACGATGACGGCGTAGCCGAGGAAGCCGTGCTGGGTCAGCGTCAGCTGTTTTTGCACCTCATAGGCCTTGCTGGTGTACAGATTGGACGCTTCCAGCTCGGTGCCGTCCACCACGCCGGTCTGCAGCGCCTGATACACCTCGGAGAAAGCCATCACTTGCGGCAGCGCGCCCAGGGTGCGCATTTCCTCTTCCAGCACCTTGGACGACTGGATGCGGATCTTCAGGCCCTTGAGGTCGGCCGGGGTGCGGATGGGCTTGTTGGCGGAGAAATTCTTGAAGCCGTTGTCCCAATAGGCCAGGCCCTTGATGCCCTTGCCCTCCAGCTTGCCCAGCAACTGCTTGCCGATGGGGCCGTGCATCACCTTGTTGACCTGGTCGTAATTGTCGAACAGATAGGGCAGATCGAAGACCTCGAACTCCTTGACCCCCAGCGGACCGAACTTGGCCAGGCTGGGCGCCAGCATCTGAACCGCGCCCAGCTGCAGCGCCTCCAGTTCTTCCTTGTCCTTGTACAACTGGCTGTTGGGATACACTTGCACCTTGACCTTGCCCTTGGTGCGTTCCTCAGCCAGTTTCTTGAAATATTCGGCGGCTTTGCCCTTGGGGGTGTCCGGAGACACCACATGGCTGAATTTGATGAGGATCTCGCCGGCGGCGTTGGCAACGCCGGACAAGGCGAACGCGGCGCAGAGGGCCACGGCGGCAGTCTTCAGTTTCATTCTCTATCTCCATCGTACTTGTATAGTGTTGTATGGAATCCACCAATCCCTTGGCATTTTATGGCCGGCAAAAGCGATTTGGCCGGCGCCGTGGGCGGTTTTTCCTTATGCGCTGTCCTTGTGGACAGTCTGCTTGTTCCGTGTAAAGTAGGATTTCCTATTTCTTTCAACTATTAGGGACTTCCGCATTAGGGCTTTCCCTAGAATGCCATGCAGATAAAAAATTTATTGTCGCGCCGTTCCCCCGGCATGCTCTGGCTCAGCGCCGGCGCGCTGTTGCTGGCCCTGCTGTTGGCGCTGGGCAGCCTGTTCTACCTGGTTTACCGGGACTGGCGCGACGAGCAGCAAGACAATCTGATCCAGGAAGTGCTGTGGCTGGAGCAGTCCTTGCGCATGTATCTGGAAGGGCAGCAGGAATGGGCTGAAAATCTGGGCCGGGAAATCGAGGACGGCAATATCGACAGCCAGCGCTTTGCCCGGCAAGCCGCGTTTTACCTGCGGGGCAACCCGGAACTGCTGAGCATCGAGCAGGTGGACGTGGACGGCAGGGTGGTGCGCGACCAGCACGGCACCCGCCGCGACGGCAGCGTGCTGACCGGAGAAACCTTCGACGCGCTGTGGCGCGCCAACCGCCTGCTGCGGCCCAGTTACGGCGAACCCTATCAGGGCGGCGACGGCAAATACCGCTTCGATCTGGCCGTGCCCATCGTCCACGACGGCAAACCCCTGGGCGGGCTGAGGCTGGCCTACCAGATGGACCTGCTGTTGTTCAACCAGGTGCCGTGGTGGATCGCCTCCAAGAACTACATCAGCATCCAGGATTTGAGCGGCAAAATCCTGGCCAGCAAGTTCGATCCGGCGGAGCGTCCCGGCACCCTCTCGCATCAGACCAGCTTCGACCCGCCCGGCTACGGCCTCTATCTGCACGCGACCAGCTACCGCGCCGGCCTGGGGCTGACCCTGCCGGTGTTGTCCGGCCTGATCGCGCTGCTGGTCAGCGCGCTCTTGTACGCCGCCTGGCGCATCCGCCGCCACGTGCGCGAACGCGCGCACGCGGAACAGGCGCTGGCCAAGGAAGTGTCCTTGCGCCAGGCGATAGAAGACTGCATGAAAAGCGGCCTGGTGGCTTTGGAGGACGAAGGGCGCATCGTGCGCGTCAACCGAGCCTTCTGCGACATGCTGGGCTTCGGCGCGGACGAACTGGTGGGTCAGGCGCCGCCGCATCCGTTCTGGCCGGAGGACGACCACGCGGCCATGACCGCGGCGATCGCCGCGGTGCGCGACAACCGTCAGCCGGAAGAGGGCTTCGAACTGCGCTTTGCGCGCAAGGACGGAGAATTCATCGAAGTGCGGCTCTACGCCACCCCGTTGGTGGAAGCCGACGGCAGCCAGCGCGGCTGGATCGCGTCCCTGTTCGACATCACCGAGCGCAAGCGGCAGCGGCTGGCGCTTAACGCCTCCCATCAGCGCTTCCTCACCGTGCTCAACGGCCTGGTGGCCGGCGTCTGCGTGATGGAAGAAAGCGGCGGTCTGCTGTTGTACGCCAATCCGGCGTTTGCCCGGCTATGGCTGACGGTGGAGCCGGACGGCCCCTGCTGCGTGCTGCTGCCCGGCCTGCAGGAACAGCCGGAACAAGACGAGTACGGCCTGGAATTCACCACCGACGGCGGCGGCAGCTGGTTCCAGATGCACCGCCGCCGCATAGACTGGGTGAACGGCGAATCCGCCTGGCTGGCCATCCTGGCCGACGTCAGCGAAGACAAAGCGCGCGAAGGACGGGAACTGGCGCAGCAGGAACGGCTGCAAAACACCTCGCGCCTGATCGCCATGGGCGAAATGGCCTCCACGCTGGCGCATGAACTGAACCAGCCGCTGACCGCCATCAACACCTACGCCGCCGGTGTCAGCCGCCGGCTGCCGGCGGAACTGGAACTGCCGGCCGGCGTGCGCGAAGCGATCCAGGAAATCGCCGGACAGGCCAAGCGCGCCGCCCAGATCGTCAGCAGCATCCGCGCCTTCGTCAAAAAGCACGAGCCGCAATTGCAGCGGGTGGAGCCGGGGCCGGTGGTGCTGCGCGCCGTCGGCCTGGCGGAAGGCCTGGCGGTCAAAGCCGGGGTCAAGCTGCAGGTGGAACAAGACCCGGCAGGCTGCCTGCTGGACATGGACCCGGTGCTGATCGAGCAAGTGCTGCTCAATCTGATGAAAAACGCCATTGAAGCGATGCAGGAAGCGCAGACCAAGCGGCCGCGGGTCAAAGTGCGCACCTCCATCGGCACCGCCTTCTGGCGGGTGGAAGTGGTGGACAACGGCCCCGGCCTGTCCGAGGCGATGAAGAGCAATCTGTTCACCCCGTTCTACTCCACCAAGCCGGAAGGCATGGGCATCGGCCTGAACATCTGCCGCTCCATCGTTGAATTCCACCGCGGCGAATTCGGCGCCAACAGCACCGTAGCCGGCGGCTGCGCGTTCTGGTTCACCCTGCCGCTGGCCAAGTGAGGGTCCTGCCTCCGCGCGGGGCAGAGAGGGCAGGCGGCGGGCGGGGGCGGTGAAGGCGGTCCGTTTTGAATAAGCCGCTGCCGGGTTCGCGTCTGTTTCCCGGCGGCGGATTGGCTTATGCTGTGGCGGCGCGCTGGAATGTCCGCCGCGCCCGCCTTCCCGCATCCGACAGGAGCCCGCCATGTCCGTTTCCATGTACCAAGCCTCCGTCCCGGCGCTGATCCGGGGCCTGAACAATCTGTCCGCCATCCTGGACAAGGCCGCCGCCGACGCCGCCGCGCGCAACATCGCGCCGGACGTGCTGCTGAACGCCCGGCTGGCGCCGGACATGTTCGCGCTGACGCGCCAGGTGCAGATCGCCAGCGACAGCGCCAAAGGCTGCGCCGCGCGGCTGGCGGGCGTCGACGTGCCCAGCTACGCCGACGACGAAGCCAGCTTTGCCGATTTGCAACAGCGCATCGCCAAGACCGTGGCGTTTTTGCAGGGTTTTAACGCTGCGCAGATCGACGGCAGCGAGACGCGGGAAGTGGTGCTGAAAGTGCGCGGTGACGAGATCCGCTTCAGCGGACAGAACTATCTGCTGGGCTTTGTGCTGCCCAACTTCTACTTCCACCTCACCGCCGCCTACGCCATCCTGCGCCACAACGGCGTGGCGCTGGGCAAGATGGATTACTTGGGCGGCGTGTAGTCCCGGGCGGGGAGCCGCCGCAGCGCTGGCCAGCGCTGCAAAAACTGCTTGTCCATCAGCCTGCGCTCAAACACGGCGGCGTTGCCATGCCTGGGATTATGGCGCAACACGCCGTTCATCAAATCGTCCAGACCGCAGGGAGCCAGAATCCGCACGCGGTCCTCCTCATCCAGCCAGGCCGCCACGGAAGTGGCGGTTTCCGGCCAACTAGCCACCCCGTCCGCCAGGCTTTGTAATGGCGGCAAGGGGCGGCCCGGCTCCTGTTCGCGCCAGAGGTGCACCGCCGCTTGATTGCAGACTTCCCAGTTCAAGCTTGGCAGCGCAGTGCGCAATTGGGCTTCCAACTGATGCTCGCGCTCTGGGCTTAAGTCCGCGGGATCGAAGTAAACCAGATCTATGTCCGGGATAGGTGTGGGCCGTGCATGGCTGCACAGCCGGTCCCAAACCAGGCTGCGGATGGCTCCGGCGCCGATGGCCCAGGAGGACAGGCCCAAGGCGCGCCCAGCGCCAAGCGCCTCCATCAGCCACGGCTGCCCGCGCAGCAAAGCCACTAACTGTCGCTCATGCTCCATCGGCCTGCGCCGGCGCCTCCGGCGTCAGGATGGTCTCCTGCGCCTGCTCCAGCTTCTCCGGATAGTCGCGGCTGTAGTGTAGGCCGCGGCTCTCCTTGCGCAGCAGCGCCGAACGCACGATCAGCTCCGAAGTCTGCACCAGATTGCGCAGCTCGATCAGATCGTTGCTGACGTGGAAATGGCGGTAATACTCGTTGATTTCCTCGGACAGCAGGCGGATGCGGTTTTGCGCCCGCATCAGCCGCTTATTGGTGCGCACGATGCCCACATAGTCCCACATCGCCCGGCGCAGCTCGTCCCAGTTGTGGGAAATCACCACCTCCTCGTCCGGGTCCGTCACCTGGCTGTCGTCCCAGTCCGGGATCTTGGGCAGCTTGATCTCCGGCGCGGCCAGGATGTCCGCCGCCGCCGCCTTGCCTATCACCAGACATTCCAGCAAGGAGTTGCTGGCCAGCCGGTTGGCCCCGTGCAGGCCGGTGCAGGCCACTTCGCCCACCGCGTACAGTGCGTCCACATCGGTGTGGCCGGTCAGGTCTGTAACCAGGCCGCCGCAGGTGAAATGCACCGCCGGCACCACCGGGATGGGCTGTTGGGTGATGTCTATGCCCAGCTCCAGGCAATGGGCGTAGATATTGGGGAAATGCTCGCGGATGAAATGGGCAGGCTTGTAGGAAATGTCCAGGTAGACGCAGTCCAGGCCGTGCTTCTTCATCTCAAAGTCGATGGCGCGCGCCACCACGTCGCGCGGCGCCAGCTCGGCGCGCGGATCGTGCTCCGGCATAAAGCGGGTGCCGTCCGGCAGCTTCAGGATGCCCCCCTCGCCGCGCACCGCCTCGGTGATCAGGAAGGACTTGCTGTGCGGGTGATACAGGCAAGTGGGGTGGAACTGCATGAATTCCATATTCCCCACCCGGCAGCCGGCGCGCCAGCCCATGGCGATGCCGTCGCCGGTGGCGGTGTCCGGGTTGGTGGTGTACAGGTAAACCTTGCCGGCGCCGCCGGAGGCCAGAATGGTGTGCTTGGCGGCGATGGTCACCACCTGATCCGCCAGCTTGTCCAGCGCGTACACCCCATAGGCGCGGTTGCCGGGCAGGCCCAGCTTGCGCGAGGTGATCAGATCGATGGCGATATGCTCTTCCAGCTCCGTGATATTGGGGTGGGCCTTGATCTTCTGCCCCAGCGTGCTGGTCACCGCCGCACCGGTGGCGTCCGCGGCGTGGATGATGCGGCGGTGGCTGTGGCCGCCCTCGCGGGTCAGGTGATAACCGGTGCGGTGGGTTTCATCCTTGGTGAAGGGCACGCCCAGCGCAATCAGCCAATCAATGGCTTCCTTGGAATGCTCGACAATGAAGCGCGTGGTCTCCTCATTGCACAGCCCTGCGCCGGCAATCAGCGTATCGCGGATGTGTTCCTCCACCGAATCCTCGGTGTCCAGCACCGCTGCGATGCCGCCCTGAGCGTAAGTGGAACTGCCTTCCAGCAAATCGCGCTTGGTAATCAGGCCCACCTTGCGGCTTTCCGCCAGGTGCAAGGCCAAGGTCATCCCGGCCAGACCGCTGCCGATGATCAGAACATCAAACTTGAGCATGATGAAATCCTGCAGGACGCAGAGTCGAAATGGATAGGCAGCGTAGCAGACTTCATGCTGGTGTGACAGATGGGGGAGGGGACGGGCGGGTACTGGTCAAATCCAGGGGGATTAATGAGCCGATACGATAAAGGCCCAGGATGCCGGCGTTGTCGTCGCCATAGTGGAGCTGCGGGTAGATCGTTTTGAGTGGGCATGCCTTTGATTGTTGGAGGCTTGCTATGGGCTTTGGCAATATATTCTGAAGGTGTGACGGTATGCTCTGTTGTATATGATTTATGGAAAGAAAGTTACGCCAAAATCTTTAACGGGAACCAGCTCTACTCCGGGCTTGTGAAAGAAGTCTGCAATGCTGCTGTGTACAAGTAGCCAGCCTTCAGTCGTCGCTCCCATTTTGAAGAGTCTGCGTTCTGCGAGCGGTAGTGAGTCAAGAGTGGCTTTGTCGAGATGATAGCTAATCACTTCATAACGGATGTCATCAAAGCCAGTTAAGGGTTCTGGGGCGTAAAGAGATTTATTTCTGTCCCAGCAATCCAGTTTGTTTGTGAAGGTCAAAAACCAATAGTTGTCATGGTGTACATTATTGTGGTCTATGTAAATTGCCGGTTGTAATACAAGGTTGGGTATTTCAATGAGGGCAAGCTGCTTATATGTTTCTGCCTTAACGGCAATGTCGGAGCCGTGGAATAATATTTCTGGAGGCTCTTCATTAAATAAATGCTTGTTTTTATTGTTTGCCGCGCCATTGTTGAATTTTAATGGCAGGCTACTTAATGGTAGTGCTTCTGAGGTGTATGCAAGGGCTGCTGTTTCAGTGTCTGCTGAAAGGATAGGGCGATTTTTTGTGCTTTTATAGCTTATGAAGCAATACTCAGAATGGTAGTTTTTCATGGTCGTACGCTTATTAGACTGATTTAGCTGCTTTGTGCCTACGGGGTGAGCAGATGGCCGGAGCGATAGTAGTGCACCGTTGCGGGTTTGTGCAGTAGGCCGGAGTCTGAACGGTTGGCCTAATGTTGCTTGCTACACAGCACGTTGACGGCACGTATGGATTCGGCATCGGCCAAGGGGGGGCCGCAGAAGGCGCCAGCGTCTTGCCTCCCGGCCCCAAGCACGTGATAATCCGACCGTGCTGTGCATCAGCACCGGAATTAGCGTTCCGAGGCAAGAAGGCGGACAGCCGCACATGCGGCATCCCATGTCCGAACACACCATAGATGCGTCTACTCTTGGGCGGGTCATGGTGGGAGCGTGCTTGCACGCGCCGGATCCTTCTTGCCGGTAACGCTAATCCTGCCATGTTCCCGCCGCCTCCGCTTAGCGTCGGAGGGCGGGCATAAAGCTCAAGAAGGAGTTGCCATGACTAGCGCCACTCAAACCCTCCACATCCCGTCACTATCAACCTTGCTGTCCCAGCTGAAAAGCTTGCGTCGGCAAAATCCCTTACTACACCCGATTGACCCGCTGTTGCCGCAGCTTGACGAATACGACGAGCGCTTCCATCACAGCGCCCAACTGATCTGTCTGGAACTCGGCCAGGTCAGCCATGCCTTGAGCGCGCTTGTTGCCATGCTGGACCAACCCAACTTGGACACGCTGGAGTGCGAGCAGCTGTATTGCCTGCTGGAGCCCTTCGCCCGCCGCTTGCAGCAGACTACGGTGCAAATGCAGGCACTGGCTTAATCCTTCCAAATGCTCAAAGCCCCGGATGGGGCTTTGGGTTTATTACGGCTTGGGTTTGGTTCGGTTTTTGTGCATCAGGCGGCCGCAGGACGAGTCTGCCTTTTGCGCCAGCGGATTGATGTCGCCGCTACGATTCTCTGTGCCTGACTCCAGGCCTCGTAGTCCATTTCTAGCTTCGCGTCCTTGCGTGTCGGGCAATGCCCGTGGAGGGCTAGGTGGTTGGTGTGGTGGTGGTAGTACTCTGCTATCAGTTCGGAGGGGGCCGATGGTGACTTCAGGCCGGAGTTGTAGGGGCGGTACGGGTTCCAGCTTTGCGCTAGGACGTCGCGCACGGCTGTGGTGTGGACTTGGGCCGGTAGCACGAAGCTATCCGGTTCAAACAGATGGCCCGTCGGTCTGTCACGGACTTTGAAGGCTCGCAGGTCACCGTTCAAGTTGTGGTGAGTTGTTTGTTTGGTTAAGTATTGGTGACTCTGGGAATGAAGCTGGGTCTATTCATTTCATCAAAATTTAAACATTATTATAAGCTACTGAAACATACGATCCAAATCCGTAAAGCTTGTGGCTACCTTTGCCATATTACCAAAAAAAGGCTCCGCCGAGCAGTCGGCTTCATCGTTGTGATCCCAATAATAGACTTCCCCTTTATTGTTCCCGATGCAACTTAAAAGAAGCAAGCTTCCACTTGAGTCATGAGCAATAGGAATGTATCCAAGAGGGATACGACCTTTGTACATCGTTATTGCATAATCAAGGGTGCAAGAAGCTAATGGGGTAGAATGCGCATAAAAGTACTGTATGGAGATGCTTTTTGTTTTTATTTTTATGGAGCTCGGCTCTGGCTTGCCTCCATTGTATTTTGACAAAAACTCTAAATAATCTTGGGCTGGTGAAATGTCAAGTTTTCCAAAAAAATCTATCAAAGTGGTCGTCGATGGCCTTTCTTTAAAGTTATAAGCTTGGAGCATCTGCTGCTTTTTTCGCTTGTCGAGCTTTACTCCATGTTTGATCAGAAAATTCAGCTCCTCTGAACTAATGCCAAGGGGTAGATATTGTGTCATTTTATCTCCTGTATTTGGTGTTGAGTGTCAGATGGATCGTATGGTTGCATTTACTTCATTAAAGAAAATTCTTGAAATTTAATATTTAACTTATGGGTTTGGCAGATTGTTTTGAATGATTCTGTTGTGAAAAAAATCTGTGGGTTGTTGATGTCTCTTATGATGAGGTCATCTTGAGTGATTTTGGCATCTTTTTGGATTTGAATTTTATAATCGTCAACGCGCTCAAAAACTGCTTTCCTGTTTAGTATTATTCCGGCATGGGCATCAATTGTATGTGCACCTATTTTTATTCTGCAAGGGCGTATTTCCATTTGGGGGCTTATGACTTCGCCAATACTGTTAATGGCATGGTCTGAAAAAATTGGAAATGCCATTGTGGGCTCAAAGTAGTCGTAATTCTTTATGGTTTCTGGGGTGAAAAAAGACTGGGCCGTAACATTTAATGGGTGGCCATTTTTAAAATTATTACTGTCTATTCCAAGCATAAAATGATCTAAAATGACTCCGTTGGGTCTTTCAGGTCTAGCAGAGCGTTTTCGCATTTCCCTGTGGTATACACACTATATATTTTCATCGCTTTGCTTTCGTGTTTTGACCTTTGGGGGATGGAAGGTGATGCGCAAGTTAGTTTTCCTGAGTTTAGATCCACTCTTAATTTGAATTGTTCCCCAGGTGCTTACTGTGTGGCCTTGACTGTGCCACACTTTCGGCTGTTGTGATCAACAGAGTCATACTTGCTGGAAGTTATATGTTAGTAAAATTTTTACTACATCTGATTGATTGGCCGTTGCTAAAAATCAATACTTGTTTCAATACATGCCCAATCTGATTAGGGTTATGCCAACTCAGTAACTATTTGACCTTGTTGGTGGTGCTGTTGAAATGATTCAGGCTAAACCCATTAGGGTGCGAGTGGGGGTGTTGTTTGCAGCAGTCTTTCGTTAGTTTTTCATAGGTTAATGTAATGTAAGTACAGTAATTAACTTAAGCTATTCTAAATGACTAAAGCCCCGAATGGGGCTTTGGGTTTTCTGTAGTTTGAGCTTTATTTGTTGCACAAACTTGCAGTGGAGTAATTTTTTGTGTCGGCCGATTTTTCTAAATAGGACGAGTCCTATATAGGACTGCAAAATTTGTTGTTTATCTTTGGATGCTAATGCTTCATGAGGTTATATGGAATTTTTCTTCTTCCAATTTTGACCGTCAATGCTTTGGTATGCCTGGTCAATCTTGTAAGTGTCTTCTTTTTGTAAAATAATATGCTTTGAATAGCTGTTTTGTTTTTTTCTATTTTTGGAAATGACTTCGAACTTTAAGGGGGAGCTCTCAGTGCAGGAGATGGTTTCCTGATCGTAGAGGCGAGGTCTTCCAACTCCTAATGTTTCTAGCTTTTCCTGTCCAATTTTACTGAAGGCAGACTCAGTTAAAAATGGCCGCAGAATAAGCTCTAGCTTGGATCTGGATTCTTGGTCGGTTTTTTTAATGAACTCATTGTCTGTTTCAAACTCTGGCTTTCTCTTTTCTGCATAATACCAGTCTTCCCAGTTAAGCATCTGTTCCAGAAAATTGGCGGTGAATTCAGAAGGAGTCAATTTTTGTCTCGCAGCAGTCTGGGTTTTTGAAGCTAATAGATTGGGCTATACCATTTGCGTGTCATTGCTGTAAGGTCTCAAGGAGGACAATTTTCTCCAATCTTGGTGTTAAAGTTAAGGTTGAAAACCAACTGGGTCCCATGAAATAAACTATTAAATCTCTGAGTCAGAGTAGTGGCGGTGGTTGCATGGTGGTCGATTCCCACCGCCTGCGCGCCTTGTTTGTCGGTCGGCACCGAAAAAGTGTCTCGGTGGCCAATTTTTTACCTTGGTATTGGCTGCTGGCTGATCTGACTTTAATTGCCAGCCAGTTTTGATTTGAATGATTCGCAAATTTGGTGGTTTTGTATTTGAAATTAACTGGATAATGCCATATAACTTTCGACGCATTTGTAGCACATTGGTTTTAATGTTTCCAGTATCTGATTTAATGTGCTTTCGTCTGTTATTTCAACTTGAGAGGATGAAAAAGTTGTTCCATGTATCATTTCTCCCTCAGTAACAACAAGAGGGAACTCGATTTCTTCAAAAAGAATACTTGAATATATTATTTTTTCGAGTGTTTTTTTTGTTATGGCGTCGGCCGCTCTTGCGCTGACATTTTCAGTGCCAGACCAGCCGTGCTGTGTGCAATTAATAAGAGACATATTTTACCTGACTTTAAGTTTGAAGCCTTTTTTTGCAAGAAATTTTGCTTGGCCTCCGGGGCCCTCCGGAAAATTTACTCCCCCTGCTCGAAGAACATTTGATATATGGTCTACGCAACTGTTTGTTCGTTCACTATAAGGGCCAAGTTCTTTATGGATTTGTTCTTTTTGATACTGCTGAGCAGCTGCAGCATCAGGAACTTCGATTTGAGTGGTATGTACTACAGGTAGTCCAGCTAGAGAGTTATGTTCAGCTATCGTTGATAGAGTGGTTTTCACTTGTTATAACTTGGTGAGTGTGTAAGCTACCCTTGCCACTAACTTCCACTGTGTAATGTCGTGTTCTAGACCCCGTGTCGTATTGTCGGATCGTTGCAACCCCTCCCTTAATTGGGCAAGTCGTCAGACCTTTAGGATCAACCCATTGGATTGGGTTGGAGGCGTAGTTATGAGTATTTATCCCACCAAATAACCCAATCGGATCCCGCGAAATAAAGCGCCCGATCTCCGGATCATAGTAGCGGTGGTGGTTGTAGTGCAGCCCAGACTCTTGGTCCTGATACTGGCCCTGGAAACGGAAGGGGTTGCGGATGCCGGCCTTGCTAGCGGCGTCGGCGATGATTTCGCGCGCTTGCCCCCAGGCTTGGTAGTCCATCTCCAGCGCCAGCGCGCCTTGTTCGTCGGTCAGCGCCTGCGGGGTGCCCAGGTGGTCGGTATGGTAGTAGTACACCGCAGTCGGTTCGCTGGGTTCCGGCGCCGGTTTGCGCAGCGGGTCCAAGTCCGAGTCATAGGGGCGGTGCTGGCTCCAGCGCGGCACTTTGATGTTTGCATATCCCAGTGTGAACCAAGCTATTATGCTTTTGTACCTGCGACAAACAAGCTTTCCGAATTGAATTTTAAAAAACCAAGTTGAGTGGTTTTTACGTGCGAGAAGAGGCTTTCAAAGTTATTAGCCAAGGTAAAAAGGGGGTTATAACTTTTTTACCTTCCAGACACGTTCGGCAGTTTGAAAAGATAAGCCTTCAAATTTCCCTATTATTTCTATGGCATTCTTCCATTGGTATAGTTTTCTTGAGCTATAGGATTTATTTTGAGTGTTGCTTGAGATTTCTATAAAATATAACCCTTTTTGATGTTCTTTTTGGTCGATAGGATCAAGGGACCTAGCAGGTCTGATTGACGCGACGCAATCATCAAGTGGTTCGTATCGCTTCTTTATAATTGCAGGACGATTGTTCCACGGGTTGTTATCTGCATCAGTCGCGAGCTGATCTTCATTTTTTATTAATGTAAACCATTGATTTTCATCGGGCTTTGCAGGGGCTTCTTCGCGATCGGCTGCTGAGTAAATTATGTGAATTGGTATGTCAATAGTTGAAGGGCCTCCGCGTTAGGCGCAACTGGCGACTGTTTGAGTAGGTTCTTTGGATTGTGATTTGAATCAATTAGTATTTATGATGTTTGTTGTATTTAAACGGCAATGTTCCTTGCCAAGTCGGAGAGCAGTAAGGTGGTTTTGTATATGGTCTCCAAGTCGGTGATGCCTGCGTTTGATTTTGCATCCAGATGCTACTTTCAATCCAGTCTTTATGTTAATTTTATTGTTTTGATTGCTTTTTGAGGCTTGAGGTATTAGTTGAGGCTATGTTTAAAATTAATTAACTATGGTGTGGTGGGGGCGCTGAGGCTGGTTGTATTCAGCTGTTGAGGACGGTGAATTCGTGGTTGAGAATAATATTCTCAATTGCTTTGATAGCATTGATGCCAATTTGGCAAAGAAAATCATCATATCCTCCATAGATGGCACCATCTTCAGAAATTAGGTAAGTTAGATGTCTAGAGTACCCTTGGCCTATTGGTAGTAGCTTCTTGCCGATGATAGGCTCGTATACTTCTATTGCCCATAGACGATCGAAGCCTTCGGCGGCTAAGGCCCCATCGAAGCATGACTCATCTTCAAACTCTCCACTACGAGAAGAGTGTTTTAAGATTATTCCGTTGAAACTATTTATGAAGTTTAATCCTTCTTGAAAAATATCGTAGCCCTCATTTTTCCAAATGGAAAGAGTTTTTGAGTTGTTTGTAAACCTGGAAGGGTGCCATCCATACTCTATAAGCTTAGCTTCTATTTCTGGTGTAAATTCATAGGTCATTGTTTTTTTCCTGTTTTTACTTTGTCATATTTGAAAGTGACTGAGCAGTTTGCGCAGCATGGCATTGGACTACTATCTTTTGTTCTTACCGTTGCCATTTCTAGATCATGTCTGGATGATCCATCTTTTAGTGCCTGATTCGCTGCGTCGACCTCGGCACAGTTATTTGCAGGCCAAAGTTCTAGGCTATTTTTAGGTAAAGATGCGCCTAGTCTAGAGTCAATGTTTGTTGGCCGGACTCCGCTGGTTCCAATGTATACTTTCCCTGTTCTTCTATTTACGACCGCACATGTTGCTGTTGGCAACCTTCCCCCAGCTGTCCTAAGTTTTTCTGAAGCTTTTTTCGCCTCTTCTAGTGCATCGGGACAAGACTTACGAGTCAGACCTGTAGGGTCAATCCACTGAGTTGGGTTCGGTGCGTAACTGTGAGTATTTATTCCACCCATCAACCCAATCGGATCCCGCGAAATAAACCGTCCGATCTCCGGATCATAGTAGCGATAACGGTTGTAGTGCAGCCCGGATTCCTCATCCTGGTACTGACCTTGGAAGCGGAAGGGATTGCGGATGCCGGCCTTGTTGGCGGCGTCGGCGATGATTTCACGCGCTTGCCCCCAGGCCTGGTAGTCCATCTCCAGCGCCAGCGCGCCTTGTTCGTCGGTCAGCGCCTGCGGGGTGCCCAGGTGGTCGGTATGGTAGTAGTACACCGCCGTCGGTTCGCTGGGTTCCGGCGCGGGTTTGCGCAGCGGGTCCAGGTCCGAGTCATAGGGGCGGTGCTGGCTCCAGCGCGGCACTTTGACGCCGCGCACGGCTTCGGTGTGGACTTGGGCCAGCGGCACGAAGCTGTCCGGTTCAAACAGATAATGCACCGCTTGTTCGTCCCGGGTTTCAAAGGCCAGCACGTCGCCGTCCCAGCCGTAAAGCGTGGTCTGGCCGGCCTGGGTTTTGGCGATGCGGCGGCCCAGCGGGTCGTAGTGGTAGTCGGTGTTCTGGCCGTCCGGCGCGGTCAGGCGGGACAGACGGTTGTGGCTGTCCCATTCCAGCTTGGTGAGTGCGCCGTTGACGCGTTTTTCAACCAGGTTGCCGCGGCTGTCGTAGCGGTAATGGCGGCCGGCGTACTGGCTGAGCAGGTTGCCCAGCAGGCTGTTGTCCTGGTGGCCGTCGGCGGCCGGGGCGTTGTCCAGCAGGTTGCCGGCCGGGTCGAAACGGAAGCTTTCCACGCCCTTGGGAGTGGCGGCTTCCAGCAGGCGGCCCACCGGGTCGTAGCGGTAGTTGAGCTGGCCGGCGCGGCTGTCCGCGATGCCGGTGAGCTGGCCGGCGACGTCGTACTGGTATTGGCGGTTCCACTGGGTGGAGCCCATCAGCCGCTGACTGGTCAGGCGGCCGGCCTTGTCGTAGCTCTGGTGCTGTTGCAGCGCATTGCCCAGCACGCGCTGGGTTTCGCGGTGCAGCTTGTCGCGCTCCAGGTTGACGATGTCGCGCTGGCCGAACAGCAGGCCGTGCACGTGGCCGCTGCCGTAGCTGAGGATGTCCACGCGGCGGCCGTCCGGACGCACGCTGGCGACGCGGTTGCCCAGCGGGTCATGCTCATGCTGCCAGCGGTAGGTTTCCTTGACGCCGGCCACGCTGTAGCCGTGGTGTTCTTCTATGACATTGCCCACCGGATCGTAAATCCAGCGCAGGCTGGCGTAGCGGTTCTTGGCCTGGTACAGCCGGCCGGCGGGGTCGTAGCCGAAGCTTTCCAGGCTGCCCGGCGCGCTGCGTTCGATCAGGCGGCCGGCGCCGTCGTAGCGGTAGAGGGTGGCGACATCGCCTTCCTGTTGTTTTTCCAGCTGGCCGGCGGCGTTGTAGTGATAGCGGGTGGGGCTGCCGTCAAAGCCGGTTTCCGAAATCAGCTGGCCGCCGGCGTCGTATTCGAACAAATACTGGCGGTGGTTTTCATTGCGCAGCGCGGTCAGACGGCCCAGCTTGTCGTATTTGTAGGCCAGGCTGTGGCCGTTGGCGTCGGTGCGGGTTTGCAGCCGGCCGGCTTTGTCGTAGTCGTAATGGGTGGCGCGGCCCAGCGGGTCGGTGAGTTTGAGCAGGCGCGCTTCGGCGTCGTGCTCCAATTGCGTGGCCTGGCCGTCCGGTAGGACGATGGCCTGCAGCGTGCCGTTGGCCGCGTATTGATAGCGGGTGGCGCTGCCCATGGCGTCGACGATCAGCTGCGCGCGGCCGCGTTCGTCGTACTGCCATTGGGTGGCGCTGCCGGAGCAGTCGGTATAGCTCTGCAGCAGGCCGTCCGGACGGTAGGCTATCTGCTTCTTGCCGCCCTTGGCGTCGGTGATGGCCACCGGCAGGCCTTGCTCGTTGTAGGCGTATTTGGTTTTGTGGCCCAGCGGATCGGTTTCCTCGATCAGCTGGCCCTTGTCGTCGTAGGCGCGCAGCCATTTTTCGCCCAGCGGATCGGTGATCTCCACCAGATTGTCCTGGGCGTCGTAGGCGAAGGCCACTTCGCTGCCGTCGCGGCGCTCGTGCAATACCAGATTGCTCTTGTCGTCGTAGGAGAAGCTGTCTTGCGAGCCGTCCGGGTAGATGTGGTTGACCAGGTTTTTCTGGGCGTCGTAGTCGAACCATTCTTCCTTGTGGTCCGGGTAGATGATGCGGTAGTTGTAGCCCTTGTCGTCGAAGTAGTACTCGGTGGTGCGGCCGTAGGCGTCGGTGACGTAGGTGAGGTCGATATTGTCGTCCCAGGCCAGGCGGATGTCCTGGCTGCCGTCGTCGGCGTATTCGCGCACGGCGCGCGCGTCCAGGTGCTTGCCGTCCCACTCTAGATGGATGCCGCGGCCGGTGCGGTCGGTGTAGCGGGTCAGCAGGTGGTGCTGGTACTGGTAGCTCCAGCTTTGACCGTTTTCATCGCTGGCGGCCAGCAGGTCGCCGGCGTCCGCGGCCAGCGGGCCGGCGTCGTCGTATTGGTATTGCGCCAGCGTGCGCAGCGGTAGGCCGGTTTCCGGGTTTTGCAGGCTGATGCGGACAATGCGGCCGCGCGCGTCGTGGCTGAGGTCCGCCACGTAGCCGGCGCTGCTGAGCAGCTGGATCAGCCGGCCGTCGCGGAAGTTCATCGCGATGCTGTTGCCGGCGCGGTCCTTGATCAGCGCCAGGCGGAAGCTGTCGCCGTGGCGTTCGTATAGTTGCACCAGGTCGTGGCCGTAGGTCTGGGAGATCAGGGTGTCGGACAGGCGGCTGAGGGTGAAGCCTTCCAGCTCGTCCTTCAGGGATTCGCCCACCGGCAGCAAGGGGTAGTCCAGCGTGCGGCAGCTGTCGTCGTGGAGCTTCAGCGCTTCGCCTTCGATGTCGAAGCGCGCGCCGTAAGCCACGCCCCAGCGCGCGCCCAGATCGCCGCGGGCGTCGTTGCCGTCGAAGTTGGAGCGATATTGCCGGGTCCAGATGATGGGCAGCACGCCGGGCAGGCTGAAGTCGGTATGTTGCAGCGATTCTTCGCCCAGCACATAGCCGATGCTGTTGGGCGAGGCGGCGCAGGCGCATTTGGGCGGCGGCTTGATCTTGCCCTTGAAGCGGCTGGTGACCTCCTGATAAAGCTGCTGGGTGCCTTTCTTGGCCTTGTTGGTGACTTTGTTGGCCACCGCGGCGGCCTTCTTGGGCAGGTGCTTGAGGAAGGCTGCCAGCAATTTGTTCAGCAAGGGCTTCAGGTGGCTGGAGTACATGGACAGCAGCTTGGCGGTGAGCTGGCCGGCCCAGGCCAGCAGGGTGCGGCCCAGGCTCAGCATCATGCGGGCGGCTGCGCTGCCTTTCAGCGCCATGTCTATGCCTTTGGCCGCGGCCACGGTCATGCCGGCGGCGGCTTCTTTCTTGGCGCTGGCGGCGGCGCGGTTCAGCGCGTCCAGTTCCGCGCCCACCGATGCCCAGAAGCCTTGCTTATTGGTTTTCTCCAGATGGTATTTGACCGGCGCTTGCGGCACGTGCTGTTTGACGTAGCCGCTGAAGTTGCCGGAGCCCAGGCTGATCAGCAGATTGGCCAGGTCCGAGATGATGACCTTGCCTTTGCCGCCGCAGGTTTCCAGCGTGCTCTGCATTTTGCTGTCTACGTGCTTGACCCATTGGTCCGGCATATTGCGGAAGTCGGCCGGCAACATATTGGCCACTTTTTGGGTCAGCGAGGCGGACAGCTCCATTTTCAGCCAGTCGCCGCCGGCGCGGCGCACGCTGCTGGCGCACAGCTTCAGCGTGGGGCGCGCGCCCATTTTGAACAGGCCGCCTGCGGCCGGCACCACGCCCACCAGGTCCACGCCCAGAAACAGCCAGTCGAAGACGTCGACTTCCTGTTTTTTCTTGCTCTTTTCCGACATCTCCATCAGGTCGACGATGACATCGCCCACCGAGATCAGGTTGCCGACAATGGGCACCGCGCTGCCTATGGTCTTGAGGCTGTCCACCGACAGATGCCCGTCGCTGATGCTTTGCAGCCATTGATCGAAGGTCTTGCCGGTTTGCTGGATGACCTGGGCTGCGTTTTGCGGCGTGCCGTTGATTACGGCGACGGGTTTGGCTTGGGCTGCGGTGCTCATGTCGGAGGAGGGCTCTTAAACGATATTCTTGATCATGCCGGCGGCGGAGGGGAGGGACGCGCCGGAGGCAAGTTGTTTGATGTCGCGCGCTTGTTGCAGCGCGGCCTGGGCTTGGGAGGCCATGGCTTTGGCCTGGTCCACGGCGCCTTTGGCCTGGGCCAGGTTTTGCGCCAGGCCGGCGGCGCCGGGCGGCAGCGCCTTGCCTACCAGGCTGCCCAGCTGGCTCATGGCCTGCTGCTGCACCGCGGCGCCCATTTTTTGCAGCGCTGCTTCCGGCTGCGGCACAAAGGGGAAGATGTCCGCCTCGCTCTTGTGCGGACGGCCCAGGAACTGCACTTGGGCCGGTCCGGTGGGCAGGCCGTTGACCATGGCCTTGCCGGCGGCGTCCAGCACGCCGCTGTGCTTGACGCCCAGCGCGTCGGTGAGCACGAATTTGCCCTGGTCCATGGAGTAGCCGTTGGCGAAATCGTGAATCACTTGCAGATTGCCCATGCCCGGCTTGTTGAAGGTGGGGGTGGGCGTGCTGAGGCTGGCCGGGCCGGTGAGCGCGTGGCTGGCGCCCTTGACGCTGACTTCGCCCGGGCAGTGCACTTCGATATTGCCGCCCTTGAGCCGGATATAGCCGCCGCCGCTGGTCAGCAGGATTTCCTGGCCGGCGGCGATTTCCACCTTGCCCTTGCAGGCGGTGACGGTCACATCCTTGTCCGCGGTCACCTCGATGCTGTCG
>NZ_JBMDJX010000004.1:0-290201 GCF_057809415.1 Chromobacterium sp. FG22 | reverse complement strand
GCGCGGGCGTCCAGCTCGCGGTAGCGCAGCGCGGCGGTGTCGCCCTGGACGGCGATACGCTCAGGGAAGGCCTGGGCGGCATGCTCGAACCAGGCGCAAAGATCGGGATGCGGCGGCGTGACGACGAGAGGCGTCGGGCCCAGGGCCTGGGCGGTTTGTTCGGCGTCCAGCAGCGGCGCGGCCAGCCAGTCGGCGTCCGGGTCGGCGGCCAGCGCCGTCAGCGCCTGTTGCAGATAGGCGGCCATCTCCTCGATCTGCGGCGCGTCGAATTCCGCCTCGTCCCAGGCCAGCGTCAGCTCCAGGCCCTGGTCGCGCGGGTCGCGGCTGAACTGCACCAGGCAGGGGAAGTCGGTTTCCTCGAACACTTCCACGCCTTCCACCGTCACCTCCGGCAAGCGCAGCGCCTGTCCGTAGACATGGAAGTGGATGTAGTTGAAACCGACCTCGAAGCCGCGCCGCCCCTGATTCAGCTGCATGACGGCGGCCAGCGGCAGGCGGCGCAAGGGCTGCAGCGCGGTTTCCTCGGCGAAGACGCCGCGCGCCAATTGCGCCCAACTGCCGGCTTGCAGCGCCACGTTCAGCGGCAGGGTGTTCAGGAACAGGCCCAGCGCGGCGGCGCTGTCTTCGCGCTCGGGGCGGCTGTGGGTGACGTAGCCGGTGCTGGCGGCGGCGGAACCGGTCAGCAGCGCCAGCACGCGCAGATGGGCGGTCAGCAGCACAGTCTTGAGCGGCAGCGCCAGCCGCGCGGCGGCGGCGTCCAGCGCGCCGGACAGCTCGGCCGGCAGCATGCGGCTGAGGCGGCGGACGCTGCGCGCGCCGGCGGCTGGGCGCGCAGGCCTCAGCCGGGGCAGGATGGACGCTTCCGTTCCGGCCAGCCGGCGTTGCCAGGCCGCTTTCAGCGCCGGGTCCTTCTCGGCCTGTTTCTCTTGCTGGATGAACAGCGCGCTCAGCGCGCCGGACGCGTCGCTGCCGGCTGTGCTGTCCGGCTGGCGCGCCAGCCGCAGCAAGTCGGTGACCAGGGTGGCCACGCTCCAGCCGTCCAGAATCGCGTGATGGAAGCTCAGCGTCAGCCGCGCGCGGCCCGTTTCCAGCCGGAACAGGGCGAGGCGCAGCAACGGTGGGGATTGCGGCTGGAAGGGCCGGGCTTTTTCCGCGGCGACGAAGTCGGCCAGCGCCCGGCTTTGCGCCTCGGGCGCCAGTGCGCGCAAGTCGGCGACGCTCAAGGGAATGTCGCCGTCGCGATGGATCAGTTGCAGCGGTTCCGAGTAGGCGTTCCAGTGGAAGGTGGTGCGCAGCGCGGCGTGGCGTTCCGCCAGGCGGCGAACGGCGGCGCGCCAGGCGGCCTCGTCCCAGGGCAGGCGCAGGTCGAAGCTGAAGATGTCGTGGAAGATGGCGCCGTTTTGCGACAGCTCGCTGTGGAACAGCATGCCGGCTTGCAGCCGCGACATCGGCAGCGCTTCGATCACATCGTCGGGCAAGCGCAGCCGGTCGGCTTCGGCAATCAGGGAGAAGGGCCGCCGCGCGGCGGCTTCGTCGTTGCCGGCCGCGTCCGGCGCTTCGCACAGCTGACGGATGGTGGGCAGGCTGAACAGTTTTTGCACGCTCAGGGCCAGGCCCTGGTCGCGGGCGCGGGCGACCACTTGCAGGGAGAGGATGGAATCGCCGCCGAGGGCGAAGAAGTTGTCGTCGATGCCGGGCAGCGGCACGGCGAGGACGTCGGCCCAGATCTGGGCCAGCGCGCGTTCGGCGTCCGAGCGGGCTTCGACGCGCAGGGCGGCGCTGGCCGCTTGCGGCGCGGGCAGCGCGGCGCGGTCCACCTTGCCGTGATGGGTCAGCGGGAAACGCTCCAGCGCCACGATGACGGCGGGCAGCATGTGTTCGGGCAGCTCGGCGGCCAGCGCGGCGCGCAGCGCGGTGGGTTCGGCGTCGCCGACGGCGTAGGCGACCAGCCGCGGTTCGCCGGCGGCGGGGCGGTCCAGCAGCACCAGCGCCTCGCGCACCGCGGGCAGCCGGCACAGCGCGGCTTCGATCTCGCCCAGCTCGATGCGGAAGCCGCGCAGCTTGACCTGATGATCGGCGCGGCCCAGGTATTCGATCTCGCCGTCGGCGCGGCGGCGGGCCAGATCGCCGGAGCGATAGAGGCGGGAGCCGTCCGTGTCGAAGGGATTGGGCAGGAAACGGGCGGCGGTCAGCGCCGGGCGGTTCCAATAGCCGCGAGCGACGCCGGGGCCGCCGACATAGATCTCGCCGGGCACGCCGACGGGCACCGGCTGCAGGAAACGGTCCAGCAGATGGAAGGCCAGATCGGGAATCGGCTGGCCGATCACCTGGCCGCGACGGGCATCCAGATCGGCCTGACGGATGGCGCGCTCGGTCACATGCACGGTGGTTTCGGTGATGCCGTACATATTGACCAGCTCGGGACGCTGGTCGCCGCGTTGTTGGAACCAGGGTTCCAGGCTGGCCAGCTCCAGCGCCTCGCCGCCGAAGATGACCAGGCGCAAGTCGGGCAAGGCGTGCTCTGCGGCGGCGGGGATCAGCTGGCGGAAGGCGGCCGGGGTCTGGTTCAACACCGACACTCGGTGCTGTTGCAGCCAGCCGGCGAAAGCCTCGGGCGAGCGGGACACCCAATAAGGCACCACCAGGCAAGTGCCGCCGAACAGCAGTGGTCCCCAGATCTCCCAGACCGAGAAATCGAAGGCGTAGGAGTGGAATAGCGACCACACATCGTCGGGCCCGAAGGCGAAACGCTCGGCGGTGGCGGCGATCAGTCTGACCACATTGTGATGGCTGACCACGCAACCCTTGGGCGTGCCGGTGGAGCCGGAGGTATAGATGACGTAGGCGGCCTGCTGCGGATGCAGGCGGCGTGGCGGCGGGGTGTCGTCGCCGGACGAAATGGCGACGTCCAGCCAGCGCAGCGCCAGTCCGGCGGGCAGGGCGTCGGCGGATTCGGCGTCGCCGACGACGACGTGGATGGCGCTGTCGCGGACCAGGAACTCCAGGCGCTCGGCGGGATAGCCGGGGTCCAGCGGCACATAGGCGGCGCCGGCTTTAAGGATGGCGAGGATGGCGACCAGCAGATCCGGCTGGCGCTGGCAGCACAGGCCGACGCGCTGCTCGGGTCGCACGCCGAGTTGCAGCAATTGGCGGGCCAGCTGATTGGCGCGGGCGTCCAGCTCGCGGTAGCGCAGCGCGGCGGTGTCGCCCTGGACGGCGATACGCTCGGGGAAGGCTTGGGCGGCGTGTTCGAACCAGCTGCACAGATCAGGATGCGGCGGCGCGACGGAAGCGGGCAATGCGATGGCGCGCGGCGGCTTGGCCAGCGTTTGCTGCGGATCGCGCAAGAGGCTGTGCAGCAAGGGTTCCACGCCGTCGATGAAGGCGGCGGCGTCCAGCTCGGCGAAGCCGGCCAGATTGTAATCGAGGTCCACTTTCACCGGCTGGCGGGAGTCCGCCTCGCGCACGAACACCTTCAGCGGATAGTGCTGCGACAAGGCGCGCATCGCGGTCATATTGCTGACGGTGCCGTCGAACATGGCGTCGTAATCGTGCTTCTCAAACGACAGGCTGATTTCGTAGGGCAGCCGGTCTCGGCTGAGGCCTTCGGTTTCGCCTATCGGGAAGCGGTGATGGCGGAAGTCGGCTCTCAGCTCGCGCTGGATCAGGCTGAGCAGCTCGGCGAAGCTCCAGTGCGGCCGCAGCTTCAGACGCAGCGGGCACAGGCTGGCGAACAGGCCGGGGGTGTTCTTGGCCAAGGCGCTGCGGCGGTTGAGGATGGGCAGCGCCAGCAGCAGATCGTCGGCGCCGAATTCCCGCAGTGCGTGGGTGTAGATCAGGCCGATGAAAAAGTGGAAGACGGTGGCCTGGTGCGCGGCGGCCAGTTCGCCGATGCGGCTATAGCTTTCCGCCGATAGCTGGAAACTGCGCTGGCCGCAGGCCAGTTGTCCGCCGGCGTCGGCGAACAGCCGGGTTGAGTAGCCGGCGAGCTTGTCTTGCCAGTATTGCCGGTCTTTCTCGTAATGGCGCGACGCGTAGTAGCCGTCCTCTTCCTCCACCTGTTCGGCCGGCGTCATCGTCGACGCCGGTTCCGGCGACAGGCCTTGGCGCAGGCTGTTGTAGTAGCGGCATTTCTCGCCGTAGAGCCGGGCGATGGCCCAACCGTCGAAGGCGATGTGGTGGAAACGGCCGTACAGGATGAAATCCTCTTCCCCGTGCCGCAGCAAGGTGTAGGCGGCCAGCGGCGTTTGACCGTCGAAGGGGAAGGCGCGGGCGAAATCGCGCTCGGTCCATTGCTTGGCCGCGCCCTCCGGATCCGCCTCGCCGCGGGTGTCTATCACCGTCAGCGGGCAAGGGTGGCGCGGGCAGAGCACTTGGCGCGGCTGACCGCCGGCTTCGTCTATGGCGATGCGCAGCGCCGGCGTGTGTTCCATCAGGGAGACGAGCGCGGTTCGCAGGGTTTCGATATCGAGAGCGCCCTGGATTTTGATGAAACCGCCGATATTGAACAGTTCGGGCGCGGAGAATAACGATTGATGAAAATAGATTTCCAGCTGCCGGCGTGTAAGCGGGAAGGTTTTCATTTGAGTTATTCCAATCTTATTTAGAAAGTATTATGCCGAAATATGCTTTTGTGCTGCCTTGTGTGTCGCGTAAATCTACACCGATGTGAATTAAATTAGTGAAGCAATTTAACTGGTAAATAAGTCAGGTTTTTAATACTTGCGGTGCATGATAGCGTCATTCTATTAAGATAATGGGATAGCTGATGCAGCGATTCGCATTATTGATTTTCAAATATTCTTGCTGAATACGGTTTAAATGCTGCTTGTTTAACTCGTATTGTTTTTATCTTTACTTTTGCATTTGCGAGGAGTTTTGAAATGAGTTCGAATGATGCGGAAAAACCCTTGGCCGCCAGCCGTCGCGACTTTTTGACCGGAGCCTTGAAATTGACTTCCGCCGGGGCTTTGGCGGGCTGGTTGCCGGCCGAGCGGATCATGGCGGCGAGGCTGACTTGCAGCCAGCCCAACAACTTCCCGGCGGACATTCCCCTATATAAGCAAAGCTTCAAAAACTGGGCCGGCGACATCAAGGTGGACGATGTCTGGACTTGCGCGCCGCGTTCCGCGGACGAAGTGGTGAAGGTGGCCAACTGGGCCAAGGACAACGGCTACAAGGTGCGCGCGCGCGGCATGATGCACAACTGGTCGCCGTTGACGCTGGCCGCCGGCGTCAGCTGCCCGGCGGTGGTCTTGCTGGACACCACGCGCTATCTGACCGCGATGTCCGTCGACGCCTCGGGCCCGGTGGCCAAGGTCACCGCCCAGGCCGGCATCACCATGGAAGCCTTGCTCACCGGAATGGAAAAGGCCGGTCTGGGCGTGACCGCCGCGCCGGCGCCCGGGGATCTGACCCTGGGCGGGGTGCTGGCCATCAACGGCCACGGCACCGCGATTCCGGCCAAGGGCGAACGCCGCCTGGCCGGCGCCAGCTACGGCTCGATCAGCAATCTGGTGCTCAGCCTCACCGCCGTGGTCTACGACAAGGCCAGCGGCGCTTACGCCTTGCGCAAGTTTGCCCGCAACGATCCGCAGATCGCGCCGTTGCTGGCGCACGTGGGCCGCTCGCTGATCGTGGAAGCCACTTTGCAGGCGGCGCCCAACCAGCGCTTGCGCTGTCAGAGCTGGTTCAATATTCCCTACGGCGAAATGTTCGCCGCGGCGGGCAGCGGCGGGCGCACCTTCGCCAGCTATCTGGACAGCGCCGGCCGGGTGGAAGCGATCTGGTTCCCCTTCACCAGCAACCCCTGGCTCAAGGTGTGGACGGTGACGCCGAACAAGCCGCTGTTCTCCCGTCAGACCGACAAGCCGTTCAACTACCCCTTCTCGGATAATCTGCCCGACGAAGTGACCGATCTGGCCAACAAGATTCTGTCGCTGGGCGACGGCAAGCTGACGCCGGCCTTCGGCAAGGCGCAGTTCGCCGCGGCCAGCGCCGGCCTGGTGGCGACGGCCAGCTGGGACCTGTGGGGCTGGTCCAAAAACCTGCTGCTCTACGTCAAGCCCACCACCTTGCGCGTCACCGCCAACGGCTACGCGGTGCTGACCCGCCGCGAAAACGTGCAGCGCGTGCTCAACGAGTTCGTCACCTTCTATCAGGCGCGGGTGCAGGCCTATCAGCAACAGGGCCGCTATCCGATGAACGGGCCGGTGGAAATCCGCGTGACCGGGCTGGACGATCCTAGCGAGACGGCCTTGAACGGCAGCGTGGCGCCGGCCTTGTCCGCCATCCGCCCGCGGCCGGACCATCCGGAATGGAACGCCGCGGTGTGGCTGGACATCCTGACGCTGCCGGGCACGCCTTACGCCAACCAGTTCTATCGCGAAATAGAGCAGTGGATCGAGGCCAATTTCAACGGCTCCTACGCGGCGGTGCGTCCGGAATGGTCCAAGGGCTGGGGCTATACCGACCAGGCGGCGTGGGCGGATTCCGCCATGCTGCAAACAACCATTCCCAACGCCTTCCGCGCCGGCCAGCCGGCGGCGGCCAATTGGGATGCGGCCAAGGCGGCGCTGGCGACGTATGACCCCTACCGCCTGTTCTCCTCGCCCTTGCTGGACAGCCTGGGCCTCTGAACGGCTTTAAGACGCTGGAGCTTGTTGAAGACGGCGCGCCCTCCGATGACGGCGCGCCGTTTTTTGCCGCGCGCTCGCCTCCGCCGGGCCGCGGGCGCTACACTGCAAGCATCGCCGCCGCGCCGGATTCGCGCCCCTTAGCCCAGCCATGTCCACCTGCTACGCCCAAGTCGATTGCAATTCCTTCTACGCTTCCTGCGAGCGGGTGTTCAACCCGCGCCTGGCCGGCGCGCCCATTGTCGTGTTGTCCAACAACGACGGCTGCATCGTGTCGCGCTCGGCCGAGGCCAAGGCGCTGGGCGTGCCGATGGGCGCGCCTTACTTCCTGCACAAGGCGCGGCTGGAGCAGCTGGGCGTGGCGGTGTTCTCGTCCAATTACACGCTGTACGGCGATTTGTCCGGCCGCGCGATGCGGCTGCTGGCCGGCTTCGCGCGCGCGCAGGAGGTGTATTCGATAGACGAATGCTTTCTGGACATCGGCGGCGAACCGGAACCGGAGCGGCTGGCGCAGCGGATGCGCGACGCCATGTCGCGCGGCCTGGGCCTGCCGGTATGCGTCGGCATCGGCCCCAGCAAGACCTTGGCCAAGCTGGCCAACCACCTGGCCAAGCTGGACCCGTCCCGCGACGGGGTGATGAATCTGCAAGCGCTGGACGCGGCGGAGCGGCGAACGCTGCTGGCCGAGGTGGCGGTGGAGGAGATCTGGGGCGTGGGCCACAAGCTGTCGGCCAAGCTGCGTCTGGAGCGCATCGGCCACGCCGCGGCGCTGGCGGCGGCGGACCGGGATTGGCTGATCCGCCGTTTCGGCGTCACCGTGGCGCGCATCGCAGACGAACTGGACGGCCTGTCCTGCCTGAGTCTGGAGGAGGCGCTGCCGCCGCGGCAATCCTTGATGTCCACGCGCTCTTTCGGCCACAAGGTGACGCGTTTGGAAGAGGCGCGCGAGGCGGTGGCGATGCACGCGGCGCAGGTGGCGGAGCGCTTGCGCCGCCAGGGCTCGCTGGCTTCCTTTCTGCAGGTGAGTTTGCAGCGCGGCGTGTATCAGCAAGGCACGGTGCAGCGGGACAGCGAGGTGGTGCCCTTGTTGCCGGCCAGCGCGGACAGCCGGGTGCTGGCGGCCGCGGCCGGGCGGGCGGTGGAGCGTTTGTGGCGGCCCGGCGCCGGCTATCAGAAATGCGGGGTGATGGCCTGGCAGCTGGTGGACGCGGAACGGGCGCAGCCGGATTTGTTCGCGGAGGGACCGGATCCGGAAAAGGCGCGGCGCCTGATGGCGGCGCTGGACGCGATCAACCATCGCATGGGCCGCGGCACGGTCAAGCTGTTGGCGGAAGGGCTGGAGCAGCCGTGGAAGATGAAGCAGGACATGTTGTCGCCGGCCTACACCACGCGCTGGGAGGACATCCCGGTGGCGAAGGCGAAGTAGGCGCGGCCGGATGCGGCGGAAAGCGGATGGGGCCCCGGCTCTTGGAGTAAAATGCCGCTCTTGATTTGCAACCTGCGGGGCCAGGGCGGCGGCTATAGTGCAATCAAGCCGCCGCGCGCCGCACTTGAAAGCCAGACATTGAACCCTCTGTTTGCCCAGCCTTGCGCCATCGTCGACTTGGAAACCACCGGCGGCCACATCAGCCGCGACCGCATTACCGAGGTGGGCGTCATCCTGATCGACGGCGATCGGGTGGAGCGCTTCAGCTCTCTGATCAACCCCGGCCAGCCCATCCCTCCCTTCATCGAGAACATGACCGGCATCTCCGACGCCATGGTGGCGGCGGCGCCGAGCTTCGCCGATCTGGCCGAGCGCTTGCTGACCATGCTGTCCGGCCGCCTGTTCCTGGCGCACAACGCGCGCTTCGATTACGGCTTCCTGAAAAACGAATTCCGCCGCGCCGGACTGCGCTTTCAGAGCCAGTCGCTGTGCACGGTCAAGCTGTCGCGCCGGCTCTACCCGCAGTTTTTCAAGCACAGCCTGGACAGCCTGATAGAGCGTTACGACATCCGCCTGCCGGAGCGGCACCGGGCCTTGGCGGATGCGGAAGCGGTGCATCGCTTCCTAGGCATCGCCAGCCAGGAACTGGGCGAAGCGGCCGTGGGCGCGGCGATGGCGGCGGTATTGGCCGCGCCGCCGGAACTGGCCGGCCTGCCGGCGGCGCTGCAAGAGCAACTGGAGCTGCTGCCGGACGTGCCGGGGGTGTACGCGCTGTACGGGGAGGAGGGCAAACCCTTGTACGTGGGCAAGGGCGGCAATCTGCGCACGCGGGTGCTGGCGCATTTCGCCGCGGTCAAGGGCGGCGGCAAGAGCCGCGAAGTGCATATCGGCGAGCCCATCGGCCGGGTGGAGTGGCAGGAGACCCTGGGCGAGTTCGGCGCGCATTTGCTGGAACTGCGCTTGATTCACGCCTTGAAGCCGCAGCATAACCACCGCGGCAAGCTGAGCCCGGAGCTGTGCTCCATCCAGCTGGAGACGGAGGACGGCTTCACCCGCCCCAAGGTGGTGTACGCGCGCGAGCTGGATTTCAGCCGCACCGCGGATTTGTACGGCCTGTTCCGCCATGCGCGCGAGGCGCGCAAGATCCTGGCGGAAATCGCGCTGGGCAACGCGCTGTGCCAGTCGGTATTGGGCGTGGAGGCGGTGACCAGCCGCAAGGGCGCGCCGTGCGCGGCTTTGAAGCTGGGCCGCTGCCGCGGCGCCTGCATCGGCCGCGAGCCGGCGGAGGTGCACAATATCCGGCTGCTGGGCGCCTTGGCCAAGTTGAAGGTGAAGGCCTGGCCGTTCGCCGGCGCCATCGCGGTGGTGGAAACTGACGAAGTGACCGGCGAGCGCGCCGAGCATGTGTTCGACCGCTGGTGCTATCTGGGCTCGCGCCAGGGCGACGACGGCCCGCTGGAGGGCGCGCCGTCCTTCGATCTGGACAGCTACAAGCTGCTGGAAGGCTGGCTGCGCAAGCCGGCGGAGGGCACGGCGCTGCGCGAGCTGTGAATGGATGCGCTGTTGCATTCATGCCCGTCCCGGGCTTGGATAATCATGCGGGCACAGCTCAAACCGTGCCGGGCCGCCGCTGGAACCTTAAGGCGATGCGCGGAGGCGGGCGTTTCCCTTTTTTATTACACCGCCTCTGTCCGTCCTTTGCATGTCATGGTTATAAAAGGCTTGATGCCGCCGCCGGGCAAGCGTGGTCAAAGGCGGGGCGGACATGAGATGCCTTGTTTTGTCCGTTCATGAAACCCCTGCTCAGCCGTTGCATAGGCAGCCGGCTTGTTGGCGTAAGCGGTATGAACGCCTGGGGCTCGGGAGAGATTCATGGTGCCCGCCCTTGCGAAAACCCAGGGCCAGCATTCCCCTTCAGAAAGTCAAAAGCATCTTGGCCGCCTTATTTGAAATGTATCGATGTGAATAAGTGCTGTATGGCATAACTTGCCCAGGAATTCGCTGAACGCCGTCGCCATGGATGGATGCTTGCGAAGCGAACTTTCTTGGAAGCTACAAAAATCAATAGCTATTGACGATATTTTTAAAGGCTTGATTTTAAATAGCGCGTGAAGTAAATCCGTTTGTGAGCTTAGCCATGAACGGAGGTGGAATTGTCAAACCGCACTCTCGGATATCTGATGTTGACGTTGGCGATGATGACTGTTGGTTCTACCGTGATCGCCTCAAAATTCATCGCGGGCAGCATGCCCCCTTTTTTTGCGACGGCGCTGCGGTTTGCTCTCGCACTGCCTGTGTTGATTCCCTTGCTTCTCCTGCAGAGGGAGAGGTGGCCAAAACTGACGCGCAGCGACGGGTTTTTGCTTCTGCTCCAGGCGGGGGCGGGGAGCGTCGGTTACACGACCTTGTTGATTTCCGGCCTGTCCTATCTTCCGGCCGCCGATGCGGGCGTAATCATTGGAACGCTCCCCGCGGTCTCCGCGCTTTTTTCTGTCATGGTTTTGGGGGAGCGGCCAAGCGCGCGGCTGCTCATTGCGGTAGGGCTCGCCACCATTGGCGTGATGGCGGTGGCGTGGAAAGGCTCCGGGCCGCTGTCTCTCATTGGCATGGCCTGCATCTTGGGGGCCGTCGTCTGCGAAAGCGCTTTCATTCTGCTCAACAAGCGCATGCGAGTGCCTTTGCGGCCATTGTTGCAGACCACGGCGATGACGGTTCTGGGTCTGTTGGTGTCGCTGCCCGTTGCCTTCCTCGAGCTGCCGTTTGCCATGCCCGGTTCCGAGGCGATTGCGGCGGTGATCTGGTATGCGCTGGTGCCGACCGTCGGCGGTTTTCTGTTGTGGTATGGCGGGGCCGCGCGGGTAAGCGGAAGCGAGGCCGCCACATTCACCGCCGTTGCGCCCTTGACTGCGGTGCTGCTTGCCGCGCTGGTTCTGGGCGAACAAATTGAAATGAGCCAAGCCGTTGGCGTCGCGGCGGTGATGCTCGCCATTCTGGTGCTGACGATTCCGGCGCGTTTGAAGACGGTGCCGCAAGTGTGAGCGGCATTCGTTCATCCCGTGATGGCAAACCCAGGCATGACGACAAAGGGGGCTACGCAAGATGTACTTTCATCATTCTGACGAAGTGTGGGGGCGATTCCCGGAACTGAGAGCCCTGGTTCTGGTTCTGCGACAGGCTGGAAACGCCGGACTGAATGCGGGAGCGCTTGACTCCACTTAATGCGGAGGTTGCCGCTCAGCAGGCGGAGAGGGCCGAGAGCGAGGTCCCGTCGCTGCAGGCATGGCGCCAAACCTATGCTGAGATGGGTTTGAAGCCCACGCAGTATCGCTGTGCGGCAGAGGCGCTGCTGCGCCGTTTCCGGAAGGAGGGATGCCTACCTCATGTCTTGCCGCTGATCGACGCGCTTAACGCGGAGTCCATGCATGCGGCCATTCCGATTGCGGCATTCGATTGCGCATGCCTTAGAGGAGGCGTGGTGGTCAGACCGGCGAACGGCCTGGAGGCGTATCAGGCATTTTCCGGCGAGATTGAGCGGCCGGCCGTGGGTGAAATCATTTTTGCCGATGAGGATCATCAGGCGCATTCCCGCCGCTGGGTTTTCCGGCAAGGCGCTCAGTCGGTGATTTCCCCGACCACGGACACCGTGCTGATGGTGGCCGAGGCGCTTCACCCGCAGGCATGGGAAAATTTGCAGGCCTTGCGTGATCGGATTGGCATCCGGATGGGTGAAATGGGCGTGGCGATTGCCGAGGAAGACATGTTGTCGCCCTCAAACCGGCGTTTCGAGTTTTCCCTGTGAAGAATGGAAGAGCGGTCCGTCACGTCAGGCACCCAATAAAGATAAAAGCCCCGCTTGGCTTGGCAAGGGGGCTTGCAGACGCACGGAGCGCCGCCATTGAAACGGGCGCTCCTGTTTGCAGGATGGCGGGCGGCTGAAGCTTGGACGCCTTGATCCCGCCATGCCTGCTTGAAGGCCTGATGAAGCAGGGCATGAATGAAATCATGCTTTATGAGGGCCTCAGAGCCAGTTCTTCAGCAGCAAGGCCGCCAGCAGGACGGCGATCAGCGCCAGCAGCCAGTTCTGGCGCTTCTGTTCCCGCATCAGCTGAATGTAGCCGCTGATCAGCAGCTCGCTGTTGGCGGAGGACAGCGCGTCATTCAGCTTGCGCGGCAGCGTGGGCAGGGTGGTGGCCCATTGCGGCGCTTCGTGCTTCAGCGTGCGCAGCAGGCCGCGCCAGCCTATCTGTTCGTTCATCCACTTGGTCAGGAAGGGCTTGGCGGTGTCCCACAGATCCAGATTGGGATCCAGCTGGCGGCCCAGGCCTTCGATATTGAGCAGGGTCTTTTGCAGCAGCACCAGTTGCGGCTGAATTTCCACATTGAAGCGGCGGCTGGTTTCGAACAGGCGCAGCAGCACCATGCCGAAGGAGATTTCCGACAGCGGCTTCTCGAAGATGGGTTCGCACACGGTGCGTACCGCCGCTTCCAGCTCCTCGGCGCGGGTGTCTTTCGGCACCCAGCCGGATTCGATGTGGGCGGTGGCCACGCGGTGGTAGTCGCGGTTGAAGAAGGCGAGGAAGTTGACCGCCAGATAGTGTTTGTCGGTGTCGGTCAGGGTGCCGACGATGCCGAAGTCCAGCGCGATGTAGCGGCCGTCGGCGGCGACGAAGATATTGCCCGGGTGCATGTCGGCATGGAAGAAGCCGTGGCGGAACACCTGGGTGAAGAAGATTTCCACGCCGAAGCGGCTGAGCTTGCTGAGATCCACGCCGGCTTCGCGCAGCCGGTCCACCTGGCCCACCGGGATGCCGTGCATCCATTCCAGCGTCAGCACGTCGCGGCTGGTGTAGTCGTAGAACACCTCGGGCACGATCAGCATGTCCGAGTTCTTGAAGTTGCGGCGTAACTGCGAGGCGTTGGCGGCCTCGTGCATCATGTCCAGTTCGTCGTGCAGGTATTTGTCGAACTCGGCCACCACTTCGCGCGGCTTCAGCCGCTTGCCGTCGGTGAACAGCTTCTCCACCCAGCCGGCCAGCGTGCCCATCAGCGCCAGGTCTTGCTCGATCACCGGCTGGATGCCGGGGCGCAGCACCTTGACCGCCACTTCGCGGCCGCGGCCGCCGTCGGGCTGGCGCAGCCAGGCCTTGTGCACCTGGGCTACGGAGGCGCTAGCCACCGGGGTGTTGTCGAAATCGACGTAGAGTTCGTCCACCTTGCGGCCCAGGCTGCGTTCTATCATCTCGCGCGCCTGCAAGCCGTCGTAGGGCGGCACCCGGTCTTGCAGCCGGGCCAGTTCGTCTGCGTAGTCCGGCGGCAGCAGATCGCGGCGGGTGGACAGCACTTGGCCGAATTTGACGAAGATGGGTCCCAGGCTTTCCAGCGCCAGCCGTACCCGCTGCGGCAGCGGCGCGCTGGTGTCGCGGCGCAGCGGCAGCAGGCCGAACAGCTTGTGGACGAAGCCGAGCTTGGAATGGCCTTCCAGGAAGTCGTCCAGGCCGAAGCGGTAGAAGGTGGAAACGATCTTGATGAAGCGCGAAGTCCGCATGTGCCGTCAGGCCTTTGTCTGTTCTTGTTGCAGCGCGGCCTGCAGCCGCGCCAGGCGTTTTTCCAGGCGGCCGGCGTCGTCGCGCAAGGTGTCCACCGCGGCGACGAAGCCTTGCACCTGGCGGCGGCCGGCCAGCACCGGCGTTTCCTCGCGCAGATGCTCCACCCAGTTGGCGGCCAGCCGCCAGGCCACCTGGCCCTTGAAGCCGAGCAGGCCGCGGGCCAGGGTTTCCGCGCGCTGGGCGGCGGCGTCGCCCACCAGCCGGGACAGGTCCTCGGCGGCGTTCCATTGCAGGCGGCCCAGCAGGCGGCCGACGGCGGCGGCCAGTTCGGCGTCGCCTTCCAGCTGGATGTCGCTCAGCGCCGGGTCGCGCCCGGCCGCCGCCGCCAGCGCGACGGCGTGTTTGAGGTGCACCGTGGCTTCCGGCTCGCCCTCGCAGGCGGCCAGCCAGCCGTCGTCGGTGAACACGCCGGCCACGTGGAAGGGCGGCAGCGCCACGGCGACGCGCCGGCCGGCGTGCGCGGCCAGTTCCGCCCGCACCGCCGGGTGTTGGTTCAACAGGTGGTTGAATGCCGCGATCTGGATGCCCATGCGCTGTCTCCGCCGTGATTGGAAGGTGAAGGGGTCTAGTCTGATCAAGGCCGCATTGCCGGAGCGCCGCGGATCGTAATCAGGCTCTTAGAAGCTGTTCAAAGTCTTGCGGGCAAGAGCGAGACAAGGCGAAAACGAGCGAAAAAGCGGAATGTACGCGTGGCACATGAGCATTTTGAGCTGGTTTTCAACGCCGTATCGCTGACGCGCAGCAGACTTTGAGCAGGGTCTTAGAACTTGTAGCCCTTGTGCAGGGCCACCACGCCGCCGCTCATATTGTGGTAATCCACCTTGCCGAAGCCGGCGTCCAGCATCATCTGCTTCAGCGTTTCCTGATCGGGATGCATGCGGATGGATTCGGCCAGGTACTGATAGCTGTCGGGGTCGCCCGCCACCAGCTTGCCCATCACCGGCAGCGCCTTGAAGGAGTAGAAGTCGTAGAACGGCGACAGCGGTTTCCAGACTTTGGAGAACTCCAGCACCATCAGCTTGCCGCCCGGCTTCAGCACCCGGCACATTTCCTTCAGCGCCGCGTCCTTGTGGGTCATATTGCGCAGGCCGAAAGCCACCGACACCGCGTCGAAGTAATTGTCGGGGAAGGGCAGCTTCTCGGCGTCGGCCAAGGACACCGGCAGCACCAGGCCGTCGTCCAACAGCCGGTCGCGGCCCACGGTCAGCATGGAGCTGTTGATGTCGGTCAGCCACACTTCGCCGCTCTTGCCCACGCGCTTGGCCCAGCCGCGGGACAGGTCGCCGGTGCCGCCGGCGATGTCCAGCACCTTGTCGCCGGCCTTGACGCCGGAAGTGGTCAGGGTGAAGTGTTTCCACACCCGGTGCAGCCCGCCGGACATCAGGTCGTTCATCACATCGTATTTCTTGGCCACCGAGTGGAACACATCGGCCACCTTGGCGGCTTTTTCGCTTTCGGCAACGGTCTTGAAGCCGAAGTGGGTCGTCTTGTCCATGGTCACTCCCTGCTCGCGCCTGCGGCGGCGAGGCGATTGAGATAATCCTGCCAGTACTGGTCGCGCTTGGCGCCCAGCTCGTATAGATAGCTCCAGCTGTACAGTCCGCTGTCGTGGCCGTCGTCGAAGGTGATCTTCAGCGCGTAATGGCCCACCGGCTCCAGCGCGGTGACGGCGACATGGCGCTTGCCCACTTGCAGCACTTCCTGGCCGGCGCCGTGGCCGCGCACTTCCGCCGAGGGCGAGTAGACGCGCAGGTATTCGCAGGGCAGCTCGAAGCGGGCGCCGTCGTCGAAGCTGATTTCCAGCACGCGCGACACCGCGTGCAGCTGGATTTCCTGCGGCGCGGGCGCGTCGGGAGAGAGTCCGGACATGGTCTGATCCTCAAAGGCGGCCGATTAAGCCGCGCATCAGTCTTTGCGTTCCAGCAGCATGGCGTCGCCGTAGCTGAAGAAACGGTATTCCTGCTCCACCGCGTGCTGGTAGGCGGCGCGGATTTCCTCGTAGCCGGCGAAGGCGGACACCAACATCAGCAGCGTGGACTTGGGCAGGTGGAAATTGGTCAGCAGGCGGTCCACCACCCGGAAGCGGTAGCCCGGGGTGATGAAGATGTCGGTTTCGCCGCAGCCGGCGGCCAGTTCGCCGCCGCGCGCGGCGGATTCCAGCGCGCGCATGCTGGTGGTGCCCACCGACAGCACTTTGCGGCCGGCGGCGTGGGCTTCTGCGATCAGCGCGCGGGTGGTTTCCGGCACTTCGTAGATTTCGCTGTGCATCTTGTGCTCGGCGATATTGTCCACCCGCACCGGCTGGAAGGTGCCGGCGCCGACGTGCAGGGTGACGTAGGCCAGTTGCACGCCCTTGGCGCGCAGCTGTTCCAGCATGTCTTCGGTGAAGTGCAGGCCGGCGGTGGGCGCGGCCACCGCGCCGCGCTCGCGGGCGTAGACGGTCTGGTAGCGCTCGTCATCCTCGTGGCCGGCGCCGCGTTCTATATAAGGCGGCAGCGGCAGCTTGCCGGAAGCTTCCAGGATGTCGAAGAGATTGTCCTCGGCCAGGAAGCGCAGCTTGAACAGTTCGCCGTGGCGCTCTACCATTTCCGCCTCCCAGCGATCCGCGAAGATCAGCCGGGTGCCGGGTTTGGGCGATTTGGACGCGCGGACGTGGGCCAGCGCGGTATGCGCGTCCAGCACGCGTTCTATCAGCGCCTCGATCTTGCCGCCGCTGGCTTTTTCGCCGAACAGCCGGGCCTTGATCACGCGGGTGTCGTTGAACACCATCACGTCGCCGGGGCTGACCTGATCGATGAAGTCGGTGAAGCGCAGATTGGCGCGGTCATGGCCGGCCACGCGCAGCAGGCGGCTGGCGCCGCGCTCTGCCGGAGGGTGCTGGGCGATCAGGCGCTCGGGCAGGTGGTAGTCGAAGTCGGAAAGCTGCATAAGGCGTAAAAGATTCAGAATCGGCAAATTATACCCGCGCCGCCGCCGGCCGGCATCAGCTTAGTGAGCGAAGTGGCGGGATTTGCGCTGAATCAACATCGATTTTCGGCCAGGCGGTAAAAACTTGCCAGGCGGAAAAACGCCCGTGGATACTAGTGCTTTGACTCGAAGATCCGCCGTGTTCGCCATCCAAACAACTGTTTGAAATGATGCAAAAGCTAGACATCTTGCAGCGAATTGCGGCAAACTCGCGCCCAAGATGATAAACAGGAGCAGGCTTTGACCGGAAAAATCCTCGTGTTGCATGGCCCCAACCTCAATCTGCTGGGACAGCGGGAGCCGCAGCACTACGGCCGGGAAACGCTTGACGATATCAACCAGCGGCTGGAACAGCAGGCTAGCGCCGCGGGGTTTGAATTGTCGGCATTGCAGAGCAATGCGGAACATGTGTTGATTGATCGCGTGCAGCAGTGCCTGCATGACGGTACTGCCTTCATTCTGGTCAATCCGGCCGCTTTCACCCATACCAGCGTCGCCTTGCGCGACGCGCTGGCGGCGGTGCAAGTGCCGTTTATCGAAGTCCACCTTTCCAACGTTCATGCCCGCGAACCGTTCCGCAAGCATTCCTATTTCTCCGACCTCGCGGTCGGCGTGATCTGCGGACTCGGCGCCCACGGCTATGAACTGGCGCTTGCGCACGCCATCCGGCATCTTGCCGCGCAGGCCTAACTCACTCTACCGAATATCCCACTCGAAGGATTATCAATGGATCTCCGTAAACTCAAGAAGCTGATCGATCTCGTCGAGGAATCCGGCATCGCCGAACTCGAAGTGACCGAGGGGGAAGAAAAAGTCCGCATTACCCGCGTATCCGCCGCGCCGCAGATGGCCTACGCTCAGCCGATGACCGCGCTGCAAGTGCCCAACGCCCAAGCCGCCGCCGTGGCCGCGCCGGCCGCCGAAGCCGCCGCGCCGGCCAACAACGACAAGAACGCGATGAAGTCGCCGATGGTGGGCACCTTCTATCGCTCACCGAGCCCGGGCGCCAAGAGCTTCATCGAAGTGGGGCAGAGCGTCAACGCCGGCGACACCCTGTGCATCATCGAAGCGATGAAGCTGATGAACGAGATCGAAGCCGACCGCTCCGGCGTGGTCAAGGCCGTTCTGGTCGAAGACGGCCAGCCGGTGGAATTCGGCGAGCCGTTGTTCATCATCGAGTAAGCCAGACGACAGGCAGACGGCAAGGGGGCACGGCGCAGCGTCTGTGCCCTTGTCGTTTGCCACGACAGCATTGGCGGCCCCCGCCGGCGACGACGCCGGCCGCGGAATCCGCCAGCGGAGAATTCCATGTTTGAAAAAATTCTGATTGCCAACCGGGGTGAAATCGCCCTGCGCATCCAGCGCGCCTGCCGCGAGATGGGCATCAAGACCGTGGTGGTGCATTCCGAGGCCGATCGCGAAGCCAAGTACGTGAAGCTGGCCGACGAATCGGTCTGCATCGGCCCGGCGCCCAGCGGCAAGAGCTATCTGAACGTGCCGGCCCTGATCGCCGCCGCCGAGGTGACCGATTCCCAGGCCATCCACCCGGGTTACGGCTTCCTGTCGGAAAACGCCGACTTCGCCGAGCGCGTCGAGCAGTCCGGCTTCGTGTTCATCGGTCCGCGTCCGGACACCATCCGCATGATGGGCGACAAGGTGTCGGCCAAGAACGCGATGATAGAAGCGGGCGTGCCCTGCGTGCCGGGCTCCGAAGGCGCTTTGCCGGACGATCCGGCCGAGATCGTCAAGATCGCCAAGAAGATCGGTTTCCCGGTGATCATCAAGGCCGCCGGCGGCGGCGGCGGTCGCGGCATGCGCGTGGTGCATACCGAGGGCGCGCTGATCAATTCGGTGCAGATGACCCGCACCGAAGCCGGCGCGGCTTTCGGCAATCCCACCGTCTACATGGAAAAATTCCTGGAAGAGCCGCGCCACATCGAAATCCAGATTCTGGCCGACGAATACGGCAACGCCATCTATCTGGGCGAGCGCGACTGCTCCATGCAGCGCCGCCACCAGAAGATCATCGAGGAAGCGCCTGCGCCGGGCATCACCGACAAGCAGCGTCAGAAGATTGGCGAAGCCTGCGCCGAAGCCTGCCGTCGCATCGGCTACCGCGGCGCCGGCACTTTTGAGTTCCTGTTCGAGCGCGGCGAGTTCTACTTCATCGAGATGAACACCCGCGTGCAGGTTGAGCACCCGGTGACCGAGATGATCACCGGCATCGACATCGTGCAGGAACAGATCCGCATCGCCGCCGGCGAGAAACTGCGCTACAAACAGAAGGACGTGGTGTTGCGCGGCCATGCGATGGAGTGCCGGATCAACGCCGAGGACCCGTTCACCTTCGTGCCGTCCCCGGGCAAGATCGAAAGCTATCACCCGGCCGGCGGCCCGGGCATCCGCATCGATTCGCATATTTACCAGGGCTACACCGTGCCTTCGCATTACGATTCCATGGTGGGCAAGCTGATCGCCTTTGGCGATACCCGCGAGCAGGCGATGGCGCGGATGCGGGTGGCGCTGTCGGAAATCTCCATTTCCGGCATCAAGACCAATATCCCGCTGCATCAGGAACTGTTCATGGACGCGGCCTTCCAGCGCGGCGGCACGTGCATTCATTATCTGGAGCAGCGTTTGTCGCAGCAGAAAAAAGGGGGCGCGTGATGGCCTGGCTGCAAGCCACCATTGACGCCGAGTCAACCGTCGCCGAGCGTCTGGCCGACGCGCTGATGGACGCCGGCGCGCTGTCCACCGCGATCGAAGACGCTTTTGCCGGCACCGAGCGCGAAGAGCCGATTTTCGGCGAACCCGGCGAGCCGGTGGACAAGCTGTGGAGCCGCAGCCGCATCATCACGCTGTTTGATGAAGCGGCCGACGTGGCCCTGCTGATCGCCGCCGCCGCCAACGCCTGCGGTCTGGCCCTGCCCAGCTACAATGTGGAGCGGGTGGAAGAGCAGGACTGGGTGCGTCTGACCCAGTCGCAGTTCGACCCGATCCGGATTTCCGACCGCCTGTGGATCACGCCGACCTGGCACGAGCCGCCGGCGCCGAACGCGGTCAATCTGCAACTGGATCCGGGTCTGGCCTTCGGCACCGGCAGCCATCCGACCACGCGCTTGTGCCTGCAATGGCTGGACGCCCAGCTGCAAGGCGGCGAAAGCGTGCTGGACTACGGCTGCGGTTCCGGCATTCTCGCCATCGCCGCGCTCAAGCTGGGCGCGGCCTCCGCCTTGGGCGTGGACATCGACGCGCAGGCGGTGCGGGCCAGCCAGGACAACGCGGAACAGAACCAGGTCAAGGCGGACTTCTGTCTGCCTGACCAGAACCCGGAAGCGGTCTACGACGTGGTACTGGCCAATATTCTGGCCAATCCGCTGCGCATGTTGGGCCAGTTGCTGGCGAGCCACGTCAAAACCGGTGGTAGAATCGTGCTTTCAGGCATTCTCGCCGAACAAGCCGAAGAACTGTCGGCCATCTATGAACAGTGGTTCCAGATGGACGCTCCGGTGTTCGACGAAGGATGGACCAGACTGACAGGAACCCGACGCCCCACGGTATGACATATACGACACAGTGCCCCAATTGCCAGACACGCTTCAAGGTCAATGATGCCCAATTAGCGGCCGCCAATGGCTTGGTGCGCTGCGGGCGCTGTTCGCATGTGTTCAACGCCACCGAGCATTTCGTCGCGGCGGAAGCGCCGCCGGCGGAACCTCCGCGCGCCGTGGCGCCGCCGCCCGTCCAGACTCAGGCTCGGCAGAGCGAGGCGCTGGACGATTTCGAGCTGGAAGTGCCGGATTTCGATCCGGGCTCCAGCGCGACGGAAGCGCCGCCGGACGAACTGCTGATGCCGCCGCCGATGGCGGAGGCGGAGGAAGCCCCGGCCGCGCGCGCCGATGTCGAGGAGTTCCAGCGCGCACTGGCGGAGGCGATGCAGAATCGCCATGTCAGCGCGCCGCTGGGCAACCCCTTTGACGCCGAGCCGCCTGCCGCGGCGGAACCCGCGCCGGAGGTGTTCGGCAACCGCCGCCGCCCCGCGCCTGAGCCGGTGGCGGAGCCTGCGCCGGCAGCGGTTCCGGAACCCAAGTTCGAAGAGCCGCCCGCCAAGCCGGCGCCGGAGGCGCGCGTCGAGCCGCCGTCCAGCCACGGCGAAGACGAGCCGGACGAATCGCCGCGAAGACGCCATCCGGCGCTGACCTTCCTGGCCGTCGTCGCCTCGGCGATAGGCGTGCTGGTGTTGGCCGGTCAATTGGTGTATTTCAACCGCACCCGCATCGCCGCGGAAGTGCCCGAATTGCGCCCGACGCTGGAAAACCTCTGCGGCGCCGTAGGCTGCGCCGTGCCCTGGCCCACCGATATCGCCCGCGTGCGCACGGAGTGGTCGGAACTGGCCTTCGTCCCGGATTTCCCCAATCTGATCCAGCTGTCCGCCACGCTGAAGAACCACGCCACTTACTCCCAGGCCTATCCGATGCTGGAAGTGACCTTGAAGGACTCGGACGACCAGGTGCTGATCCGCAAGGTGTTCGCGCCCAAGGAGTATTTGAAGCCGGACGACTTCAAGCTCGGCCACTTCAATTCCAATAGCGAGGTCAAGGTCACCATGCGGCTGGACGCCGGCAAGGTGCATGCGATGGGGTATAGCCTTTACTGGTTCTATCCTTAAGAGCCTGTTTACGATCTGCTACGCGTCGGCGGAATAGTTAGACAAGGGCGTTAAAAACGCTTTCATAATGCTCATGTACCACCTGTACATTCCGCTTCTTCAACCGTTTTCGCCTTGTCTCGCCCTAGCTCGCGAGATCGTAAACAGGCTTTAAGATCCATTGATCATCGTTTCCAGAATGACAAAAAGGCCGGCATTCGCCGGCCTTTTTGCTTTTCCCGCTCAGAAAGGGTCTTATTGCCGCGCGGTGCGGGTGTTGCCCACCGGCATCTCGCCGCAATTGCTGCGGAAGGGATTGATGTCCAGTCCGCCGCGGCGGGTGTAGCGCGCGTAGACGGTGAGGCGGCTCGGCGCGCAGGCGCGGAGCAGATCGGTGAAGATGCGCTCCACGCATTGCTCGTGGAATTCATTGTGCTGGCGGAAGCCTATCAGGTAGCGCAGCAGCGCCTCGCGGTCCAGCCGAGGGCCGGTGTAGCGGATCTGCACGCTGCCCCAGTCTGGCTGGCCGGTGACCAGGCAGTTGGATTTCAGCAGATGGCTGCACAGGGTCTCGCTGACAATGTCGCCGGCGTCGGCGCGCAGAATCTGCGGGCAGGGCGCGTAGTTGTCCACTTCGATGTCCAGATCATCGATGCAGTCGCCGGCCAGTTCGGCCACGGTTTCGCCGCCGAACTGCTGCGGCAGCATGATGTCGACGCCTATCGGCTTGCCGGCGGCGGCGGACAGGTCCGCGGCCAGCTGGCGGCGCAGCGCGTCCAGGCCGGCCATCCGGGTCTGGTTATAGCTGTTCAGATAGAGCTTGAAGGATTTGGATTCGATCAGGTTCGGGCTGTCGGCCGGGATGCGGAAGGCGGCGATGCCCACCTGGGGCTTGCCGCGGGCGTTGAGCCAGGACAGTTCGAAACCGGTCCAGATGTCCACGCCGGCAAAGGGCAGCGCGGCGGTGTCCACGCCGATTTCGTCGCGCTTGGCCTGGCGCGGGATCGGAAACAGCAGATGGGGATCGTAATGATCCTGGTAGCTGACGGTTTTGCCCAGAGGGGATTGCTCCGGGGACATGGCTTGAGTGTTCATGGCTTGAATTATATCGATTTTCAAAGAGGCGGCAGATCGTGAGCCGCTTTTTAAAGCAGGCCCTTGCGCCACAGCGCCATCAAATCCATGGTCAGCGCCACGCTGCAATGCAGCGCGATGCCCAGCCAGATGGAACGGTAGCGGTAGCTGAGCGCGCCCAGCGCGATGCCGGCTACGATGGCGGCCAGGCTCTCCAGCAGCGGTTTCTCAAAATGGATCATGCAGTAGGGCAGCACCATCACGAAGACGGCGCTGACGCCCAGCCGCGGTTTGAGGCCGTGCACCATATAGCCGCGGAAGAAGAATTCCAGCGCGGCGAACTGGGCGAAATACAAGAGCTCCCACAGCAGCCAGTGCGGCCACAAGCTCTCGCCGGGGCTGAGCCGGAAGAAGGGGTAGATCTTCAAAAAGCCCGGCTGGCCGGACGCCCACCATACCAAGGGCAGCATCAGGGCGTAGAACAGCGGGAACAGCTTCAGGTCCGTCTTCAGCGTGGCGCGGTCCGGCCAGGCCAGGCCGAAGTCGGCCAGCGGGCGGCGATCCAGCAGCCGGATGGCCAGCAGCGGCAGCAGGCAGTAGCTGGCGATGCTGGCCAGCGCCCAGTAGGCGGCGCGGTAGAGATCGGTGTCCGGGTTGTGCACCACCTGCTGGCGGAAGGACAAGCCCAGCGCCGGCCACCATTGCAGCAGCCAGTCCATCATCCAGTAACGGTTGGCGGGGTAGTAGAGCAAGGTCAGGCACAGGCAGCTGACCAGCAGCACGCCGGCCGCCTGACGATCGGCTGGCGTCAGGGCGGGCAGACGTGGCTGGCTGGTCATGTCAGCGCTCGCGGCGCATGAAGTCGCGCGGGCGGAAGCCGAGCGCGAACAGCGCGGCGAAATAGACGGCCGCGCCGGCCGACACCAGCAGGCTCAGCCAGGCCACGCGTTGCCAGGCCGGGCCGTGCCAGTGGACGGGCAGCAGCCATTGCAGCGCCAGCAGCGCGGCGGCCATGGCCGCGATGGCCACGGCCATCTTGCTGAGGAAGCCGCCCCAGCCGGCCGAGGGCTGGTAGATGCCGCGCTTGAGCAGCGCGCGCAGCAGCAGGCCGGCGTTGAGGCAGGAGGCGAGGCCGATGGACAGCGCCAGGCCGGCGTGCTTGAGCGGAAACACGAAGGCCAGGTTCATCAGCTGGGTCAGGCACAGGGTGATCAGCGCGATGCGCACCGGGGTCTTGATGTCCTGGCGTGCGTAGAAGCCGGGCGCCAGCACCTTGACCAGGATCAGACCGAGCAGGCCGAAGGAGTAGGCGATCACCGCCTGCTGCGACATCAGCGCGTCGTGGGCGGTGAATTTGCCGTAGGTGAACAGAGTGGCCAGCAGCGGGCCGGACAGCAGGCCCAGGCCCACCGTGGCCGGCACCGCCAGCAGCAGGGACAGGCGGATGCCCCAGTCCAAGAGCACGCTGAACTCCCCGTCGGAGCGGGTGGCGGCGTGTTTGGACAGCGAGGGCAGCAGGATGGTGCCCAGCGCCACGCCCAGCACGCCGGACGGGAACTCCATCAGCCGGTCGGCGTAATACATCCAGGACACGCTGCCGGTGGGCAGAAAGGAGGCGAAGGTGGAGTTGATCAGCAAGGAGATCTGCGCCACCGACACGCCGAAGATGGCCGGTCCCATTTGCCGGATCACGCGCCAGACCGCCGGGTCGCGGAAGGCGAACACCGGGCGCGCCAGCATGCCTATCTGCTTCAGGAAGGGCAGCTGCCACACCAGTTGCACCAGGCCGCCGACGAAGACCGCCCAGGCCAGCGCCATGATGGGCGGATCGAAGCGGCTGCTGAAGAACAGCGCGAACACGATGAAGCTCAGGTTGAGGAAGGTGGGGGTGAAAGCCGGAATCGAGAACTTGCCCCAGCTGTTGAGCACGCTGCCGGTCATGGAGGACAGCGAAATGAAGAAGATATAAGGAAAGGACACGCGCAGGATGTCGGCGAACAAGGCGGCCTTGGCCGGCTCGCGGTAAAAGCCGGGCGCGGATATCCACATGATCAGCGGCGCGGCCAGCATGCCCACGGCGGTAACCAGCAGCAGCACCGAGCCCAGCACGCCGGTGATTTTGGCGATGAATTCCCGGGTTTCCTCTTCGCTGCGCTGGTTCTTGTATTCGCCGAGAATGGGCACGAAAGCCTGCGAAAACGCGCCTTCGGCGAACAGGCGGCGCAGCATATTGGGAATCTTGAAGGCGGCGTTGAAGGCGTCGGCGGCCATGCCGGCCCCGAAAACGCGGGCGATGATGGTATCGCGGACCAGACCCAGGATGCGGGACACCATGGTCATGCTGCTGACAGCAGCCAGAGCCTTGAGCAGATTCATGTTGCGGGTGGTTTATCTAGCGTTGAGCAAGCCCGCTAGTGTACGCCGCCAGGTTTATTGTTGCAAAACCTGAGTTTAGGGCTTAGAATCGCGGGTTTCAGATTCCGCTCATCAGGAGAAAGATTCATGGCTAACAGCGCACAAGCTCGCAAGCGTGCACGCACAGCCCTTAAGCAGCGCGCGCACAACGCCAGCCTGCGTACTGCGTTCCGTACCGCAGTTAAGAAAGTGCTCAAGGCAGTTGAAGCAGGCGATAAAGCCGCTGCCAAGGTAGTGTTCCAGACTTCCGAAAAAGTGATTGACCGCATTGCTGACAAGGGCGTGTTCCACAAGAACAAGGCCGCTCGTCACAAGAGCCGTCTGTCGGCTCAGATCAAGGCCATGGCCTGATCACAGCCCAGCGCTGAAGAATACGCAAAGGCTCCGCATCGCGGAGCCTTTTGTGTGTCTGGCGCATCGATTTCCCTCGCTGGAGGCATGGCTATGTCGGGATGGACGGCTTGGGCGCTGGCTTTGTGCGCGGCGCAGACCCTGGCGGCGGAACTGCCGCAGCAACTGGCCGATTGCGGCCGCCTGGCGGACGCCAGGCTGCGTCTGGCCTGCTACGACGGGCTGGCGGCCGCTGCGGCGCCCGCAGCGCCGTCTTCCGCGGCCGCCGCGCCTCCGGAGCGCCCGCTTCCGGCCGCCGGCGTAGAGCCGGATGCCGCGCCGGCTCCCAGCCGGCTGGCCGAAGCCTGGGATCTGGACGGGCGCTCGCGCGGCGACACCTTCGGGTTTCGCTTATACCGCCCCAATTACTATCTGCCGGTCTGGCAGATGGCCAAGCCCAATAACGAGCCGCAGTCGCCGACCCGGCCGCCCAGCCAGACGCCGGGCGGGGAACTGGACAAGACCGAGGCCAAATTCCAGCTGTCGTTCAAGACCAAGGTGTGGGAAGACATTTTCGATACCCCGCTGAACCTGTGGTTCGCCTACACCCAGCAATCGCATTGGCAAATCTACAACCAGGCGCATTCCGCGCCGTTCCGCGGCACCGACTACGAGCCGGAACTGATTCTTACCTTCCCCTTGCCGTCCGCCTGGGCCTGGGGCGACACCCGGCTGCGTATGGGCGGCCTGGGTTTGTTGCATCAATCCAACGGCCGCGCCAATCCCTTGTCGCGCAGCTGGAACCGGGTGTACGCGATGGCTGCGCTGGACAACGGTCCGTTCACGCTGCAAGGCCGCTGGTGGGCCAGGCTGCCGGAGTCCGGCGACAAGGACGACAATCCCGACATCGTCAAATACATGGGGCACGGGGATCTGCAGGCGATCTACCAGTACCGCGGCCAGACTTTCAGCGCCATGTGGCGGCCCAATTTCGACAGCGGCAAGCATGGACTGCAACTGGACTGGAGTTTCCCGGTGAAGGGCAAGCTGCGCGGTTATGTGCAGGCTTTCGACGGTTACGGCGAAAGCCTGATCGATTACAACGTGCGCACCCGCGCGCTGGGCGTGGGGCTGACGATGAGCGACTGGCTGGAGTGAGTCTCGCTAGCTTTGGAGTTCGCTGCGCGGCTGTTGGAAAGATTGTGAACAGGCCCGAAGCAGGCCCGCCCATGGGCGGGCCCTGCGCTTATTGCAGCAGCGCGGCCGCCTGGCGCGCCATTTCGCCTTCCTCGTCGGTAGGCAGCACATAGGCCGCGCGCGGGCTGGCGGCGGTGGTCAGCCGCCGCGCCTGGGCCAGATTGGCGGCCTGGTCGGCTTCAAAGCCCAGCCAGGCCAGCTGTTGCAGCACCCGGCCGCGTACTTCCGGCGAGTGCTCGCCCACGCCGGCGGTGAACACCACCGCGTCCAACCCCTTCATCGCCGCCGCCAGGCTGGCCACTTCCCGCGCCACCCGGTAACAGAACAGCTCGATGGCCTCGCGCGCCGCCGGCAAATCGCTGGCCAGCAGTTCGCGCATGTCTGAGGACAGGCCGGAGACGCCGAGCAGGCCGGAGTTCTTGTACAGCTCGCGCCTCACCTCGGCCACGCTCATGCCGGCCTGTTCCTGCCAGTAGAGAATGACTTCCGGATCGATATAGCCGGGGCGGCTGCCCATCATCAAGCCGTCCACCGCGGAGAAACCCATGCTGGACGCCATGCTGCGGCCGGCGTCCAGCGCGCAGGCGCTGGCGCCGCTGCCCAGGTGGCAGACCACCACCTTGGCGCGTTCCAGGCCCAGCTCCGGCAGCCGCCGCGCGATGGCGGCGTAGGACAGGCCGTGGAAGCCGTAGCGGCGGACGCCTTCATCATGCCAATGGCGGGCGATGCCGAAGCGGGTGGCCACTTCCGGCTGTTGAGCGTGGAAGGCGGTGTCGAAGCAGGCGAACTGCGGCAAACGGGCGTCGTATTCCTCGAAGGCGGCGATCACCGACAGGCTGACCGGCTGATGCAGCGGCGCCAGCGCCACGTAGTCCTCCAGCTGGGCGCGGATGTCGGCGTCCAGCCGCATGGCGGCGGTGAAACGGCCGCCGCCGTGCACCACGCGGTGCACCACGGCCAGCGGTTCCAGCTGCTGATCGGCCAGGCTGTTGATCACCGCGGCGATGGCGCTGCCGCGGCTGCCGTCGTCCAGCGCGTGGCGGCTCAGCGTCTGGCCCTTGCCGTCCAGCAATTGCAGCTCCGGCTTGGCCTGGCCGAAGCGGTCCACCATGCCGCGCGCCAGCAATTGGCGGCCGTCCGGCGCGAAGGCGCGGAATTTCAGCGTGGAGGAGCCGGCGTTGACGGCGAGCAGCACCCGGCTCATGTCCGCTGTCCGCTTTGCCGGCGTTTGTGCGCCAGCAAATTGGCCACGGCGGCGGAGGCGAGGCGGCCGTTGGCGTCGTCGGCGCGGCTGGTCAGCACGATGGGCGCGCGCGCGCCCATCACGATGCCGGCGGAGGCCGCGGCGGCCAGATACGTCAGCTGCTTGCCCAGCATATTGCCGGCCTCAAGATCCGGCACCAGCAGGATGTCGGGATCGCCGGCCACCGGCGAGACGATGCCCTTGCTGTCGGCGGCTTCGCGCGAGATGGCGTTGTCGAAAGCCAGCGGGCCGTCGAGGATGGCGCCGGTGATCTGGCCGCGGTCCGCCATCTTGCACAGCGCGGCGGCGTCCAGCGTGGAGCGCATCGCCGGATTGATGGTTTCCACCGCGGCCAGGATGGCCACCTTGGGCTGGCGTATGCCCAGCGCCTGGGTCAGGTCGATGGCGTTCTGACAGATGTCGCGCTTGGTCAGCAGGTCCGGTTCGATATTGATCGCGGCGTCGGTGATGAACAGGTAGCGCGGATAGGTCTCCACCTTCATGATCCAGACGTGGCTGATGCGGCGGTCGGTGCGGATGCCGGTGCCGCGCGCCAGCGCTTCGCCCATGAATTCGTCGGTGTGCAGGCTGCCCTTCATCAGGATGTCGGCGTAGCCGTCGCGGACCAGGCTCACCGCCTGTTCGGCGGCGGCGTGGCTGTGCGGCACGTCGACCAGCTCGAAGCGGCTCAGGTCCACTTCCAGTTCGTCGGCCAGCTTGGCCAGCCTGGCGGCGGGGGCCACCAGGATGGGGGTGGCGATGCCGTGGTCGGCGGCTTCCACCGCGCCCAACAGCGCCTCGCGGCTGCAGGGGTGGGTCACCGCCATCGGCAGCGGCCCCAGGCCGACGGCCTGTTGAAGGATGTCGGAAAAAGCGTGTTCGTCGCGTGTCATGGCGTGTTCCCTCAGGCCTTGATGTGATGGCCGCCATCGACATAGATGGTCTGGCCGGTCAGGCCGCGGGCGGCTTCGGAGATCAGGAAGGCGCAGGTGGTGCCCACGTCCTCGATTTCCACCAGGCGGTTTTGCGGCGCGCGGGCGATGGCGTCCTCGATCAACTGGTCGAAGTGGGCGATGCCGGAGGCGGCGCGGGTGCGCAAGGGGCCGGGGGACACCGCGTGCACGCGGATATTCTTGGCGCCCAGCTCGCTGGCCAGGTAGCGCGACACGCTTTCCAGCGCCGCCTTGACCGGACCCATGATGTTGTAGTTCTCCACCACCTTGTCGGCGCCGTAATAACTCATGGTGATCAGGCTGCCGCCCTGGCTCATCAAGGGTTCGGCCAGACGCGCCATTTCGATGAAGGAGTAGCAGGACACGCGCATCGCCTGCTGGAAGCCTTCCAGCGAGCAGTCGGTGACGCGGCCGTGCAGATCGTCCATCGGACAATAGGCGATGGAGTGAATGACGAAATCCAGTTTGCCCCATTGCTGACGAATGGCCTCGAACACCGCTTCCATCTGCCCCGGCTGTTCCACGTCCAGCGGCAGCACCAGCGGCGAACCCAGCTGGTCGGCCAGCGGACGCACGTATTTTTCCGCTTTCTGGTTCAGGTAGGTGACGGCGAACTCCGCGCCCAGGTCGCGCAGCACGCTGGCGCAGCCGTAGGCGATGCTGTTCTCGTTGGCGATGCCTACGATCAGGCCTTTCTTGCCGGCAAGAATGTTGCGAATGCTTTCCATCTGACCCTCTTGGTAAACCATGTGACCTCCGGGATTTGTAGGGTTGCAGGGCAGTATTGCGGGCTAATGAAGCAAAGGGATTTTTGTATTGACGATTCAGTCGGATATAATCGACGATTTGGCGGGAACGAAGGCTTGATCTTGGGGGCGTTCGTCCGCATCTGTCCGACTAGGCATGCCGAGCGTAAGTTCACGCTCGGATAGTGCAGTGCAGCATGAGTTCGGTTTATTATGCCATCATGATTACTGGTGGGGAAGCAAAGCTATGCCAATCTACGAATACCGTTGCGGCGCCTGCGGCGTCGCCAAAGAGCATCTGCAAAAACTCAGCGACGAGCCTGTCGCGCAATGCCCGGCCTGCGGCAGCGCGGAGTACCGCAAGCAGCTGTCCGCGGCCGGCTTCCAGCTGAAGGGTTCCGGCTGGTACGCCACGGACTTCAAGGGCGGCGCGTCCGCGTCCGGCTCTTCCTCCTCCGCGTCTTCGGACAGCGGCGGAGGTCATAGTTGCGGCACCGGCTGTGGGTGCGCGTAAACCTCGATGACGCCGCAAATCAAAATGACGCTTAAGGGCTATCTCGTCACCGGCTTGCTGGTGTGGCTGCCTTTGGCCGTGACGCTGTGGGTGTTGAACCTGATCGTCACTTCGCTGGACCAGACGCTGAACCTGTTGCCGCAGGAATGGCAGCCGGAGGCCTTGCTCGGCTTCCATCTGCCGGGCCTGGGCGTGGTGCTGTCGGTGCTGATTCTGTTGGGCACCGGCATGCTGGCCGCCAATGTGCTGGGTCAGCGCGTGCTGGACATGTGGGACGCGCTGCTGTCCCGCATCCCGGTGGTGAAAAGCATTTACAACAGCGTCAAGCAAGTCAGCGACACGCTGTTGTCCGACTCCGGCCAGGCCTTCAAAAAGGCGCTGCTGGTGCAGTTCCCTCATTCCGGCATGTGGACGGTGGCGTTTCAAACCGGCCCGCTGCCTGAAGTCGTGTCCGAATCGCTGTCCGACGACGAGTTCATCGGGGTCTACGTGCCCACCATCCCCAACCCGACCTCGGGTTATTTCGTGATGGTGGCCAAGAAGGACACCCGCGCCTTGAACATGAGCGTGGACGAAGCGTTGAAATACGCGATCTCCATGGGCATGGTGGCGCCGAACCCGCCGCCGGCCGCCCAGCGTCCGCGTCTGAACGACGAACATAATCGGCAGGGCTAGACCGACACCCTGTCTAGCCCTTAACGCCTTTCTTTCCCCCGGGCGGGGAAGCCTCACCGAATTTGAATAAAAGGGTTTACCCAAATGCGTACCGACTATTGCGGACTTATTGACAAGAAATACCTCGGCCAGACCGTTACCGTGAAGGGCTGGGCTCACCGCCGCCGCGACCATGGCGGCGTGATCTTCATCGACCTGCGCGACCGCGAAGGCCTGGTGCAGGTGGTGATCGATCCGGACACCCCGGAAGCGTTCCAGCTGGCCGACAGCAGCCGCGGCGAATACGTGCTGTCCATCACCGGCATCGTGCGCGAGCGTCCGGCCGGCACCGCCAACAGCAAGATGATTTCCGGCGAGATCGAAATCCTGGCCAAGGACATCGAGATCCTCAACGCCGCCGCCACGCCGCCGTTCCAGATCGACGACGAGAATCTGTCCGAGAACGTGCGCCTGACCAACCGCGTGATCGATCTGCGCCGTCCGGCGATGCAGAAAAACCTGCGTCTGCGTTACAAGGTGGCGATGGGCGTGCGCAACCATCTGGACAAGCAGGGCTTCATCGACATCGAAACCCCGATGCTGACCCGCTCCACGCCGGAAGGCGCGCGCGACTACCTGGTGCCGTCCCGCGTGCACCCGGGCGAATTCTTCGCGCTGCCGCAATCGCCGCAGCTGTTCAAGCAATTGCTGATGGTGGCCGGCTTCGACCGCTACTACCAGATCACCAAGTGCTTCCGCGACGAAGACCTGCGCGCCGACCGTCAGCCTGAATTCACCCAGATCGATATCGAGACCTCGTTCCTGAACGAGGACCAGATCATGGACATCACCGAGGGCATGACCAAGGAGATCTTCCGCGACGTGCTGGGCGTGGAACTGCCGCAGTTCCCGCGCATGACTTACGCCGACGCGATGTTCTACTACGGCTCCGACAAGCCGGACATGCGCGTGGACCTGAAATTCACCGAACTGACCGATGTGATGAAGTCGGAAGAGTTCAAGGTGTTCCGCGGCGCGGCCGACATGGCGGGCGGCCGCGTGGTGGCCCTGCGCGTGCCGGGCGGTTCCGGCCTCAGCCGCAAGGAAATCGACGACTACACCCAGTTCGTGAGCATCTACGGCGCCAAGGGGCTGGCCTACATCAAGGTCAACGACGCCAGCAAGCCCACCGAAGAAGGCCTGCAGTCGCCCATCGTCAAGTTCCTGTCCGCTGACGGCCTGAAAGCCATCATCGAGCGCACCGGCGCGCAAAACGGCGACATCATCTTCTTCGGCGCGGACAAGGCCAAGGTGGTGAACGAGGCCATCGGCGCGCTGCGCATCAAGATCGGCCACGAGCACGGCCTGGCCAACGGCTACTTCGTCAAGGAATGGCGCCCGCTGTGGGTGGTGGACTTCCCGATGTTCGAGCACGACGAGGACGACGACCGCTGGACCGCCTGCCACCATCCGTTCACCAGCCCGAAGCAGGGCCACGAGGACCTGATGGCCACCAATCCGGGCGCCTGCCTGGCGCGCGCCTACGATATGGTGCTGAACGGCTGGGAAATCGGCGGCGGCTCCATCCGTATCCACCGCGCCGAGATCCAGGAAAAAGTGTTCGGCGCGCTGAAGATCAGCCCGGAAGAGCAGCAGAACAAGTTCGGCTTCCTGCTGGACAACCTGAAGTTCGGCGCGCCGCCGCACGGCGGCCTGGCCTTCGGCCTGGATCGTCTGGTGACGCTGATGTGCGGCGCGGAGTCCATCCGCGACGTGATCGCCTTCCCGAAAACCCAGCGCGCCCAGTGCCTGCTGACCAACGCGCCCAACGCGGTGGACGACAAGCAACTGCGCGAACTGAACCTGCGTCTGCGCCAGAAGGCCGAGCCGTCCGCTTGATGCCGGTTTGACGCGATGCCGACGGCCGCTGCCATGCAGCGGCCGTTTTTTATTCCGGGCCGGCCGGAGACGTCGGCTTGAACCTTGCGCTTTTGGCCCAATCTAATAGCGGCCTCATACTTGTAAGCGAGCGCCTGCCGGGCCGACATTGCAAAACTTTATCGCAACGATATGGATTTACAATTTGCCGATGTCGGCGGCCCTGTTTTATAAAGCCTCGCATTCCGCCGCGTTTCCCGATGCCCGAACAGGGAAGCGCAGTCATACCAAGACCTTTAAGGAGATCCGCAATGGCCGTACTCGTTGGCAAACAAGCCCCCTTCTTCGATGGCGCGAAAACCTTCTCCGCCGTGCTGGGCGATGGTCAGATCGTTGACAACTACTCCTTCAAGCAAGCTACCGCCGGCAAGTACGCGGTAGTGTTCTTCTACCCGCTGGACTTCACCTTCGTGTGCCCGTCCGAGCTGATCGCTTTCGATCACCGCCTGGCGGACTTCAAAGCCAAGAACGTGGAAGTGATCGGCGTGTCCATCGACAGCCAGTTCTCCCACGCCGCATGGCGCAACACCCCGGTGGAAAAAGGCGGCATCGGCCAAGTTGGCTACACCCTGGTGGGCGACATCCAGCACGAACTGTGCAAGGCCTTCGACGTTGAAGCCGACGGCGGCGTCGCTTTCCGCGGCTCCTTCCTGATCGACCGTTCCGGCGTGGTGCAGCACCAAGTGGTGAACAACCTGCCGCTGGGCCGCAACGTCGACGAAATGCTGCGCATGGTTGACGCGCTGCAATTCACCGAAGAGCACGGCGAAGTGTGCCCGGCTGGTTGGAACAAGGGCAAGAAAGGCATGAAGCCGAGCGCCGAAGGCGTGGCTTCCTACCTGGCCGAAAACGCCAAGGACCTGTAATCCGTCTTTAACGGATTGCGTCCGACCCTGCCCCGCGCGCCTTGGCCCGCGGGGCTTTTTCTTGCGCGGCCTTGGCCGGTTTGGCGCATTGCTCGCTATAACTAACAATAAGTTTCCAAAATAGGACAGGCCCAAGCCATGTCTTTGCCGATCAGCCAGCTGGACAGCTTCACCATGCTGCATGCGATGCGCTCCACCCACCTGTCCGTGCCGCACGCCTTATTGGGCGCGGCCCTGCTGACCGGTCTGGAATGGGGGCGGGCGCCGCTGGTGGCCGCCTTGCTGTGGCTATTGCTTTTCAGCCTGCTGCTGCTAAGCCTGTGGGGCACCACGTGGCGGGCTTGCCGCTGCCCCGAGCACGACGCCTGGCAGATCGCCGCCTTGCATAGGCGTTTTTCCGCGCAGATCGTCGCCGCGGGCGCGGGCTGGGGCCTGGCCGCCTGGATTCTGATGCCCAGCGACGATCTGACTTACAGCCTGATCGTGGTGCTGTGGGGCATCGCGGTCAGCGCGGTGCAAGGCGCGATGTTGTCCGCGCGCCGGGAGCTGTTTTACGGCTTCGTCGGCCCGCTCTGGGGCCTGCTGCTGCTGCGCATGTTTCTCTCGCCGGAAGCGGTGCTGCGCTGGGTGGGCGCTTCCGGCATCATCTATTGCCTGTCGCTGACGCTGTTCACCGCCTTATTGCATCGCTTCGCGCTGGAATCCATGGGGCAGCGCGCCGAAAACGCCAGCCTGATGCGCGAGTTGACGCTGGAACAGACGCAGCTGGACAGCTACAACGCGATACTGGAGCGGCAAAACATAGAACTGGACGGCGCCGTGGAGCGCATCAGCGAACTGGCCTCGCGCGATCCCTTGACCGGGGTGCTGAACATGCGAACCCTGATGCGGGAAATGGAGCGCCTGTTGGAGCTTTCGGAAACCCAGGGCGCGCCTTTCGCCATCGCCATCATCGACCTGGACCATTTCAAGCGCGTCAACGACAGCTGCGGCCATGCGCGCGGCGACGAAGTGTTGCAGCAGCTGTGCGAGCTGGCGCAGCAGGCCCTGGCGGACGGCGAGCTGTTCGGCCGTTACGGCGGCGAGGAGTTCCTGCTGCTGGCGCCGGCCTGCAGCGGCGCCGAATTGAGCCGGCGCATGGAAACGCTGCGCGACAAGGTGGGCGGCTGGGACTGGCGGCGCTGGACCGGCGACTTGCCGGTGACCTTGTCCTGCGGCGTGGCCGCCTGGCGGCCGGGCGTGGACCCGCTGGGCTTGCTGCAACAGGCGGACAAGGCCTTGTACCAGGCCAAGGCGCAAGGGCGCGACCGCGTCTGCCTGGCGAGAGAGGCCGGGGCGTGAGGCGAAGACTGGGCATTCTGATGCCGTTTCCCTGGCAGGCCGCGCACCCGCAGCTGGAGGCGGAGCTGGTGCGCCAGTTCGTCTCCATGCTTCAGCTCTCTATCCTGCAGTCCTTCATCGCCATTCCCCTGTTTGGCGTGCTGATGTACGGGCACGCGCCCGGCTGGCGCATCCTGTGCTGGGTGGGCATGTTCCTGCTGATGCAGCTGCTGTTCGCGCGCCTGGTCTACCGCTTTCGCCGTTACGCGCATACCCAGGACCAGGTGTTCCGGCATTACCAGGCGCTGCGGCAACTGATGCTGTTCAGCGCCTTGGTGTGGAGCATGATGATGTGGTTCATGTTTCCGCAGGAGGAAGGGCCCTACCGCATCGTGGTCGTGCTGTGGCTGGCCGGCGGCTTCGCTGCGGTATGCCTGCTGCTGGCGCCGTGCCGCGATCTGCACCTGACCTTCTTCGTCGGCTACTGGGTGTATCCGCTCTACCGCTTCCATTGCGAGGGCACCTTGCTGTACAGCGCCTTGCTGGTGGGCGCGGTGATCTTCATCCTGGTGCAATGGGAGTTCCTGTCCAGCTTCAACCCCCTGCTGCGCGACACCGTGAGGCTGCGCGAGCGCAATGCGGTGGTGCTGCGCCGGCTGCAAGATCTGTACGCGGAAAGCGCGGCCAAGCGGGAACTGCTGGAACAGCGCAGACAGATGCTGCAGCAGGCGGCGGAGCAGATGCATCTGCTGGCGGACTCCGACGTGCTGACCGGCTGTTTGAACCAGCGGGCCTTGCGCTGCCGCATGGCGGAGCTGGATCAGTCCGACGCGGGCCCCTGGAGCCTGGCGATGTTGGATCTGGACGAGTTCAAGCAGGTGAACGACCGTTTCGGCCATTTGGTGGGCGACCAGGTGCTGCAGCAGGCGGCCAAGCACATCGCCTCCTGTCTGGAGGCCTGGATGACGCTGGCGCGCTATGGCGGCGAGGAGTTCGTGGTGCTGGCGCCGGGCTTGGCGCCGGAGGGCTTGGCGGAAAGAATGGAGGCGGTCAGGCTGCGCCTGGCGCAGGCCCAGTTGGACGGCTTGCCGGAGGGCTATGCGCAGACGGTGTCCATCGGCGTGGCGGGCCAGCCGCCGCTGAACGGCAGCCAGCAGGCCTTGTTGCAGGCGGACGCCGCCTTGTACCGCGCCAAGGCGTCCGGCCGCAACCGGGTATGCCTGTGGAACGCGGAGCCGGAGCGGGGCCAGGCCGGCTGAGCAGCTGATCAAGGCCCGCCGCGTTTCGTGAGCGCCGCTCCGGCCGGCTTGCGCGCCGCCTGTGCATGCCGTTTCTTCAGCTGTTTTCGCCTTGTCTCGCGCGGGCTTGCGAGAGCTTGTACGGGTTTGGGGGCGCCGGCTCGGGCTCATTAGCGAGCATGGCGCGCAGCGCCGGCTGCTGGATCAGCGCCGACAGACAGACGGCGGCGGCGCACAGCCACCATAGCGCAATGCCGCCCACGGCGCCGTACAGCCAGGTGCCCAGCGCCGGGGCGAACAGGGTGCGGCCCTGCCACACCGCGTTGTACAGCCCCAGATAGCGGCCGCGAAGCCGGCCTTCCGAGCGGTGCATCACCAGCATGGCGTAGCAGGGCGACACCAGCAGTTCGCCCAGCGTCAGCGTCGCCATCATCAGCACCGCCCACAGCGGACCCTGGCCCAGGGTCAGCCACAGGAAGGCGAAACCGGTCAACAGCACCCCGGTTTGAGTGCTGGCCAGCAGGCCCCAATCCAGGATGCGGCGGCTGATGGCGATCTGCAGCGCCACCACCATCAGGCCGTTCAGCGTGAACAGATAACCCACCCATTGCGGCCCCAGCTGGTAATGCTCGCGCAGGAACAGTCCCAGCGTCACATAGATCTGGTCGAATACCGCGGTCATCAGCACCATGCCCAGCAACATGCGCAGAAAGGGCGCGTCGCGCCAGGGGCCTTGGCGGCCGCCGGCGTCTTCGCCGGCCCGCGGCGGCTCTGCGTGGGCCGCGCCGGCGCGGCGGTAGGCCCAGGCCAGCCATAGCGCCGCGCTCAGCGTGGCGGCGGCGTTGGCGGCGTAAACCCAGCCATAGCCGATGGCGGCCAGCGAGCCGCTGAGCAAACCGGCGCCGGCGACGCCCAGGTTGAAGGCCACCCGCAACATGCCCTGGGCCACCGCGCGCTGCCGCGGCAGACAGGGTTCCAGCGCCAGGCGCAGATTGACCGGCCGGAAAGCGCCGTCGGCGAAACCGGAGACCAGCAAGACCGGCGCGAACAGCCATAGCGGGATGGCGAGCGCCAGCAACAGCAGGCACAGGCCGGAAACGGACAGGAACAGCGTGGCCAGCTTGCGGCCGTCGAAGCGGTCGGATAGCGAGCCGCCGTTGAGGGAGCCCAGCAGCGCGCCGGCGCCGTAGGCCGCCATGGTCAGACCGATCTGCGCATAGCCCAGCTGGTAGCTCTCGCGCAGATAGAGCGGCAGGAATAGTTTGGAAATGCCGCCGATATTGTTGATCAGGCTGCACAGCACCTGGATGTAGACCGTGGCGGGCAGGCCGCGATAGGGGGACAGCAGGCGTTTCAGCCAGGGGGAAGGGGGCGGGCGGCTCATAAGAATCCAGGATATGATTATGCTTTTGACTTATCTTGCTGCGTTGCAACGAAGAAAGTCAACACCATGAATATCCGTCCGTCCGGGACGCCGCGGCTTTTCAGCTCAGCGGCAGCTTGGCCTTGACCGTGCGCATCATCGCGGGCTGGGCGGCGGCGGCCGGGTGCAAGCCATCCGGCTGGAACTTGGATAGATCGGCCTCGAAGCCGGCCACCAGCAGCGGAACGAAGGACAGGCGCTCGCGCCTGGCCAGGTCGGCGTAGGCTTTGCGGAACTCGGCGCCGTATTGCGGGCCATAGTTCGGGGGCAGGGCCATGCCCACCAGCACCACCTTGGCCTTGCTTTGTTTGGCCAAGGCGATCATCTTGGACAGGTTGCCGCGCATTTGCTCCAGCGGCAGGCCGCGCAGGCCGTCGTTGGCGCCCAATTCCAGCACCACGATGTCCGGGCGATGGCGCGCCAGCGCGTCCGGCAGGCGGGCCAGGCCGCCGGCGGTGGTTTCGCCGGAAATGCTGGCATTGACGATGCGGTGCTTCGCCCCCATCTCCTTGGCGAGCAGGCTGACCCAGCCCTGGCCGGGAGAGAGGCCGTAACCGGCTGACAGGCTGTCGCCGAAGACCAGTATCGTCGCGGCGGACGCCGGCAGCATCAGCAGGCACAGGCCGGCGGAAAGTAGAACTTTGCTTAGTATCGAGCGCATAAATGAATCCAATTGAAACCCAGGCGGTGTTGGCGGCCAGCGAGCTGGCCAAGCAGGTGCATTTCCACGGCGAGCCGCTGAACATCCTGCGCAGCGCCACGCTGACCCTGTATCCGGGCGAGAGCGTGGCCATCGTCGGCGCTTCCGGCTCCGGCAAGTCTACCTTGTTGTCCCTGTTGGCGGGGCTGGATCATCCGTCCGGCGGCGAGGTGTCCTTGTTCGGCCAGGCGCTGTCCGGCTTGAGCGAAGACGCGCGCGCGCTGCTGCGCAGAGACAAGGTGGGGTTCGTGTTCCAGAATTTCCAGCTGATGCCGCAACTGACCGCGCTGGAAAACGTGATGCTGCCGCTGGAGCTGGCCGGCCGCGCCGACGCGCGCGAAGCGGCGCGGCAGATGCTGGACCGCGTCGGCCTCAGCCACAGGCTGGGCCATTATCCGCGCCATCTGTCCGGCGGCGAGCAGCAGCGGGTGGCCTTGGCGCGCGCCTTCGTCATTCATCCCGGCCTCTTGTTCGCCGACGAGCCCACCGGCAATCTGGACCCGCACAGCGGCCGCCAGATCATCGATCTGCTGTTCCAGCTCAACGCCGAGCAGGGCACCGCCTTGGTGCTGGTCACCCACGACACCGAGCTGGCCAGCCGCTGCGACGCCATCTACCGGCTGGTGGAAGGCAAGCTCAACGGGGCGCGCTCATGACTCTGGCCGGCCGCTTGACCCTGGTGTTGCGCTTCATCCGCCGCGAACTGGTGTCCGGCGAACTGACCATCCTGGCCCTGGCCCTGGTGGTGGCGGTGATGGCGATGAGCAGCGTGGCCTTTTTCTCCGATCGCGTGGAACGCGCGCTGACCACCCAGGCCACGCAGCTGCTGGCCGCCGACCTGGTGCTCAACGGCAATCAGCCGGCGCCGGAACCCATCCGCCGGGAGGCGGAAAAGCGCGGTCTGCGGCTGGCCGACAACATCAGCTTTCCCTCCATGGTGTTTTCCGGCGGTCAGGCGGCTTTGGCCACGTATAAATCGGTCAGCGACAACTACCCCTTGCGCGGCGAAGTCAGCGTGCGCCTGGCCGACGGCCGCGTGGAAACCGGCAGCCTGCGGCCGGCCGCGGGCACCGCCTGGGCCGACGCCCGTCTGATGCGGCGCTTGAAGCTGAAACTGGGCGACACCCTGGGCGTCGGCGGCGCGCAACTGCGGCTGGCCGGCGAAATCGTCCGCGAGCCGGACGGCGCGATGGACCTGTACAACTTCGTGCCGCGGCTGATGTTCAACCGCGCCGACCTGGCCGCCACCGGCCTGATCCAGGAAGGCAGCCGCGCGCGCTGGCGCCTGATGTTCGCCGGCGACGACCGAGGTATCGCCGACTTCCGCCAGTGGCTGGACAAGGCCAAGCCCAAGGACGCGCGGCTGGAAAACGTCGAGGAGGCGAGGCCGGAAGTGCGCACCGCGCTGGAGCGCGCGCGGCGTTTCCTGGGCCTGACCGCGATGCTGACCGTGGCGCTGGCGGCGTCGGCGGTGGCGCTGGTGGTCCGCCGCTATCTGGCGCGCCATTGGCAGCAGGTGGCGGTGCTGCGCTGCCTGGGCCTGACGGCGGGCGAGGTGTGGGGGCTGTTCGTCAGCCTATTCCTCTTGTTGGGCCTGCTGGCCGGCGCCTTGGGCACCGCCGGCGGCTTCGGCGTGCAGCTGGCCTTGATGCGCTTGGCCAGCGGCTATGTCGGCGAAATACTGCCGGACCCGGGCTGGCTGACCTGGCTGGTGGGGCCGCTGGCCTCGCTGGTGTTGCTGGCCGGCCTGGCTCTGCCGCCCTTGATGGGCATACGCGACGTGCCGCCGGCCGCGGTGCTGCGCGATGAATTGACGCCGACCCGCCAGGGCGTGCTGGCGCCCTTGCTGGCCCTGGTGGCCTTGCTGGGCCTGGCCGCCTGGCAGGTGGGCGATCTGGCGGTGGCCGGCTGGCTGCTGGCCGGCATGCTGGGCTTCTTCGCCGCCGTGGGCGCGCTGGCGCTGGGCGTGGTCTATCTGATGCGGCGGCTGCCGCGCGGACGCCGGGTGGGCTGGCGCTTCGGCATCGCCAATATCGCGCGCCGCCACTGGCTGGCGGTGATCCAGATCGTGTCCTTGTCGGTGGGCCTGATGGCCTTGCTGACGCTGACCATTGTGCGCGACGACCTGATCGGCGCCTGGCAGCGCAGCGTGCCGGCGGACGCGCCGAATAAATTCGTCATCAATATCCAGCGCCACCAGCTCGACGGCGTGCGCAACGCCTTCGCGGTGGAGGGACGCGCGGCGCCGGAGCTGGCGCCCATGGTGCGGGCGCGGCTGATCGCGATCAACGAGCATCCGGTGCGGCCGTCGGCTTACGAGGACGAACGCGCGCGTCGGCTGGCCGAGCGGGAGTTCAACCTGTCCTGGCGCGACGAGTTGCCGCCGGGCAACAAGCTGACGGCGGGCCAGTGGTGGCAGCCTCAGAAACGGATTCCGCCGCAGTTCTCGGTGGAGCGCGAGCTGGCCGCCACCTTGGGCATCAAGCTGGGGGACACGCTGGTCTTCGATCTGGCCGGCACCGCTTACCGCGCCAAGGTGAGCAGTTTGCGGGAGGTGCCGTGGGACAGCTTCCGCGTCAATTTCTTCGTGATCGGCACGCCGGGCCAGTTCAGCCAGCAGCCGGCCAGCTGGATCACCAGCTTCCGTCTGGAGGCGGCGGACGAGGACTTCGTCAACCGCCTGGTGGGCGAGTTTCCCAATCTGACCGTGATCGACGTCGGGGCGATCCTGAGCGAGGTGAGGGCGATGATGGACAAGCTGTCGCGCGGCATCGAAGCCATGTTCGGCCTGGCCCTGGCCGCCGGCGTGCTGGTGTTGTGGGCGTCGCTGGCGGCCACTCGCGACGAGAGGCTGTTCGATGTCGGCCTGATGCGGGCGCTGGGGGCGTCGCGGCGCCAGGTGCGCAGCGTGGTGCTGGCGGAGCTGGCCTGGTTGGGCGCGTTTTCCGGTTTATTGGCGGCCTTGGGCGCCATGGGCATCGGCGCTTTGGCTTCGGTCAAATTGTTCAATCTGCCCTTGGTGTTCAATCCGTGGCTGTTGCCCGCCGGCGTCGCCAGCGGCGCGCTGGTGGTGGTGGTGGCCGGTTGGCCGCTTGTGGGGCGGGTGACCAGAACGTCGCCGATGGCGGTGTTGAGAGCGATCTGAGTGTAGTGGTCAAAGCTGAGAATCAAGCGGGAGCAAGCCCGCAAGGAGACGCATGATGGATGCGATAGTACAGGCGGCAATGGCCAAGTGGCCGAACGTGCCCGCCGTGTTCGGCTGGCTGCGGCTGGATGCGCGCGGCCAGTGGTGGATCAAGGACGAACGCCTGCAGCACGAGGCGATGGTGGAGTTTTTCGGCCGCAATTACAGCCGCGACGGGCTGGGGCGCTGTTATGTGCAGAACGGGCCGCAGAAAGTCTATGTGACGCTGGACGCCGCGCCGCTGGTGGCGCGGCGCACTCCGTCGGGCTGGCGCACGCTGCCCTACGACGACGACGTGCCGGCGCGCTCCGCCTGGCTGACGCCGGAGGGCATGTTGCTGATCGAGATCGGCGGCGAGCTGGCGGCGGTGGACGACCGCGACCTGGCCGCGGTGCTGGAAGAAGGGGCGCCGGGCTGGGACGGCGACATGGACTCGCTGCCGGACCGGCTGGCCTTGGGCAAGAGCGCCATCCCGCTGGGCAAGGAGAGCCTGCCGGACTTGTGGCGGCGTTACGGCATTGTCGGCCGGCCCAAGGGCTGAGCCGTTTCACCTCCAAACAAAACCCCGGGCAAGCCCGGGGTTTTGTTTGGTCCGCGGATGGCTTAGAACCGGTTTACGATCTCGCGAGCAAGGGCGAGACAAGGCGAAAACGGCTGAAAAAGCGGAGTGTACACACGGTACATGAGCATTTTGAAGCCGTACTCACCGTGTAACGCTCCACGAAGCGTAGCAGATCGTAAACAGGTTCTTAGAGCGGACGCGACTCCACCTGCACCAGACGCTTGCGCCCGGCCAGCATGCCCATGGCGAAGGTGGCGGCGGAGATCAGCGAGAACAACAGGCCCAGCGGCCACAGCGCGTGGGTCTGGTCGCGGATCAGGCCCACGCTGAGCGGGCCGAGCGAGGCCAGCGCGTAGCCGACGCCCTGAGCCATGCCGGACAAATGGGCGGCGACATGGGGGTCCGGCGAGCGCAGCGCCAGCAGGCTCAGCGCCATGCTGAACAGGCCGCCCTGGCCCAGGCCCAGCAAGACCGCCCAGAGCAGCAGGCTGTCGGTGGGCGCGAACAACATGCCCAACAGGCCGCTGAGCACCAGCGCCACGGTGGCGGCGATAGGCGGGCGCTGGTCGCGGCAGCGCTGTCCCAGCGCCGGCACCAGCAGCGAGGAGGCCACTTGCACCATGATGGAAATGGACAGCAGCAGACCGGCGTGCAGCGGCGTTTCGCCGCGGTCTATCAGGATGGACGGCAGCCAGCCGAACACGATGTAAGCCATGGATGACTGCAAGCCCATGAACAGCGTCACCTGCCAGGCCAGCGGGTCGCGCAGCAGGCCGCGCACCAGCCATTGGCCGTGGTGGGCCGCTTGTTGTTTTCGCGTCTGCGGCCACCAGGCCAGCAAGGCCAGCAGCGCCGGGGTCGCCCAGATCGCCAGCGCGCCTTGCCAGCTGTTCCCCATCCAGTGCATCGCCGGCACGGTCAGGCCGGCGGCCAGCGCCGCGCCCAGGCATAGCGCCATGGTGTAGACCCCGGTCATCAGGCTGACCTGGCGCGGAAAGTCGCGCTTGACGATGCCGGGCAGCAGCACGCCGATGATGCCGATGCTGGCGCCGGCCAGCGCCGAGCCGGCGAACAGGCCGACTTGGCCGAACTGGGTGCGCAGCAGGATGCCGAGCGCCAGCGTCACCAGGATCAGCGCGATGGTCTTTTCGCTGCCCCAGCGGCGGGCCAGCCGCGGCGCCAGCGGGCCGAACAGGCCCAGGCAAGCGACCGGCAGCGTGGTGAGCAGGCCGGCCATCATGCCGCTGAGCCCGCGGCTGGCGGCGACATCGCCCAGCACCGGGGACAGGCTGGACAGCGCCGGCCGCAGATTGACGCCGACCAGGATCAGGCCCAGCAGCAAGAGCCAGGGACGGTGCAGCGCGGGGCGCTGGCTTTGCACGCCGGCGTCGTCGATCTCGGCGTCGATCAGCGTGTCCTCGACCGGCAGGTGGTCAGGCATGGATTTGGGTGTGGACATGGGTTTTCCTTCTGCGCTTTTGTTGTTGTCGGAACCGGCTCCCCGCGCCTGAGGGCCGGCTCAAATTTGGCTTAAACCTTGGCGGGGCGATCCAGCAAGCGGTCCAGCGCCTCCAGCAAGGGGCGGGTAATGGCGGCGGCGGCTTGTCCGGCTTCGTCTGGCCGCCGCTGGCGGATGGCTTCGTAAATCGCCTGGTGGGCGGCGAGGTCGGGGTCCGGCAAGGCCTCGTCCAGGATGGATTGCTGCACGTGCTGGCGCACCGCGCGTGAAAAATAGGCGTAGAGCTCGGCCAAAGCCTGGTTGCCGCTGGCGTTGGCGATGGCGAGATGAAATTCCAGATCCCGCTCGATGAAGTCCTCCAGCGGCTCCTGCGGCAGGCGTTCGCCGCGCCGCGCCAGCGCGTCCGCTATCGCGCTGAGATCCGCTTCCGGGCAGCGGCCGGCCGCCAGCCGAGCGGCGCTTTCCTCCAGCATGCAGCGCACTTCCAAGTGTTCGCGCAGGCTGGCGCGGCTGATGGCGCGCATCGCCTCGCCGGGGTTGACCGTGGCGCGCACATAGCTGCCGTCGCCCTGGCGCACCTCCAGCAGGCCGGCGTAGAGCAGCACCCGCACCGCCTCGCGCACCGTGTTGCGGCTGACGCCCAGCTGCTCCGCCAGTTCCGGTTCGGTGGGAATGCGAGCGCCTATCGGCCAGTCGCCGTCCGCCAGACGTTTGGCGATGTTTTCCACGGCGATGTCGACCAGCGAGCGTTTATAGGGCAGCGCCAGCATGCGGCCTCCTTATTCATCCAATCATCCGATGAATTTTAACGAGACAGTACGGCGCAGGCAATGCTAGATGAAAAACAAATAGCAAATATCAATCATGCATAAGTGGAGATGCCGTTGCCGCTGTTGCCGTTGCCGGACAGGCCCAGGCCGTTGTTCAGAATCTGGGAATTGACCGCATAGGGCGCGCCCAGAGAGTAAACCATCGCGTACAGCGATAGCGCGCTGATCTGCTGCGCGCTCAGCTGGATGGTGCCGGACTGGTTACCGGTCAAGGAGGCGAGGTTGGCGGGGACGGTGTTGGACGTCGGGGTGGCCGACTGCCGCAGCTGCAGGCTGAATTGCATTTTCTGCAAGGCGGTCAGGGTTTGCGGAATGGTGCCGTTGCCATAGGAGGCGTAGCTGTTGGCCAGCCAGTTCAGCGCCCGGGCGGCGGTGTAGAGCAGATTGGCCACGCCCTGGGAGTCGCCGCTGTAAGCGCTTTGCAGGCTGTTGTTGCTCAGGCTGAGGCTGCCCATCTGGCCGAACTGCTGCGGATATTGAAAATTGAGGCCGATCTGGTTCAGCTTGACCAGCAGCGAGCTGCCGTTGCTGTAACTGGCGCCGGCCTGCTGGTTCATGCTGTTGGCCAATTGCTTGGCGATGGGGTCGCGGCTGAGCAGGCCGCCGCTGACCAGCAGCGCGTTCAGGCTGCCTTGCAGGGTGTTGAAGGCGTCGGCCAGCGATTGCGCCTGCCCGTTGAGGCCGTTCAGATCCAGCTTGACCGAGATATTGGTGCTGCCGGTGGACAGCAAGTCCATGGATACCGAGGCGCCCAGCGAGATGCCGCTATTGCCGGCGTTGGAGCCGGAGGCGCCGTTGATCAGGTAGTTGGCGTTTTGCGCGGCCTGGGTCTGGGTCAGATTCTGCCCGCTGCCCACCGCCTGGGTCTGGTCGAAAGCCAAGCGCGACAAGCCGTTCTGATCCGTGTTGTTGCCGTCGTTGTCGCTGACCAGGATCTGGAAATTGTTGCTGGCGCCGGTCTGGGCGGCGCTGATCTGCAATTGATAATTGCCGGAGGCGTTCTGCACGATATTGGCCACCATGCCGACGCCGGAGCCGTTGATGGCGGTGGCGATGCTGGACAGCGTGCCGTTGCTGATGGAGAGCGTGGCCGAGCTGCCGCTGGGCGTGAAGCTGCTGGCCGAGGTGGACGATGTGTAGGCGTAGCTGCCGGTCTTGATGGTCAGGCTGCCGCTGCCCACCGTGGTGCTGCTGGTGTCCGGCAGCGTGAAGGCGGTGACCGCGCTGTGAGCCTGGGCCAGTTGCGAGACGGATACGCTGTAATTGCCGTTTTGCGCGCCGGCGGCGGTGGAGACGCTGGCCACCGACGGATTGCTGCTGCTGCCGCTGATGGAGTTGTTGACCGCGTACGGGGAATAGATCTGTTGCAGGCTGTCTTGGAAGATGTTCAGGCTGGACAGCAATTGGCCCAGCCCGGAAATCAGCACCACATTGGGATCGGTGCCGGCGCTTGGCGAGCTGTTGCTGCTCCGGATCAGCGGCACAATGGGCGAGGAGCCCAATAAACCGCTCAAGAGTTGGTTGTTATTGCCGAAAAGCGATAACAGCGGATTGTAATTTCCAAGGATATTGTTTGCCATGGCTCACCCGCAGAATCCCTGTTGCCACATCTCAGTGTAGGCGAAAAATCAGGGACTTGCCGGCGAGCGGGCTGTCCCGGCGGACAGGCCGCCGGGGAGGGGGCTTACTTGGCCGGAGCCGCGTCCTTCACGCATTTCTTCACGAAGCTGGCCTTGGCCGCGCCGGCGAGTTTCTTGTCGGCGGCTTTGACGTCGCAGGCTTTCTGGGCGTTGGCCGCGGCGCTGTCTTTCTCGCATTTCTTCAGGAAGCTGCTTTTGGCGGCGCCGGCCAGTTTCTTCTCGGCGGCTTTGGCGTCGCAGGCGGCGTCAGCCAGCGCCAGGTTGGCGGAAGTCAGGGCCAGAACAGCGATCATCAGGTATTTGCGCATGATTCATCCTTGGTAGCACAGGTTGTCGGGCCCATGACGGGCGAGAAAAACGATACTCCAAGTTATAGCGCATGAACACTGCGTTTTGTTGACGTCATGTAACGGTTTGCATCGATAGATGTCAGCATTGTCAGTAAACGCGGCCAGATTCGCGGTCTCTTAAGAACCGCTAAGCGAACCTCGCGGGGAAGCTGAGCCAAGGCGCGTCGACGCAGGCAGCGCCCGTCGGGCGCAAGGCAGGTCCGGAATTTTGCGAGCGGCTCTTAGTCGTAGCGGCGCTGGCGCGCGTTGAGGCGGTAGACCAGGGCGAGGGTGGAGAAGGCGAACAGCACCAGCAGCAGGCCCAGACGGTGGGCGCTGGCGTAGTCGGCCTGTTCCACGTGGTTGTACAGCGCGATGGAAATGACCCGGGTTTCCCCTTCGATATTGCCGCCTATCATCAGCACCACGCCGAATTCGCCCACGGTGTGGGCGAAGCCCATGCTGGCGGCGGCCAGCACGCCGGAGCGGCAGCTGGGCAGGATGACGCGGGTCAGCCGCTGCCAGCGGTTGGCGCCCAATACCATCGCGGTTTCGATTTCCTCGCGCCGCACCGCGTTGAAGCTGACGATCAGCGGTTGCAGCACAAAGGGCAAGGAGTACAGCACCGAGGCGATGATCAGCCCTTGAAAGGTGAAGGCGAGGCCGGGCCAGCCCAACCAGGCGGTCAGCTGGCCGATGGGGCCGTGCGGGCCGAAGGCGACCAGCAGATAGAAGCCCAGCACCGTGGGCGGCAGCACCAGCGGCAGCGTCGCGCCGGCCTCTATCACCGGCTTGAGGCGCGAACGCGTGCGCGACAGCCACCAGCCCAGCGGCACGCACAGCAGGAGCAGGATCAGGGTGCTGATGGCGGCCAGCCGCAGCGTCAGCGCGATGGCCGCCCATTCGGAAGCCATCATTGCGCGAAGTCGTAGCCCGCTTTCTTGATCAGCGCGCGCGCCTTGTCGCCCTTGAGGAAGGCGAGGAAGGCCCTGGCCGCCGGCGTGTCGCGCACCAGCAGCGCGTCCTGGCGTATCGGCTGATGCAGCTTGGCCGGCACCAGCCAGTAGCGGTCGGAGATGCCTTGTTCCAGCAGCTGCGCGTAAGCGACGAAGGCGAAGTCGGCGCCGCCGACCTGGGCGAACTGCATGGTCTGGCTGATATTGTCGCCGGTGACGAACTTGGGTTTGAGCGCGTCGACGAGCTTGAGCGCGGTCAGGGTTTCCATCGCCGCGCGGCCATAGGGCGCGGCCGCCGGGTTGGCGATGGCCAGCTTGTTGAAGTTGCCGCCGCGCAGCGCGGCTTCGCCGGCGTCGTCGCGCTGTTTGCTCCACAGCGCCAGCTTGCCGATGGCGTAGGTGAAGCGGCTGTCGGGTTTGCCTATCTTGTCGCGCAGCAGCTCGGCCGGGCGTTCGTCGTCGGCGGACAGGAACACGTCGAAGGGCGCGCCCTGGCGGATCTGCGCGGTGAGCTTGCCGGAAGCGCCGCCGCTGGCCTTGATGTCGTGGCCGCTGGCGGCCTTGAACTCCACCGCGATCTTGTCCAGCGTCTGCTGGAAATTGCTGGCGACCGCCACGGTGACGGTGTCGGCGGCGGCGAACAGCGGGGACAACAACAGCAAGAAACTCAGTAGTTTGCGCGGCATGGTCGGCTTTCTGACAAGAGATGAGGCGACCATTATGCCGCCAGCCTGGGCGCTAGCCTACTCCCCAAACGACGTAGCCGCAGCCAGATGCTGGGCCATCTGCCGCGCGTGGTGGCTGCTCCAAAGGTCGACGCGCTGTTGCAGCCATTCCGCATTGGACGGTTGCGCGTTGGCGAGGTCCATGTCCTTGCCCAGCAGATTGACGCCGCCGGCCAACAGCAGCCCGGATTCGGAGTCTTCCAGCTGACCCACGGTGGACACCTGGGCCAGATAGGGATCGATATCGTCGGCGAAGCGCGCCAGATTGAGGGCGGTCTTCACGGGGTGCCGTTCCTTGGGGCCGGCCAGCTCTCTGAGCATGTCGCCCACCGCCACGCGCAGCCGGGCGATGCCCGGACCGGGCGCGGCGGCCACCGGCAGTCCCTCGCGGCAGAGCGCCCGGGCCAGGCTGTTGCGGTAGCAGGCGTCTAGGCGGTTGTGCTCGTCCGCCGCCGTCGCCAGCCATTGGCCGTCCGCTTGGCGGCCCAGGAAAATCAGCGGCTCGATCAGGATGCCGTGATAGCGTTTCAGATCGACGCCGGGCTGCAGGTACAGCACCTGGCCGGCATGCTCAGGGTTGGGATGGAAAGCTTCGCTGGGCAGCAGGACCAGATTCTCCGGCGGCTCCCCGGCGTGGCCGATATTGGCCAGCAAGGCGGAAGCCATCAGCGCGCAGGCGAGTTTAAAGAATGGTTTCATCGTGCGGGCTCAGTGGAGATTGCGTGGGAGATGGACTGCGGCCGCCAAGCGGCGTTCCCTCTATATTGTTGCGACTTTGTGACGGGGCGGACTGTCTTCATGCGGCTTATCGCGTCGTCGAGGCCGCGCCGCGCCGCGTCGCCGGCGCCAGTTGTTGGCGCAGCAGCGGGGACCAGTCCTGGGTCAGCAGCTGCCGCCAGCCGTCGTCTTCGTCGCCGGAGGCGGCTTCGGCTTGCGACTGCATGGTGACGCCGCCGGCGACCACGCCCCGTCCCAGCGCGTCTTCCAATTGGGACACCGAGGACACCAGTTGCAGATAGGGTTCTATATTGGAAGCCATGCAAGGCAGTTGCAGCGCCACGTGGCTGCTGTTCAGCGGCTGGCTGTCCTGGGCAATCCGAGACTGACGCGCGGCCACCGCGATGCGCAAGCGCAGCACGCCGGCGGTGGCCACGTCGGTCAGCGCGATAGGCCAGGCCTGCAGCAGCGCGGCCACCTGGCGGCGCATGATCTGGTTGGCGTTTTCCTGTTCCGCGGTTTGCAGCAGCTGCCAGCCGCCGTCCTGCTGGCGGTTCAACAGCAGCAAAGGCTCCACGATCAGCGCGTGGTAGCCGCTCAGCGCAGCGGGGGATTGCTGGTAAGTCAATTGCTGCGGATGCCCTCCTTGTCGGAAAGCGTCCATCGGCAGGCGCCATAAATCCCTGTCGGTCTGCCGGACTGCCGCCAATCTGGCCAGCGCCGTCCAGGCCACCAATGCGCATCCCAGATTGAAGAATGGCTTCATGAAAAGACTCGCATCATTTAAGCAGTCCATTTAATCAGGTATAGAACGCGAGCAAAACTATGCAAAATGGAAAGGTGGACAGTTGATTTGGCGCAAACTTTGCTTGATTGCGGGGGGCGGGCCTGACATGTCGGTCAGGCCGGCTTGTCTGGTATCATGCGCGATCGTCCCGCTGCGCTGTCTCATGCTTCCCGTCAAATGATGAAAACTCTGTTTCGCCTGTTCTTGCTGTGCCTTGCGCTGGGCTGTGCCTGGCTGGTTTGGGTGGTCCTGATTCCGGTTGGCCTGCCGGAAGCCGGTTACAAGCTGACCGTGGGGCCCAACCGCACCCTGAGCCAAGTGGCGCGGGGACTGGAGCAGGAGGGCGTGGTTCGTAGCCGTCAGGTGATGGTGGCCCTGGCCCGCCTGCAAGGCGTGGACCGCAAGATCAAGGCCGGCCTGTATCGTTTCGACGGCCAGGCATCGATGCTGGACATCCTGAACCGCCTGGCCGACGGCCACCCGGACGAGGCCAGCCTGACGGTGATCGAGGGCTGGACCTTCCGCCAATTCCGCCAGGCGATAGACCGCAACCCCGACATCAAGCATACGGCCAAGGACTGGAGCGACGAGGAGATCATGCGGCGGCTGGGCTTCGGCGACGCCAAGCCGGAAGGCCTGTTCTTTCCCAGCACCTATCTGTTCTCGCCGGACACCGAGGACGCGGAGCTCTACCGCCAGGCCTTCGGCGCGATGCAGCAGCGGCTGGAAGCGGCCTGGGCGGCGCGCAAGCCGGAGCTGCCTTACCGCACGCCTTACGAGCTGCTGATCATGGCCAGCCTGATTGAGAAGGAAACCGGCGAAGACGCCGACCGTCCAATGGTGGCGGGGGTGTTCGTCAACCGCTTGAAGCAGGGCATGCGCTTGCAGACCGATCCCTCGGTGATCTACGGCATGGGCAGTCTGTACCAGGGCAAGATCGGCAAGGCTGATCTGCGCCGCGACACGCCTTACAACACTTATACCCGCGCCGGCCTGACGCCCACGCCCATCGCCTTGCCGGGCAAGGCGGCGCTGGACGCGGCGGCCAATCCGGCCGAAACCAAGGCCTTGTATTTCGTCGCTCGCGGCGACGGCACTTCGCATTTCTCCGCAACGCTGGACGAACACAATCAGGCGGTGCGCAAATATATTTTGAAGAAAGGACAGTAATGGCGCTAGAGCAGCAACGCGGCCGCTTCATCAGCCTGGAAGGCATAGACGGCGCCGGCAAAAGCACCCATCTGGCCTTCATCCGCGATTGGCTGGCGCAACACGGCGTCGACGCCGTATTCACCCGCGAACCGGGCGGCACCCCTTTGGGCGAGAAAATCCGCGAGCTGCTGCTGGCGGTGGACACCGAGGCCTCGCTGGACGCGGAAACCCTGCTGGTGTTCGCTTCGCGCCAGCAATTGCTGCACAGCGTGATCGAGCCCGCGCTCGCCGCCGGCCAGTGGCTGGTGTCCGACCGCTTCACCGATTCCACCTTCGCCTTCCAGGGCGGCGGCCGCGGCGTGCCGTTCGAGCGCATCGCCGAACTGGAACAATGGGTGCAGCACGGTTTGCAGCCGGACCTGACCCTGCTGTTCGACCTGCCGCTGGAAGTGGCGGCCGAGCGCATGTCCAAGACCCGGCAGCTGGACCGCTTCGAGCAGGAGAAGGCCGACTTCCACGTGCGCGTGCGCGAAGCCTATTTGCGCCGCGCCGCCGGCCAGCCGCGTTTCGCGGTGCTGGACGCCAGCCGCTCCATCGCCGAGATCCAGGTCGACATCGCGGCCTGCCTGCAAAAACTGCTGGAGGCCGCGTGATGCTGCTGCCCTGGCAAGAAGGCGATTGGACGCGGCTGAACGCCGAGCGCGAACGCCTGCCCAATGCCTGGCTGTTCACCGGCGCCGCCGGCATCGGCAAGCTGGAGTTCGCCGAACACCTGGCCCAGTCGCTGCTGTGCGAACGCCCGCAGGCCGGCCACCAGCCTTGCGGCGAATGCGAGGCCTGCCGCTGGTATCGGCACGGCACCCACCCGGACTTCCGCCGCTTGTCGCCGCTGGGCGACGAGGACGAGGAAGGCAAGGAGGGCGCCGAGGGCAAGAAAGTCAGCCGCAAGCTGCCGGTGATCAAGATCGAGGCGGTGCGCGATGTGATCGATTTCGCCCACCTGAGCGCGCATCGCGCCGGCCGGCGCATCGTGCTGGTGGAACCGGCGGAAAGCCTGAATCCGGCCGCCGCCAACGCCTTGCTCAAAATCCTGGAAGAGCCGCCGGCCGAGGTGCTGTTCCTGCTGGTGGCGCATGCGCCGCAGCGCTTGCTGCCCACCATACGCAGCCGTTGCCGCCAGTTTCCGCTGACGCGGCCGCACCAGGCCCAGGCGCTGGCCTGGCTGCGCGAGCAGGGCGTGGCGGACGCGGAACTGGAACTGGCCCATAACGGCGGCGCGCCGCTGTTCGACCACGATCCGGCTTTGGCCAAGCTGCGCGGCCAGTTCGTCCAGGGCCTGGGCCAGCCCAGCTTCGCCAATGTGTTGCAGCTGGCGGAGGCGGTGGACAAGCAGAAACTGCCGCTGTTGCTGCCCATAGGCTGGCTGATGAAGTGGCTGCATGATCTGGCGAGTTTGAGACTGGCCGGTTTGGTCCGCTATTATCCAGATCAGGAGCGCGCCTTGCAGCAACTGGCGGCGCGCGCCGACATCGCGCAATTGATGGCGTGTCAGCAGACGCTCAACCAACTGGCGCCGTTCGGCCAGCATACCTTGAACACGCGCTTGCAATTGGAAGCGGTGCTGATGGACTATCTGAAGATATTCGCCAGCGGCAAGGCCGCCTGACACAGAGGGTTAGCCAAGTATGGACAATTCCGCCACTCGCCCGGACCTGAATCCCAACCGTCCCGGGGTGCTGTCCCTGCACATCAAGGAGCGCAGCGCGCTGTTCGCCGCCTACATGCCCTTTGTGCGCCACGGCGGCATCTTCATTCCCACCAATAAGGAAATGAAGCTGGGCGAGGAGGTGTTCCTGCTGCTGACCCTGATGGACGACCCGCAGCGCATCGCGGTGCAAGCCAAGGTGGTGTGGCTGACGCCGGCCGGCGCCAACAACAGCCGGGTGCAGGGCGTCGGCGTCGAGTTCGTCGCCGGCGACGCCGGCAAGCAGGCCAAGGACAAGATCGAGGCCCTGCTCAGCGGCGTGCTCAACTCCAGCCGGCCCACTCATACCATGTGATTGTTTTAGCGGCGCGCGTCCGCGCGCCGCAGCCTGATTGATGCAAATATGTTTATCGACTCCCACTGCCATATCAATTTTCCCGACCTCGCCGCGCGCATGCCGGAAGTGCTGGCCAATATGCAGGCCAACCAGGTCAGCCACGCGCTGGTGATCGGCGTCAGCCGTCCCAAATATCCGCAAGTGCTGGAACTCGCGGAGAGCCACGGCAATCTATACGCCACCGTGGGCGTGCATCCGGACGACCCGGAAGCGGAAGAGTACAGCGAGGACGAACTGGTGGCGCTGGCCGCGCACCCGCGGGTGGTGGGCATAGGCGAAACCGGGCTGGACTACCACTGGTGCAAGGGCGATCTGGAATGGCAGCATCAGCGCTTCCGCACCCATATCCGCGCCGCCAAGCGCGTCGGCCTGCCGCTGGTGATCCACACCCGCGAGTCCGCCGAGGACACCATCCGGCTGATGCGGGAAGAAAACGCCGAGGCGTGCGGCGGCGTGATGCATTGCTTCACCGAAACCTGGGAGGTGGCGCAAGCCGCGCTGGAGCTGGGCTTCTACATTTCCTTCTCCGGCGTGGTGACCTTCAAGAACGCGGCCCAGGTCAAGGAAGTGGCGCAGAAAGTGCCGCTGGATCGGATGCTGATCGAAACCGATTCCCCGTATCTGGCGCCGGTGCCGTATCGCGGCAAGGTCAACGAGCCGGCCTATGTCCGCCATGTGGCCGCACACATCGCCGAGCTGCGCGGCATGGCGGTGGAAGAGGTGGCGCGCGTCACCAGCGATAACTTTTTCCGGCTGTTCTCCAAGGCCAGCCGTTGAAGCGGAGAAAGCGCATGAAGCGAATCTTGCTGTCCGGGCTGGCCTTGCTGGCCATATTGTTCTCGGCCCAGGCCTGGGCCAATTGCGTCAATCTGAACGGACGCAGTTATTGTTCCGAAGACGGCGGCATCGCCCTGGTGCAGCGCGGACAGGCGATGTGCGGCAAGGGCGAATGCGCGATCGATGAATTCGGCAACGTGCTGTGCTCGCCTTATCCGGGCGGCGGCGTGGTGCGCGCCAACGGCGTCACTTACGCCGGTCCCGGCGCCTGCCTGCTGTCGCGCGACGGCAATCCGTATTGCGCCAAGCAGCCGCGCGGCGGCTGTCAGCAAGACGCCGACGGCAATGTCCGCTGCGACGGCGGCTGGGTGCGCGAGAAGGCGGAGCGCCCCGAGCGCTGCCGCTGATGCCTTATTACTTGGGAAACGCCATTGGGTTCGCTTGAAGTCACCATCCTGGGCTGCGGCTCCAGTTCCGGCACGCCGGCCATAGGCTGCGACTGCGTCACCTGCCGTTCGCCGGATCCGCGCAATCGCCGCACCCGCGCCAGCGCCTATATCAAGGCGGCCGGCCAGGGGCTGTTGATCGACACCGGGCCGGACCTGCGGCAGCAGGCGCTGCGCGAAGGGCTGAGCCAGGTGGACGCGGTGCTGTACACCCATCCGCACGCCGATCACCTGAACGGCATCGACGACCTGCGCGCCTTCTGCTACGTGAAGAAGGGGCCGATCACGCTCTACGGCAACGCCTTCACCCTGGACAATATCAAGAGCCGTTTCGACTATGCGCTGCTGCCGCCGTCCAAGATGTGGGACAAGCCGGTGCTGTTGCCGCAGCAGGTGGACGGGCCGGTGGACTGCGGCGGCGTCACGCTGACGCCCGTGCCCTTGCAACACGGCTCCTGGCCTTGCCTCGGCTGGCGCGTCGGCGACATGGCCTGGCTGACCGACGTGTCGGATATCCCTGACAGCAGCCTGCCCTTGTTGCAGGGGCTGAAGCTCTTGTTCCTGGACTGCCTGAACCACGATCCCTATCCGTCCCACCTCGGTGTGCGGCAATCCTTTGCCTGGGCCGAGCGCATCGGCGCCGAACGCACGGTGCTGATCCATATGACCCACAGGCTGGAATTCGGCGCGCTCAGCGCCGAATGTCCGCCCGGCGTGGAGGTCGGCTATGACGGCTTGCGCGTTGAGCTGCCGTTTAGCTGATGCCCGTCATGCCAAGAAATCGTTAATAATCAATCGCTTTTATTTCAGGGTTGCAGCGGGATCTTTTGATCCAGCACCGCCACCGCGGTCAGCGCATTGTCCGGGCTGCCGTCCAGCAGCTTGTCGGAATAGCTGAGGTAGGTCAGGGTATTGCGTTTGGCGTCGACGATGCGCACCACCCGCACATGCTTGAAGATGAAGGACGCGCCTTCCTTGAACACCTGCTCCTGCTTGGGCAGCGGCCGCGAGAACTTGATCGCGCCCACCTGGCGGCAGGCCACCGAGAAGCGGGACGGGTCCTTGGCCAGGCCCAGCGCGCCCTTGTAGCCGCCGGTCTTGGCGCGCGAGATATAGCAGGCCACGCCTTGCACCGCCGGGTCGTCGAAAGCTTCCACCACCACCTTGTCGTTGGGGCTGAGCAGCTTGAAGGTGGTGGACACCTCGCCCACTTCCTCGGCCATCGCGGGCGCGGTCAGGCAGGCGAGCAGCAACAGGGCAATCTTGTTCATTCAGGTTCTCCGGCCGCGGGAAAAACGCCGGCCGCGGAGGGCGGCCGGCGGTCAGCGGATGGAAGCGATTGTAGGGAAAGCCGGCCTCCGCCTCAATCGGCAGCCGCTTTGGCGCGGAAGGCCGCCATTTCATCGGCGATGAAGTACTCTATCATCGTGCGGTAGACCGCAGCGGTCAGCGCCGCGTCGGCGCCCAGTTCGCCGGCCAGACGCTCGACGCGGCGCATCACCTGATCGACGCGTTTGCCGCCTTCCACTTCTTCCCGGCTGTGCTTGAACGCCGCCGCCTGGCGCACGTAAAGGCCGCGCTCGGCGATCAGCGCCACCAGCGCGCGGTCGATGCGGTCGATCTGGCCGCGCACCTCTTCCAGATTTTGGCATTGGTAGACTTGTTCCATGCGGTGCTCTCCTCTTAAAAGAGTGTGTTTTCAACGCGGTCTCGCCGACGCGCAGCAGATCGTAAAAAGGCTCTTAGTAGTAGTTCAAGCCCATCGCCGCCTTAACCTCGGCCAGCGTGGCGGCCGCCACTTCGCGCGCGCGCTGGGTGCCGGTCTTCAGCATCGCCATTACCGCCGCCGGATCGCGCGCGTACTGCTCGCGGCGGGCGCGGATCGGCTCCAGCAGGGTCTGCAGGCATTCTTCCAACTGCTTCTTGATCACGGTGTCGCCCAGGCCGCCGCGGCGATAATGCTCCTTCCATTCCGCCACCTGCTCCGTGTCGGAATGGAACACGTCCAGATAGGTGAACACCACATTGCCTTCCACCTGGCCCGGATCGGCCACGCGCAGGTGATTGGGGTCGGTGTACATCATCTTCACCGCCTGGCGGATCTCGTCCGGCGTGGCCGACAAAGTGATGGTGTTGCCCAGCGATTTGGACATCTTGGCCTTGCCGTCGATGCCGGGCAGACGCGAGCCTTGCTCCGGCACCACCGCCCGCGCTTCCACCAGCACCGCCCGATCCACGCTGCCGTTGAAGCGGCGCACGATCTCGTTGGTCTGCTCAATCATCGGAATCTGGTCTTCGCCCACCGGCACGATGCTGGCCTTGAAGGCGGTGATGTCGGCGGCCTGGGCGGCGGGGTAGGTGAGGAAGCCGGCGGGGATGTCGCGCTCGTAGCCGCGCTGCTTGATCTCGTCCTTGATGGTGGGATTGCGCTCCAGACGCGCCACGGTGACCAGATTGAGATAGTAGGAAGACAGCTCGGTCAGCTCCGGCACCAGGCTCTGGATGAAGACGGTGCTTTTTTCCGGGTCTATGCCCACCGCCAGATAATCCAGCGCCACCTGCAGCACATTGTCGCGGACCTTCAGATAGTTGCCCATATTGTCGGTCAGCGCCTGGGCGTCGGCGAGCAGCAGGAACTGGCGGCAACGGTCTTGCAGGATCACGCGGTTGCGCAGCGAGCCGACGTAGTGGCCCAGATGCAATTGTCCGGTGGTGCGGTCGCCGGTCAGGATGATGTCTTTGGCTGTGATGCTGTCCAGATTCATAACAGTGGTCTCCAGTAAGCTTGAGCTTGTTGGAAACTGCCGATCCGGGGGGAGGAGTACTGCTGGAAACCCTATGCCGCCGTATCGGCAGCTTCCGGGTTTTGGGTATGCAAACGCCGGCGCCGCCTTAGTTCAGGCGCCACCACCAAAAGAAGGTTGCGGATGCGGTTGCGTAGTTCATGGGCTTTATCAGAGCACGGCGGGCAAAGCAGCGTCAAGTGCCGCGTTCACGCCACCACGTGCAACAGGCTGCCGGCTGGCGGCATCAGGTCTTCGGAATAAGGCGAAGCGTCCTTGCGTCCGACCGCGCTCTGGGCCTGGCGCAGCAGCCGCTCGAAAGACTCGCCGCGGGGCGGGGCGTCCCCGTCGAGCGCGGGAGATTGCGGATGAGGGGTGAGAAACTCCGCCATCTCCTTGCGCGGGTCGCTGGCGGCGGCGCGGCTGTCGGTCTTGGCGGCGACGGCGCCCACTTCCTTCAACGGCGAGACAGCGGATCTGGGCGGGGCGGCGATGGCGACGATATGCATCGGAATAGTCCGGCAGTGGATTCAAGATGCCTGTTGGAGAGCGCCTGCTTGCTATATGTTCCGGCCTGAATTGTAAAAAAGTGATAATAAACAAAGTGCTATATGGATATTGGCTGTGGGGTAGGCAGCGCGACGGCATGAAAAAAGCCGGACGATGCCGGCTGTTTTCGGGGCTTGAGGGCTGGGCTTAGCGTCGGTTCAAAGTCCCGCGAGCAAGAGCGAGACAAGGGAAAACCGCTGAGGAAGCGGAATGTATGGGTGCTACGTGAGGATTTCGAAGCGGAGCCCACCGCGCCGCGTCTCACGAAGCGCGGCAGGCAGTGAACAGGTGCTTAGAAGCGTCGGCCCAGCGCCGCCTTATGCATGATGGTGGAGGCGATTTCCTCGATGGACTTGTGGGTGGTGCTGATGAAGGGCACGCCGTGGTGGCGGAACATGGATTCGGCCTCGTTCACCTCGCGGCGGCAATTGTCCATGCTGGCGTATTTGGAGTCCGGCCGGCGCTCGGAGCGGATGTGATGCAAGCGCGCCGGATCGATGGTCAGGCCGAAGATCTTGTCCTTGAACGGCAGCAGCAGCTTGGGCAAGGTCGGGCTGCCCAGGTCTTCCGGCGTCAGCGGGTAGTTGGCGGCGCGGATGCCGTATTGCAGCGCCAGATACAGGCAGGTCGGCGTCTTGCCGGAGCGGGACACGCCCACCAGGATCACGTCCGCCTCGTGCAAGTCCTTCAATTTGACGCCGTCGTCGTGGTTCAGCGAGAAGTTGACCGCTTCGATGCGGTGATCGTACTTCTCCTCGTTGACCATGCCGTGGGCCTTGCCCACGCTCAGCGAGGCGCGCTGACCGATTTCCTGCTCCAATTGGCCGATGAAGGTATCGAAGAAATCTATCATCACCGCGTTCTCAACCTGCAGCGCGCTGCGCACGTCCGGGTTGATGATGCTGGTGAACACCAGCGGCTTCAGGTGATCGGTTTCCGACACCTGGCGGATGACCTCGGCCAGCGCCTGCGCCTTTTCCACGGTGTCGACGAAGGGAATGGTCTCGCGCTTGAATTCCACGGTGTCGAACTGGGTCAGCAGCGTGTGCCCCAGCGATTCGGCGGTGATGCCGGTGCGATCGGAAACGAAGAAGGCGGAGCGGAGATGGTGGGGCATGCAAACACCTGTATTGCGAGTGAACGAGGCCGGAACCGCGCCTGCCGCGCATTGCTGGGGCGCCCGGGGTTCAAGGGATTCTATACTCTGAAAGGCCGCGAAGAAACCCGCGGCGAGAGCCGGCCAATCATGTAGTGCGTAAATTACACGGTTTTGACAATCATTTTCATCAGGAATGTCCGTCAACTTATTGATTCTGTTGCAATGCTTGTCCTCGTTCGGCCGAAAACCCGTGTTGCGCTGCAAAAGACGCTACGCATCTGGCACGTAATTCGGCTAGAATGCGGCCCTATCGTCCCAATCCAACACAGGAAGTGAAGTGATGGCTGAGAACTACGTCATCTGGTTCGAGAAACTGCGCATGACCGATGTGGAGCAGGTAGGCGGCAAGAACGCCTCCCTTGGTGAAATGATCAGCCAACTGGCTGGCTCCGGGGTTCGCGTCCCGGGGGGCTTTGCCACCACGGCGCAGGCTTACCGGGATTTTCTGCAGCACAATGGCCTGGCCGAAAAGATCAGCGCCGCGCTGGCCAAGCTGGACATCGACGATGTCAGCGAACTGGCCCGAATCGGCAAGGAAATCCGGCAATGGATCATCGATACCCCGTTCCCCGCCAAGCTTGACGCCGATATCAAAGAGGCCTGGGATCAGATGGTGGCCGATGCCGGCGGCGCCGACATCTCCGTTGCAGTCCGTTCCTCCGCCACCGCAGAAGACCTCCCCGACGCCTCGTTCGCAGGCCAGCAAGAAACCTTCCTGAATATCCGCGGCCTTGACAATGTCAAGGATGCGATGAAGCACGTTTTCGCCTCCCTCTATAACGACCGCGCCATTTCCTACCGCGTGCACAAAGGCTTTGAGCACGACGTGGTGGCTTTGTCCGCCGGCGTGCAGCGCATGGTGCGTTCCGACTGCGGCGCGGCCGGCGTGATGTTCACCATCGACACCGAATCCGGCTTTGACGACGTGGTGTTCATCACCGCATCCTACGGCCTGGGCGAAACCGTGGTGCAGGGCGCGGTAAACCCCGACGAATTCTACGTGCACAAGCCGACGCTGAAAGCCGGCCGTCCGGCGGTGCTGCGCAAAACCATGGGCTCCAAGCTGATCAAGATGGAGTTCACCGATGCCTCGCAAGCCGGCCGCTCGGTCAAGACCGTGGACGTGTCCCCGGCGGAGCGCCAGCAATTCTCCATCAGCGACGCCGAAGTGGCTGAACTGGCCGAATACGCGCTGATCATCGAGAAGCACTACGGTCGTCCGATGGACATCGAATGGGGCCGCGACGGCCACGACGGCAAGCTCTACATCCTGCAGGCGCGTCCGGAAACGGTGAAGTCGCAGGAAGACCGCAAGGACACCCTGCGCCGCTATCGCCTGAACAGCAAATCGCAAGTGCTGTGCGAAGGCCGCGCCATTGGTCAGAAGATCGGCCAGGGCGTGGTGCGCACCATCAAGGACGCGTCCGAGATGGACCGCGTCAAGCCGGGCGACGTGCTGGTGACCGACATGACCGACCCGGATTGGGAACCGGTGATGAAACGCGCCGCCGCCATCGTCACCAACCGCGGCGGCCGTACCTGCCACGCGGCCATCATCGCGCGCGAGCTGGGCATCCCGGCCGTGGTGGGCTGCGGCGACGCCACCCAGGTGCTGTCCGAAGGCATGCAGGTGACCGTGTCCTGCGCCGAAGGCGACACCGGCAATATCTACGACGGCCTGCTGGACGTGGAAGTGATCGACCTGGAACTGGACAAGATGCCCAAGGCCCCGGTCAAGATCATGATGAACGTGGGCAATCCGGAACTGGCTTTCGACTTCGCGCAGCTGCCGAACGAAGGCGTGGGTCTGGCGCGCATGGAGTTCGTGATCAACCGTCAGATCGGCATCCACCCGAAAGCGCTGTTGGAGTTCGACAAGCTGCCGGCGGATCTGAAAGCCACCATCAGCGACCGCATCGCCGGTTACGCCAGCCCGGTGGACTTCTACGTGGACAAGATCGCCGAAGGCGTGTCCACCCTGGCCGCGGCTTTCTATCCGAAAAAGGTCATCGTGCGCATGTCCGACTTCAAGTCGAACGAGTACGCCAACCTGATCGGCGGCCAGCTGTACGAGCCGCACGAAGAAAACCCGATGATTGGCTTCCGCGGCGCCGCCCGCTATGTGGCCGAATCCTTCCGCGATTGCTTTGAACTGGAATGCCGCGCCATCAAGAAAGTGCGCGACGTGATGGGTCTGACCAATGTGGAAGTGATGATTCCCTTTGTGCGCACCCTGTCCGAAGCCGAGCAAGTGGTGGAGATCCTGGCCGCCAACGGCCTCAAGCGCGGCGAAAACGGCCTGCGCCTGATCATGATGTGCGAACTGCCGACCAACGCCGTGTTGGCCGACAAGTTCCTGCAGCATTTCGACGGCTTCTCCATCGGCTCCAACGACATGACCCAGCTGACGCTGGGCGTGGACCGCGACTCCGGCGGCCCGATCGCCTCCACCTTCGACGAGCGCAACGAAGCGGTCAAGGTCATGCTGCACATGGCGATCCAGGCTTGCCGCAAGCAAGGCAAGTACATCGGCATCTGCGGCCAAGGCCCGTCGGACCATCCGGACTTCGCCAAGTGGCTGGTGGAAGAGGGCATCGAAACCGTGTCCCTGAACCCGGACACCGTGGTGGAAACCTGGTTGTACCTGGCGCGTGAACTGAACAGCTAATCCCTGTTTCACCGCTTTCAAACCGCCCGCTTGCCGGGCGGTTTTGTTTTGTCCGGCGCTTCTTGCAAGCGGCGGGCGCGGACGCGGGGCTATGCTTGAGCGCATCGATTCATGAACGCCAATAGGAAGCCCGTCATGCAGTTATTTCGTAGCACTCCCGTCAAAGCCTCGTTGGACATCGTCATCCCGCGTTATCTGGACGCCAGGCCGGCCAAGGAGGCCTCCGCGCTGGCTCAGGTGCTGACCGCCTGCTCCAATCGCGCGTTGGAACAAGGCGTGTATCCGGATCTGGGCGCTTTGCGCGCCGATTGCCAGCGCTGGGGCGCCATTGTCGCGGGCAGCCGGCAATTCAATAATCGCCAAGGCGCGGAGCTGGATGGGAAGCTGGATCGCCTGGGCGCGGCGCTCAAGCAATCCTTGCAAGGGATTGAACAACGGATTCAGGCTGAAGGCCGGCACTACGGCGATAGGCTGCAATTGGCCAAGCAGGGCTACGCGGTGGATCTGGAGCCTTCCCGGCGCGTATTGGGCGACAAGCTGGCTTTAAGTTTCGGTTAAGGCTGCCGTGTTGTAATCCAGACATCGACAACACACTAGGAGTCCAAACATGAAAACCATCACCGTTCTGCTCACCGCCGCCGCGCTGTCCCTGCCTTTCGCCGCCCAGGCGGAATTCACCGGCCCCGGCGTGCCGGCCGCCGTCACCACCGTGGCCGCCGCGCAAAAAGCCGCCGACGACACCCCGGTGACGCTGGAAGGCAAGATCGTTCGTCAGATCGACCACAAGCGTTACGAATTCCGCGACGCCACCGGCACCATGACGGTGAAGATCAGCCAGAAACGCCTGCCGGCGCAAAAGATCGACCAGAACAGCAAGCTGCGCATCGTCGGCGAAGTGGACAAGGAACTGACGTCGACCAAGGTGGACGCCAAGCTGGTGGAAGTGCTGCCGTAAACCGTTGTCCCCCTGCAACGCGAACGGGCCCGGCGCTGCGCAAGCAGGCCGGGCCCGTGTCGTTATTGGGGGCTTACTGTGACGGCCCTTCGTCCTTCAACTGCTCCTCATGCTCCAGTTCCTGCTGCGCCTCCAGCGCCTGTTCCTCGGCTTCGCGCAGCAAGTGGTTGATCTTGTCGAAGTCGAACAGATCCTGGGTGTTGCGCAGCCGCTCGGCGTAATGAATGGTGTTGCTGCCGTCGGCCAGCAGCAGGGCGGGCGCGGTGTAGCCGCTGAGCGGATATTCGCGGATCAGCACCCCGTAATGTTTGTGGAAATCGCGGCCGCGCAGCGTGGACAGCAGGGTGACGTGGGGCAGGCCGTGCTCGCGCCGGGCCCGCGCCAGCGAAGACGGCGAATCCACGGTGATCACCGCCAGGCTGATTTGCGGCCAGCGCTCCAGGAAACGCCGCGTCTCCTGCAGCAGGTATTGGCCGCCATGCTCGTATTCGTCCAGCGACAGCAGGGTCAAAATCAGCTTGGGCACGCCGCCCAGGCCTTCCAGCGACACGTCCTGCTTGCCGTCGCCCACCAGCATGAAGCTGGGCAGATAGGCGCCCACTTCGGGAAAGTCCCCCTCCACCGGCAACAACTCATCGCCGTATTGCAACATGAAGTCGCTCATTCTCGTCTCCCAATGCCCATGCTTCTATCGTGGACCACGCAGCGGCAAAATCAAGCCGCCGCTGTGCTAAGAGCATAAAAAAAGCCTGCGCGAACGCAGGCTGTAAGGGCTGGGAAAACAAAAGCTTAGGACCGGGCGGCTTCCGCGGCGGCCAGTTGCGCCGGCAGCGGCGCGGCGGCCGGCTCCTCCGGCAGCACCGGCTCGCCGGCCAGCACGCGGCGCATGCGTTCTTCGTCCAGCGCCTTCTCCCAGCGCGCCACCACGATGGTGGCCACGCCGTTGCCGATCAGATTGGTGATGGCGCGGGCCTCGGACATGAAGCGGTCGATGCCGATCAGCAGCGCCAGGCCGGATACCGGCAGCTTGCCGCCCAGCGTGGCCAGCGTGGCGGCCAGGGTGATGAAGCCGCCGCCGGTCACCGCCGCCGCGCCCTTGGACGTGAGCAGCAGCACGCCCAGCAGGCCCAGCTCCTCCGCCAGCGTCAGCTCTACATTGGTGGCTTGGGCGATGAAGATGGCGGCCATGGTCAGATAGATGGAGGTGCCGTCCAGATTGAAGGAGTAGCCGGTGGGAATCACCATGCCCACCACCGGTTTGGAGCAGCCCAGGTTTTCCAGCTTCTTCATGATGCCCGGCAGCGCGGACTCGGACGAAGACGTGCCCAATACCAGCAGCAACTCCTCCTTGATGTAAATCAGGAAGCGCCACAGGCTGAAGCCGTTGAGCTTGGCGATGGTGCCCAGCACCACGAAGACGAAGGCGAAACAGGTCAGGTAGACGCAGAGCATCAGGAAACCCAGCTGTTTCAGCGAACCCACGCCGTATTTGCCGATGGTGAAGGCCATCGCGCCGAAGGCGCCGATGGGGGCCAGCTTCATCAGCATATTGATCACGCCGAACAAAGCATGGGAGAACTCGTCCAGAATGTGGACGATGGTCTTGCCGTTATCGCCCATCTTGGTCAGCGCCAGGCCCAGCAGCACCGAGAAGGTCAGTACCTGCAGGATTTCGCCGTTGGCGAACGCGCCCACCACCGTATCCGGAATGATGTGCATCAGGAAATCAATGCTGCTCATCTCCTTGGCGTTGGCGGCGTACTTGGCCACCGAGTGCGCGTCCAGCGTGCTCGGGTCCACATTGAGGCCGGCGCCGGGCTTGAGCACATTCACCACCACCAGGCCGATCACCAGCGCCAGCGTGGTGACGGCTTCAAAGTAGAACAGCGCTTTCACGCCCACGCGGCCCACTTCCTTCATATCGCCCATCTTGGCGATGCCCACCACCACGGTGGCGAAGATGATGGGGGCGATCATCATCTTGATCAGTTTGATGAAGGCGTCGCCCAGCGGTTTCATCTTCGCGCCCAGGTCGGGAACGAAGGCGCCGAGCATCACGCCGAGGAAAATGGCCAGCAGCACCTGGAAATAAAGGCGCTGGTAGAGGGGGGTTTTGGTCTGCATCGCGGTCCCTGTAGCGTTGTCTGACTTCGGCTCGGGGCGGGCCGAAGTTGTTATGCAATCAAAAGCGGGCTCTTAACGGCCCATGATTGCGGATGCTAGCAAGAGGAAGCGCGGGGACGAATTGCCGATATCCCTATGCGGGATAACCCCAACACGAAGTAAATCGCCGCTGTTGGCCAGCCGTCAGCTTCTATGCTTGGTAAGACGCGTCGTCAGAATTCCGCGGGAGGTATGCCGCCATGAAGCTCGCCTTTGTCCACGCCGCCCTGTTGCTGGGCGCGCTCGCCGTCTGCGGCCGGGCGGAGTCGACATCGCCCCGCATCCGTTTGCTGACCGAGGATTACCCGCCGTTCAACATCGCGCTGGAGGAGGGCAAGATCGGCGGCCTGTCCACTGACATCCTGCGCGAAATGTTCCAGCGCGCGGGCATCCCGTACAGCATGGAGTTGCTGCCCTGGCTGCGCGCCTACGCCATCGCCCAGCAGGAAGACAATAGCTGCGTTTACTCGACTTCGCGCACGCCCAGCCGGGAGAGTCAGTTCAAATGGGTGGGGCCGCTGGTCAGCAACTCCTGGAGCCTGTTCGCCGGCCCTCACAGCCCGGCGGGGGTGGCCGCGCTGGACGACGCGCGCGGCTTCACCATAGGCAGCTACAAGGGCTCGGGGATGTCGCAGTATCTGGCCGATCTGGGTTTCAAGCTGGAGCTGGCGAGAGCGGACGATTTGAACGCCAGAAAGCTGGTGGCCGGCCATATCGACTTTTGGGCCAGCGGCGAGTTCAGCGGCGCCTACATCGCCTCCGCCAACCGGCTGCCCATCCGACTGCTGTTCAGCTTCAACACGGTGCAGATGTATCTGGCCTGCAACCCGGGAATGGATGAGCGCATCGTGCTGAAACTCAACAAGACGCTGCTCAATATGCAGCGCGACGGCGTGGTGGACGCGCTGCGCAAACATTACCGTTAGGCTGGGCCGCCTAGGAGCGCGAAGCTCAGTGGAATTGTTTGATGTAGGACGCCACGCCGCCCAGCAGCATCTCGATCGAGATCGCGGTCAGAACCAGGCCCATCAGCCGCTCCAGCGCGGTGATCGCCTGCTCGCCCAGCAGCTTTTGCAGCTTGCCGGAGAAGAGAAACACCAGCAGCGTCACCAGCATGCAGATGGTTAGCGCCCCCAGCCATTCCAGCATCCGCTCCGGTTCGCGGGTGGACATCAGCAGCACGGTGGCCATCGCCGACGGGCCGGCGATCAGCGGCACGGCGATCGGCACGATGAAGGGCTCGCCGTGCATCTTGTCGCCGCCGAACACGCTGCCCTCGCCGGGGAAGATCATCTTGATGGCGATCAGGAACAGGATCACGCCGCCGGCCACCCGCATCGAATCGTCGGTCAGATGCATCAGGTCCAGGAAGTTGCGGCCAAAGAACATGAAGGCGGACAGCACCAGGAAGGCGATCAGGCATTCGCGGTAGACCACGCGGCGGCGGCGTTCCGGCTTGACCTGCTTGAGCGCGGCGATGAACAGCGGAATATTGCCCAGCGGATCGGTGATCAGGATCAGCAGGACGGTGGCGGACAGGAAAGAGGTTTGCATGGTGTGTGCTTGCAGCGTTGAGTGGTGTCAATGGCGCGCAGGCCCTGTGCGTAAGGCTCTGGATTTTTAAGCGCGCGTCCGGGCGGGATTATCTCACGGCGATGCCGAATGGGTTAGTCCGGATTGCGACGGTTTTATTCGTTTGGCTTGCCGCCTCAGTCTGCCCGCCAGGCAGGGCTGGCGGGCGTTGACGAGATCAGCTCAGTTCCTGCAAGGCTTCATAAGCTTGTTGCAAACGACGAGCGTAGGGCTCGAGCAGACAATACATCTGCTCGCGCGCCAGATGCTCGATCTCGGACTGGTCCAGCAGCGTCAGCAGTCCGGCCAGCGCGCTGCTGATCTGGCCCAGTTCCAGCGAGGCGGTGTGACAGATGTCGTGGACGTGTCGGCTGCATTGCGCCAGCCGTTCCAGTTCGGATTCGCAGAGGCGCTGCGCGTGCAGCTGCTGGATCAGGCGGTCTAGTTCGATGAGGCTGGGGACGGGATTCATGGCTGAGCCTCCGGAAGCGGGGCGCGGGCCGGCGTGTCGCGGGGCGGGGGATAGCTGAACAAGGGTAGAACCAACATGGGGAACGCTCCTTTTTCGTGGTCCGCCTGCGGGCTCGCTCTCAAACGGGCTGGCAGGCGCGTGACGAGGTTGAGAGACCGGGAAAAAGGAAACCGGTAGGCCGTTAAGGCCTCCCCGCCACGGCCCGCCGGATGGCAAGACAATAGCGTTTCGGACGCGACTGTTACACAGTGGCATCCCCCTTTTTCCTTTATATGGGCTCTCACACCCAGCGCCGTTAAGTGAAACGGCACGCGGCGATTGTTGCCGATGGGCTGGGTGGGGTCAAGCGGCAGCGTCCAGCTGTGCTGTGTTGTCGGTCTTATCCGATGATATTGATTTTGGTACTGATTTATGGTACCAGTTGAGTGTGAAACGAAAACACTTGATCACCTTGCAGTTGATCTTCACGCGTCCAGTCAGCGCCAATATCCGGTGGAGCGATATTGAGGCTTTGTTTTTGGAGCTTGGCGCGGAGATCGAGGAGCGCGAAGGGTCGCGTATCTGCGTTGCCTTATTCGGTGTGGTGAGGGTGTTTCATCGGCCCCATCCTTCTCCGGATACGGACAAAGGCGCGGTGGCCGCAATTAGAAAATGGCTGGAAACCAACGGGGTGACTCCATGAAGAATATTCTGCAGATTGAAGGCTACCGAGCTGTGATCAGCTATGACCCGGAAATTGACATGTTTCGCGGCGAGTTTCTGGGCTTGAGCGGCGGAGCGGATTTTTATGCAGGCGATGTCGCAAGTCTCAAACGAGAAGCCGAAATATCGCTGCGCGTGTATCTGGACGCATGCCGCGAGAAGGGGCTGCAGCCTCTTAAAACCTATTCGGGAAAATTCAATGTGCGCATTGCGCCGCGCTTGCATGAAATGGCGGCGGCAGCGGCGTCGGCCGAGTCCAAGAGCTTGAACGAATGGGTGGAGGCGGCGATCGAGGAGCGGGCGGAGGCCATGGACCTCAAAACGGCTTAAACACCGCATGGTTCAATCTTGGGGCACTCCGCGGGAGTGCTCCATGAAAAACGGCGAGCCATGGCTCGCCGTTTTGCTGTCCGCGCGCGGTGTTACTCCGCGGCGTGATCGTCCTGCTCGATGATTTCAGCCTGCTCGCCCGGTTTTTCCTTGCGGGCGCTGCCTTCCACCATATTGATGACGAACAGCCGGCATTGCAGCGAGCCGTTGTACAGCGGGGTGCGGCGCTTGGGCGACAGATGGATCAGCTTGGCCAGGCGCAGGTCGCCGCTGAACAGGTTGGCGTGCCAGCCGGCGAAGTGGGCCTTCAGCCAGTCGCCCAGCAGCGGATACCACTCGGCCAGCTGGTCCAGTTCGTCCATGCGCACGCCGTAGGGCGGGTTGGCCACCAGGATGCCGTTTTCGCCGTTGGGGCGGGCGTCCAGCACGTCCATCGCTTGCAGTTCCACCAGGCCGGAGAGGCCGGCGCGTTCCAGGTTGTCCTTGGCGACGTTGATGATGGCCTGGTCGCGGTCGGAGCCGTTGATCGCCAGCTTGGCCAGCGGTTTTTCCGCGTGCTGGGCGTCCAGCAGCAGTTTTTCCCAGCTGGCGGAATCGAAGCCGCGCAGTTTCTGGAAGGCGAATTTGCGTTGGCGGCCCGGCGCGCGGTTCAGCGCGATGTCGGCGGCTTCCACCAGGAAGGTGCCGCTGCCGCACATCGGGTCCAGCAGCGGCTGGCTGCCGTTGTAGCCGGTCAGCATCAGGATGCCGGCGGCCAGGTTTTCACGCAGCGGCGCGTCGCCGGTTTCCTGGCGCCAGCCGCGCTTGAACAGCGGTTCGCCGCTGGTGTCCAGGTAGATGGTGGCGCTGTCTTCGGTCAGGAAGACGTGGACGCGCACGTCCGGGTGGCGGGTGTCGACATTGGGTCGGCCCAGTTGCGCCTGGCGGAAGCGGTCGCAGATCGCGTCCTTCACCTTCAGCGAGATGAAGTCCTGGCTCTTGAAGTGGCAGCGGATGGCGTCGGTCTTCAGCTTGATGCTGTTGGACACGTCGAACCAGCGCGGCCAGTCCACATTCATCGCCAGGCGGTAGATGTCTTGTTCATTGCGGTAGCCGCCCTGGGCCAGTTGCAGCAGCACGCGGCTGGCGGTGCGGCTGTGCAGGTTGGCCGCCATCAGCAGATCGCGGTCGCCGGCGAAGGCCACGCCGCCGTCGGCGGTGGCGATGTCGCGCGCGCCCAGGCCGCGCAACTCGTCGGCCAGGATGGCTTCCAGGCCGCGCGGGCAGGGGGCGAACAAGGACAGCACGCTGTCGCGCACCTGGGTCAGGCTCGGGGCCTGGCGTTCGGACGGCGCATGACGCGGCGCGTCGGCGTGGCGATGCTCGCCGCGGGTTTCCACGCGGTGCTGGTCGCCCAGCGGTTTCAGGCTGCCGGCGCCCGGCTTGCCGAACAACTGACGGGCTTCGCCTTCGCGACGCTCGTGGCGCGGGCGTTCTTCCTGTTGCCAGCTTTGGCGCGGCGCGCGTTCGGCGTCGTCGCGGTAGGACGGCTTGCTGAACAGCTTGCGCGTGCCGCCTTCGCTACGCTCGGCCGGTTCGCCTTGCGGACGGTCCTGGCGCGGCGCTGGTTCGGCGTCGTCGCGGCGGCTGCGGTTGTCGCGTTCGGCGGATTTGCCGAACAGTTTGCGCGGGCCGCCCTCGCCGCGTTCAGCGGGCTCGTTTTGCTGCCACGGCTTGCGCGGCGCTTGTTCGGCGTCGTCACGCTGGAAGCGGTTGTCGCGGTCGCCGTGCTGGCGTTCCTGCCAGGGCTTGCGCGGCGCTTGCCCGGCGTCGTCGCGGCGGAAACGGTTGTCGCGGTCGCCGTGTTCGCGCTCCTGCCAGGGCTTGCGCGGCGCTTGCTCGGCGTCGTCGCGGCGGAAACGGTTGTCGCGGTCGCCGTGCTGGCGTTCTTGCCACGGTTTGCGCGGCGCCTGCTCGGCGTCGTCGCGACGGAAGTTGTTGTCGCGATTGGCCGGCTTGCCGAACAGTTTGCGCGGACCCTCTTCGCGCTGCTCGCTGTGCTGGCGTTCCTGCCAAGGCTTGCGCGGCGCCTGTTCGGCGTCGTCGCGGCGGAAGCGCTGTTCGCGATCGCTGGAAGGATTGAACGGCTTGCGCGGCTGATCGACATGGCGTTCGCCGTCGCGTTGCTGCCAGCGCGGCTTGCCCTGCGGCGCGCCTTGTTCGCCGTCCCGCTCCAGATGCAGCGGTTTGCGGCCGGACGGGCCGCGGTCGCGGCTATACGGTTTGCGTTCCGGCTCCACGTCCGCGGCGGCGTTCAGCGGCTTGCGGCCGGATGGGCCGCGGTCGCGGCTGTAGTCGCGCGGCTCGCGGTCTTCGCGGTGATGGAAGGGCTTCTTGGGGCCGCTGCCTTGCGGGCGTTCTTCGCCGTCGCGGGCGAAGCTGCGCGGCTGCCAATTGTTGCCGCGTTCTTTATTGAAGCGGTCCTTATTGAAGCTGTCTTGGCCTTCGTTGCGCTCAAAGCGCTGCTGGCCTTGCGGCCGGCGGTCGTTGCCATACGGCTTGTCGCGCCCGGCCTGTTGGTCGCGTCCCTGATAGGGGCCGCGCTTGCCGCCGTCGCGCGGGCCTTGTCCCTGTCCTGGGCCGCGGTCTTGCCAATTGGGCTTGGCGTTGCCCGGACGCGGGCCGGAATAAGGCGCGCGCGGCGCGGCGTCGGCCGAAGGCGCTTTCTTCTGGATCACGGGGCTTTTGCCGGCCGGGCTGTCTCCGCCTGCCGGCGAACTGGCCTCATTGTCGCGGCTATTGAATTCGCGGCGCATATTGGCACGCTGGCGGGAACGGAAACTGGACATGGAACTTCCTTGAGTAAGCAGACTTTTAAGCAATTCTTTGATTTTAACTTATTTGTCCGGAGGCTGCTTGGTGACAGCGAGGCTTTCCGCTACCATATCCGGTTCGATTCAAGATGATAGACGATGCTGCACAGCTCCTTCGCCGCGCGCCTGACCGCCTGGCAAAAAACGCATGGACGCCATGATCTGCCGTGGCAGGTCAGCGACCCGTACCGGATCTGGCTGTCCGAGATCATGCTGCAACAGACCCAGGTCAAAAGCGTGCTGGAATATTACCCGCGCTTCCTCGCCCGCTTTCCGGACGTGACGGCGCTGGCCGCCGCGCCGCAGGAGGACGTGCTGGCCTTGTGGAGCGGCCTGGGTTATTACAGCCGGGCGCGCAATCTGCACAAGGCGGCGCAGATGGTGATGGCCGAGTTTGGCGGCCGCTTTCCGGCCGAGCGCCAGCAACTGGAGCGCCTGCCCGGCGTGGGGCGTTCCACCGCCGCGGCGATTGCTTCTTTCGCTTTCGGCCAGCGGGAAACCATTCTGGACGGCAACGTCAAGCGCGTGCTGACCCGTTGCTTCGGCATCGACGGCTTCCCCGGCGAGAAGCCGGTGGAACAGCGTTTGTGGCGATTGGCCGAAGCGTTGCTGCCGCAGGATGCGGCGCTGATGAGCGCCTACACTCAAGGTTTGATGGACCTGGGCGCCACGGTGTGCAGCCGCGGCAAACCGGCCTGTACCGTCTGTCCCATGGTGGACTGCTGCGCGGCGGCGCGCGAGGGCCGCACCGGCGAGCTGCCGACGCCGCGGCCGAAGAAGACGGTGCCCACGCGCCATACGGTGATGTTGCTGGCCACCCATGGCGACAAGGTGTGGCTGCTGCGGCGGCCGCCCAGCGGCATTTGGGGCGGTTTGCTGTCCTTGCCGGAGTTTGAGACTTCGTTGCAGATCGAGGACTGGCTGGCGCGCAACGGCCACGGCGACGTGTTGCCGGCCTGGCCGGAACTGGAGCATGTGTTTACGCATTACCGATTGATCATTACGCCGGTGCCGCTGCGCTTGGACGCGCTGCGCGCGGAGGCAGCGATGGAGGACAGCGGGCAGTGGCTGCCCTTGTCCGTGGCCCCGGACGCCGGGGTGCCGGCGCCGGTGCGCCGGCTGTTGTTGCGTTTGGCCGAGTAGCCGAGCGCTGTCGAAACACGATTTGATTGAGTTACTGGGTTGATATGGTTTCCGTAGTTCGTTCGATGGCTGACACCCTGGCAGACGCGGCTAATCCGCAACGCTGGCTGGAGGGCTTGTCTTCTTCGCTGAGCGGAGAAGAGCAGGCGATGCTCACTCGCGCCTTGGACGAGGCGCGCGCCTTGTACTGCGGCAAGACCATGGCCCAGACCGGCGAGGACTTGTTCAGTCACGCGGTGGCCGCCGCCGCCATCGTGGCGGATCTGAACCTGTTGCCGGACGCCATCGTCGCCACCTTGATGTTCGCCGCTTCGGATTACCGCGAGGACTGGCAGCCCTGGCTCTGCGAAACCTTCAATCCCACGGTGGCGGTGCTGGTGGAGGGGGTCAACGGCGTGCGCCGCATCACCGAGCTGGCGCGCATCGACAAGCTGTCCACGCCGGAAGAGCGCGCGCGCCAGGCGGAAACCATGCGCAAGATGCTGCTGGCCATGGTGGCCGACATCCGCGTGGTGCTGATCAAGCTGGCCTGGCGCACCCAGACCATGCACTACCTGGCCGAGGTGGAGGACGAGACGGTGCGCCGCCGCATCGCTACCGAGACCCTGGATCTGTTCGCGCCGCTGGCAAACCGCCTGGGGGTGTGGCAGATCAAGTGGGAGCTGGAGGACCTGGGCTTCCGCCATACCGAGCCGGACAGCTACAAGCGCATCGCCAAACTGTTGGACGAGCGCCGGCTGGAACGCATCGACTATATCGACCGGCTGCTGGACACCCTGCGCGCGGAGCTGAAGAACGCCGGGGTCAAGGCGGAAGTGGCCGGCCGGCCCAAGCACATCTTCTCCATCTGGAAGAAGATGAAGAAGAAAAAGCTGGATTTCTCCGAGCTCTACGACATCCGCGCGGTGCGCATCCTGGTGGAGCGGCTGCCAGACTGCTATACGGCGCTGGGCATCATTCACGGCACCTGGCAGCCGATTCCCGGCGAGTTCGACGACTACATCTCCCATCCCAAGGCCAATAATTACCGCAGCCTGCACACCGCGGTGATCGGGCCGGAGGACAAGGCGGTGGAGGTGCAGATCCGCACCTTCGAGATGCACGAGCACGCCGAGTTCGGCGTGGCCGCGCATTGGCGCTACAAGGAGGGCGGCAAGGGCGACGCGGCCTATGAGGAGAAAATCTCCTGGCTGCGCCAGTTGCTGGACTGGCGCGAGGAGATGTCGGACCGCGAGGGCCTGGCCGAGGCGTTCAAGACCGAGCTGTTCGCCGACACCATCTATGTGCTGACGCCGCAGGGCCGGGTGATGGCCTTGCCGTTTGGCGCCACCCCCATCGATTTCGCCTATTCGGTGCACACCAATCTGGGCCATCGCTGCCGCGGCGCCAAGGTGGAAGGGCAGATCGTGCCCTTGTCCACGCCGCTGCAAAACGGCCAGCGGGTGGAGATCATCACCGCCAAGGAAGGCGGGCCGTCGGTGAACTGGCTGCACGACGGCTGGGTGAAGAGCCATCGCGCCATTTCCAAGATCCGCCAGCACATCCGCCTGCTCAACGCCGACACCGTGCGCGAGACCGGCAAGATGTTGTTCGAGCGCGAGCTGGCGCGCCACAGCCATATGCAGCCCAATCTGGGCGCGTTGGCGGAGAAGCTGGGCTACGACAAGCTGGAGGAAGTGTACGGCGCGCTGGGCCACGGCGAGCTGACCACGCGCGTGGTGTCCAACGCCATCGTCAGCTTCGCGCCGCCGCCGCCGGCGGACGTGGCGCCGGAAAGCCTGGTCAAGGCCAGCAAGGGCGGCCACGACGCGGGCGGCGTGTTGATCGAGGGCGTGGACAATCTGATGACGGTGCTGGCCAAGTGCTGCAAGCCGGCGCCGCCGGACGGGGTGATGGGCTTCGTCACCAAGGGGCGCGGCATTTCCATTCACCGCACGAGCTGCCTGACGCTGAAAAAACTGTCGGTGGAAGCGCCGGAGCGGTTGATCGCCGCGGAATGGGGCGACCAGCGCAGCAGCGTCTTCCCCATCGACATCGAAATCATCGCCATGGACCGGCCCGGCCTGCTGCGCGATCTGTCCGACGTGCTGTCGCGCGAGAAGCTGAACCTGATCGGCGTCAACACCCTGTCGCGAGACACTCGCGCCCGCATGCGTTTCACCGTGGAGGTGCGCCAGGTGCAGGACATCAGCCGGGTGCTGTCGCGGATGATGGAGTTGAGCGGGGTGCAGGAGGCGCGGCGTTTGTAAGAGCCTGTTCAAAGCCTGCTGCGCGTCGGCGGGATGGATAGAAATGGGCGTTGAAACCAAGCTCAAAATGCTCATGTACCGCTTGACCATTCCGCTTTCTCAGCCGCAACGCCTTGTCTCGCCTTAGCTTGCGAGATCGTAAACACGTTCTAAGGCGCGGCCGAGTTTGCGTTGGCACAAGTTCACTGTGGCTGTGCATTGCTTTGACTTAAAGAAATTTTCATAATGGTTTTTTTGCGCCGCCGCCCGCCGGCGGCGCTGAAGTTTTGGAACGCTTGGCGAGCGCGCCTGGCCGTTCAATTTTGAAAGGTTTGTTAGCTCATGTCCGAACTGATCGCCGCGGCCCGCCGCGCCCTGTCCCTGATGGATCTCACCACGCTGAACGACGACGACACCAACGACAAGGTCGCCGCGCTGTGCCGCAAGGCCAAGAGCGACGCCGGCACCGTGGCCGCGGTCTGCGTGTATCCGCGCTTCGTGCCCATCGCCAAGAAAACCCTGCGCGAGGCCGGCTGCCCCGAGGTCAAAGTGGCCACCGTCACCAACTTCCCGGCCGGCGATGAGGACATCGCCGTCGCGGTGGCGGAAACCCGCGCCGCGATCGCCTACGGCGCGGACGAAGTCGACGTGGTGTTCCCGTACCGCGCGCTGATGGCCGGTAACCGCGAGGTGGGCGCGCAACTGGTGGCGGCCTGCAAGGACGCCTGCGAAGGCAAGACGCTGAAAGTCATCATTGAAAGCGGCGAGCTGAAGGACGAGGCGCTGATCCGCGAGGCCAGCCTGATCTCGATCCAGGCCGGCGCCGATTTCATCAAGACCTCCACCGGCAAGGTGCCGGTGAACGCCACGCTGGAAGCGGCCGGCGTGATGCTGTCCGCCATCCGCGAAACCGGCGGCGCTTGCGGCTTCAAGGCCGCAGGCGGCGTGCGCACCGCGGCCGAGGCGGCGGAATACCTGGACTTGGCCGAGCATCTGCTGGGCGCGGGCTGGGTGAGCGCCGAGCGCTTCCGTTTCGGCGCTTCCGGCCTGCTGGGCAATTTGCAGGCGGAAATCGAAGGGGGCGAGGTTAAGCCGATCAGCGGCTATTGATCGCTCGCCGTTTCATCGCCGCTGACAAAACCCCTGATGCTGCGTTGCACCGACTTGTCGTACTCAAGTACTGCCTGCGTCGGTGCGCCTTGCCTCAGGTGCGCTAAGCGGTTTTGTTAGCGGCTCTTAATTCTTGGCCGTGGCATTGGGTCCCGGCCATTATTTATTGCTCGCGGCGGGTTTCGCCGCGGCAGGCGCAAGGCAGGGAGAATGCCATGTTTTTGCCTCAGGAAATCATTCGCAAGAAACGCGACGGCCAGGCGCTGTCGCAACAGGACATCCAGCAGTTCGTTGCCGGCATCACCGATGGCAGCGTGGCGGACAGCCAAATCTCCGCGCTGACCATGGCGGTGTACTTCAACGGCATGGCGCTGGAAGAAAACGTGCACATGGCTTTGGCGATGCGCGACTCCGGCCGCCGCATGCACTGGGGCGACCTTAATTTGCCGGGCCCAGTGGTGGACAAGCATTCCACCGGCGGAGTCGGCGACGTGGTATCGCTGATGTTGGGGCCCATGGTGGCCGCCTGCGGCGGCTTCGTGCCGATGATCTCCGGCCGCGGTCTGGGCCATACCGGCGGCACGCTGGACAAGCTGTCGGCGATCCCCGGCTACAACCCCTTCCCCAGCCCGGACGAGTTCCGCCGCGTGGTCAAGGACGTGGGCGTGGCCATCATCGGCCAGACTTCTGACCTGGCGCCGGCAGACCGCCGCGTTTACGCGGTGCGCGACGTGACTGCGACGGTGGAGTCGGTGGCGATGATCACCGCGTCCATCCTGTCCAAGAAACTGGCAGCCGGCCTGGACGCCCTGGTGATGGACGTGAAGGCCGGCACCGGCGCCTTCATGCCGACGATGGAGAAATCCGTGGAGCTGGCCGAGCGCATCGTCAAGGTGGGCAACGGCGCCGGCGTGGCCACCAGTGCGCTGATCACCGAAATGAGCCAGCCCCTGGCCTGGACCGCCGGCAACAGCATAGAAACCCGCGAGGCGGTGCGTTATCTGAAGGGCGACGAGCGCAACCCGCGTTTGCATGAAGTGACCATGGCGCTGTGCGCCGAAATGCTGGTGGTGGGCAAGCTGGCCAAGGACGAGGCCGAGGCGCGCGACAAGCTGCAGACCGCATTGGATTCCGGCCGCGCCGCCGAGATCTTCGGCCGCATGGTGGCCGCGCTGGGCGGCCCGGCCGACTTCATGGAGAACTATGATTCCCATATGGCGGCCGCGCCCATCGTGCGCCCGGTGTTTGCGGAACGCGCCGGCTTCGTCGGCGGCATGGACACCCGCGGCATCGGCATGGCGGTGTGCGCGCTGGGCGGCGGACGCCGCCTGCCCAGCGACGAGCTGGACTTCCGCGTTGGTCTGTCCCGCTTCGTCGAGCTGGGCCAGCGCATCGACGCCGGCGCGCCCTTGGCTTATATTCATGCGGCCGACGAAAACAGCTTCGCCGACGCGGAGCGCCGCCTCAAGGCGGCGATCCAACTGGCAGACGCGGCACCTTCCGCGCTGCCGCTGGTCTATCAGAAGATTCGCCAGCAGTAATCCCGGAGCGGCAATATGAAACGAGCCATCATTCTGATTCTGGACTCGCTGGGCATCGGCGCCGCCGCCGACGCCCCGCAGTTCGGCGACGCCGGCAGCAATACGCTGGGCCACATCGCCATGGAGGCGGCCGCCGGCCGCGCCAACGTCGGCCGCCACGGCGCGCTGACCCTGCCCAATCTGTCCCGCATGGGCTTGGGCCACGCCTGCCGCTTGTCCTCCGGCTATTTCCCGGAAGGCATGGACCCGGCCGAGCCGGTGGCGGCTTACGGCTATGCGCGCGAGCTGTCCAGCGGCAAGGACACGCCGTCCGGCCATTGGGAAATCGCCGGCGTGCCGGTGCTGTTCGACTGGGGCTATTTCAGCGATCACGACAACAGCTTCCCGCAGGAGCTGCTGGACGCCATCGTCGCCAAGGCGGAGCTGCCCGGCTATCTGGGCAACTGCCACGCCTCCGGCACCGAGATTTTGGACCGTCTGGGCGAGGAGCATATGAAGAGCGGCAAGCCCATCTTCTACACCTCGGCGGATTCGGTGTTCCAGATCGCCTGTCATGAAGAGACGTTCGGGCTGGAGCGGCTGTATCAGCTGTGCAAGATCACCCGCGAACTGCTGGAGCCCTACAATATCGGCCGCGTCATCGCGCGGCCCTTCGTGGGCGAGGGCAAGGGCCAGTTCGTGCGCACCGGCAACCGCAAGGACCTGGCGGTGGAACCGCCGGCAACCACGGTGCTGGAAAAGCTGGCCAAGGCCGGCGGCGACGTGGTGTCCATCGGCAAGATCGCCGACATCTACGCCCATGTGGGCATCACCCACAAGCACAAGGCCACCGGCTTTGATCAGCTGTGGGACGCCACCCTGGGCGCGATGCGCGATCATGGCGAACGCCCAGCCATCATCATGGCCAACTTCGTCGACTTCGACTCCAGCTACGGCCACCGCCGCGACACCGCCGGCTACGCCCGCGCGCTGGAGGAGTTCGACGCGCGGCTGCCGGAAGTGATGGCGGCGCTGGGCGACGACGATATCCTGATCCTGTCCGCCGACCACGGTTGCGACCCCACCTGGGAAGGCACGGACCATACCCGCGAACATATTCCGGTGCTGTGCTACGGCAAGAAGGTGCCGGCGGGCTCGCTGGGCGAGCGCGCCACCTTCGCCGACATCGGCCAGACCGTGGCGGCCCACCTGGGCCTGAGCCCTATGGATTACGGCCAGTCCTTCCTGTGAGGCGAGGCTGAATGACGCACGCCCCGGCGTCTGTGCGCCGGGGCTCTTTTGAATCTGGAGACTAAAGACGATGGCGACCCCGCATATCAACGCCCAGCCGGGCGATTTTGCCGAAACCGTATTGATGCCCGGCGATCCGCTGCGCGCCAAGATGATCGCGGAAACCTTCCTGGAAGACGCCAAGCTGGTGACCACGGTGCGCAATGTGTTCGGCTACACCGGCACTTACCAGGGCAAGCGCCTGTCGGTGATGGCCCACGGCATGGGCATTCCGTCCGCCAGCATCTACACCACCGAGCTGATCAAGGACTACGGCGTCAAGAACATCATCCGCATCGGTTCCTGCGGCGCGGTGACGCCGGACATCAAGCTGCGCGAACTGTTCGTCGCCATGGGCGCGTCCACCGACAGCAAGGTCAACCGCATGCGCTTCAACGACCACGACTACGCCGCCATCGCCGATTACGGCCTGCTGCGCGCCGTGGTGGACACCGCGGCGGAGCAGGGCAAACCGGTGACGGTGGGCAATGTGTTCTCCGCCGACCTGTTCTACGGCGTTCAGCCCAGTATGCTGGAAGTGCTGGACAAGATGCAGGTCAAGGTGATCGAGATGGAACTGGCCGGCATCTACAGCGTGGCCGCGCAATACGGCGCGCGCGCGGTGGGCATTCTGACCGTGTCCGACATCATCCCCACCGGCGAGGCCACCAGCGCCGAAGAGCGTCAAACCACTTTCCGCGACATGATGGAAGTGGCTTTGGCGGCGGCGATCAAGCTGTAAGCCTTTGCCGATTGTCAGACAGCATGGCGGGGGCAGGGCTCCCGCCTTAGCGTTGCCAGGCGGGGAAATCAGGGTAAAAAATGAAATCGCCTTATTTTTTCCTTGCAGTGCCGCAGTGCTTTTGTCCTTGATTTAACAGAGACTCCAGCCAAATGTGGCGTAAAAAGCCACGCTTTATAGTGCAATGCACAAAAAGCCTTGCAATGAAGCAAACCTATGCAGATAATGAAACCTGCATCAGGACGTGGCATGCAAAGTGTGCGTTTTGGTGTTGTCTCCTCCATCCTCCTTCTTTAGGTGGAACTTGGCGCAACAAAGCTAGATGTTGCGCTTTTTTTTTGCCCCGCCGCCGCTAATCCCCTTATTCCGCCTGCATTTTCCCCTCTGTGCGAGCACCGCCGTCAAGTAGCCGGATTTCTGTTGTCTCACAAGGGTTTGACAGCTGGATCGGGGCTGTAATAGAATCCGTAACTTTCAAGAATTACGATGGAAGAGTTCCATGAAGACCTTTTCTGCCAAGCCGCATGAGGTTAAACGCGACTGGTTTGTGGTCGATGCCAACGACAAGGTTTTGGGCCGCCTCGCCGCTGAGATCGCCCGTCGCCTGCGTGGCAAGCACAAGCCGGAATACACCCCGCACGTAGATACCGGCGATTTCATCGTCGTGGTCAACGTCGAGAAGCTGCGCGTTACCGGTGCCAAGGCACAAGACAAGAAGTACTACCGTCACTCCGGCTACCCGGGTGGTATCTACGAGCGCAGCTTCACCGAACTGCAAGACAAGTTCCCTGAGCGCGTTCTGGAAAAAGCCGTTAAAGGCATGCTGCCGAAGGGCCCGCTGGGTTACGCCATGATCAAGAAGCTCAAGGTGTACTCCGGTTCCGAGCATCCGCACACTGCTCAACAGCCGAAAGTGCTGGAAATCTGATTTTAAGGCGTAGAAATGAACGGTAAATACTACTACGGCACCGGCCGTCGCAAGAGCTCCGTTGCTCGCGTGTTCATGCAAAAGGGCTCGGGCCAGATCATCGTTAACGGCAAGCCCGTTGATGAATATTTCGCTCGTGAAACCGGCCGCATGGTAATCCGCCAGCCGCTGGCGCTGACCGAAAACCTCGAGTCCTTCGACATCAAGGTGAACGTTGTCGGCGGCGGCGAAACCGGCCAAGCCGGCGCGATCCGTCACGGCATCACCCGCGCGCTGATCGACTTCGACACCGCGTTGAAGCCGGCTCTGTCCGCTGCTGGTTACGTGACCCGCGACGCTCGTGAAGTTGAGCGTAAAAAAGTCGGCCTGCGCAAAGCTCGCCGCGCCAAGCAGTTCTCCAAGCGTTAATTCGCCGAATTCTGTTTTCAAGAAAACCGCCTGCGTTTGCCAGGCGGTTTTTTCTTGCCTGTCGTTTCTCCGCTTCCATCCCATCCATATTGCAAGGCAGCATCGCAGTGCCTACACTGTCGTTTTTGCGACGCGCTTTTACATAAAGGAATGGGCATGATCAAGGTGGGAATCGTCGGGGGCACCGGCTACACGGGTGTCGAACTGCTGCGCTTGCTGGCGGGCCATCCGTCGGCGCGCGTGACCGCGGTCACCTCGCGCAAGGAGGCCGGCATGAAAGTGGCCGACCTGTTCCCCAGCTTGAGAGGCCGCATCGATCTGGCCTTCTCCACGCCCGACGAAGCGCGCTTGCGGGATTGCGATGTGGTGTTTTTCGCCACACCCAACGGCATTGCGATGAACGAGGCGCGAGAATTGCTGGCCGCCGGCGTGCGGGTGGTGGATCTGGCCGCCGATTACCGGATCCGGGACGTCGCCGAATGGGAAAAATGGTACGGCATGAGCCATGGTTCGCCGGACCTGGTGGCCGAAGCGGTGTACGGTCTGCCGGAAATCAACCGCGAGGCCATCCGCGGCGCGCGGCTGGTGGCGAATCCGGGCTGCTATCCGACCGCGGTGCAATTGGGCTTCCTGCCCTTGATCGAAGCCGGCGCGGTGGAGCTTTCCAGCCTGATCGCCGATTGCAAGTCGGGCGTGTCCGGCGCAGGGCGCAAGGCGGAGGTGGGCGCCTTGCTGGCCGAGGCGGGTGATTCCTTCAAGGCTTACGGCGTGTCCGGTCACCGGCATTTGCCTGAAATCCGCCAGGGCCTGGGCCGGGCGGCCGCGCAGCCGGTGGGCCTGACCTTCGTGCCGCACCTGACGCCGATGATACGCGGCATCCACGCCACGCTTTACGCGCGGCTGAAGGCCGACGTGGACGTGCAGGCGTTGTTCGAGCGCCGCTACGAGGGCGAGAACTTCGTCGACGTGCTGCCGGCCGGCAGCCACCCGGAGACGCGCTCGGTGCGCGGCGCCAATGTCTGCCGCATCGCCGCGCACCGGCCGCAGGGCGGGGATACCGTGGTGGTGTTGTCGGTGATAGACAATCTGGTCAAGGGCGCGGCCGGCCAGGCGGTGCAGAACATGAACCTGATGTTCGGCCAGCCGGAGCGGGCCGGACTGGACATCGTTCCCTTGCTGCCTTGAGGCGTCGGCGCATGCGCGGAAAGAACTAGTTCGCTTGAAGACTCGCCATCGGCCCCAATATCCGACTAAAATAGTGGGTGAATGCCGCTCTGCCGGCTTTAGAAGGGGTTTGAGAAACCGCAGCGCGCACGCAGCCAGGCCGCTAGCGGACCGTTGGCGGGTTTCTCAAGGCCCCGGAACTGAATTGCGAGGTTTGACATGACTACTGCTGCAACTGAAATGCCGTCCCCGATCAACTTCAGCGCAAGCGCTTGTTCCAAGGTGCAGGAGCTGATCGCCGAGGAAGGCAATCCCGATCTGAAACTGCGCGTCTTCGTGACCGGCGGCGGCTGCTCCGGCTTCCAATACGGTTTCACATTTGACGAAATTGCAAATGAAGACGATACCGCTATAGAGAGACAAGGCGTGACCTTCCTGGTGGATCCGATGAGCTACCAGTACCTGGTCGGCGCCGAAATCGATTATCAGGAAAGCCTGGAGGGCTCCCAGTTCGTGATCCGCAATCCGAACGCCACCACCACCTGCGGTTGTGGTTCGTCGTTCTCGGTGTGATCCGGACGCGGTAGAATACAGGCTCGGGCTTTTGCCCGGGCCTTTTTTATGGGGACAACAAAATGAATAAGCCGCCACCCGTCGTCTTGCCGAAGATCGAATTCACCCGTGAGTTCGCGTTTAGCGACGCCGACTTCGAGCGCATTCGCAAACTGATCTACAAGGAAGCGGGCATTTCGTTGAACCCGTCGAAGAAAGACATGGTTTACGGCCGCCTGGTGCGTCGCATCCGCGAACTGAAGCTGCCCGGCTTCGCCGCCTACGTCGATTTTCTGGAGTCGATCAGCGGCAAGCGCGAGTTCGAACAGTTCGTTAACGCGCTGACCACCAATCTGACTTTCTTCTTCCGCGAAGAACACCATTTCCCGCTGCTGGCCGAGCATCTTAAGAAAAAAGCGACGGCCGGCGGAGAACTGGCGATCTGGTGCGCGGCTTCGTCCACCGGCGAAGAGCCGTACTCGCTGGCGATCACCGCGCTGGAGGCGGTGCCGGGCGCGCGCATCAGCGTGTTGGCCACGGACTTGGACACCAGTGTGCTGGAAACCGGCCGCAAGGGCATTTACGCCGCAGACAAGGTGGCGCGCCTGCCGCCGGGCTACGCCGCCAAGTATTTCGACAAGCAGCCGGACGGCAGCTTCCAGGCCAAGGCCCAGCTGCGCAATATGATCACCTTCCAGCGTTTGAACCTGGTGGAGAGCAACTGGTCGGTCAAGCGCCAGTTCGATGCCATCTTCTGCCGCAATGTGATGATTTATTTCGACCGCGACACCCAGTTCGGCGTGCTCAAGCGCTTTGCGCCGTTGCTGAAGCCGGACGGCCTGCTCTTCGTCGGTCATTCCGAGAATTTCTATTTCGCGTCGGACTATTTCCATCTGCGCGGCAAGACGGTTTACGAGCACGCGAAGAAGCCGTAACGGCAGATCGCGGCTGGCACGGCCAATGGGCAAGCGGGTCTTGCCCATTGGCTTTTGTGGAGAGTCGATGCGAGTAGTTGTCCTGGGCGCCGGCGTCATCGGCGTATCCACCGCCTGGTTTTTGGCGGAGAAGGGCCACCAGGTGGTGGTGGTGGACCGCGCCAGCGGCGCGGCGAGAGAAACCAGTTTCGCCAACGGCGGCCAGATTTCAGTCAGCCAGTCCGAGCCTTGGGCCAATCCGCGCGCGCCGTGGCGGGTGTTGCGCTGGCTGCTGCGCGACGACGCGCCGCTGCTGTTCCGGCCGCGGCTGGATGCGCAGCAATGGCGCTGGGGCCTGGATTTCCTGCGCGAATGCCTGCCGGGACGCAGCCAGCGCAATATGCGCCAGATGGTGGCGCTGGGCTTGTACAGCCGCGACACGCTGCGCGGTTTGCGCCGGGAACTGGGCATCGATTACCAGCAATTGCAGCGGGGCATTCTGACCCTGCTGTTCTCCGATGCGGAACGGGCCCAGGCCCAGGCCGGCTGCGCGCGGCTGCAAGCGCTGGGCGTGGAGAAAAGCCTGCTGACGCCGTTGCAGGCGCTGGAGCGGGAGCCGGCCTTGGCGCGCATTCTGCCTGAACTGAGCGGGGCGTGCTGGAGCCCGGACGACGAATCCGGCAATGTCCATCTCTTCACCGTCGCCCTGGCCCAGGCTTGCGCTATGCGGGGCGTGGAGTTCCGCTTCCAGACCCGGGTCAACGCGCTGGAGCGCGCGGACGGGGAGGTGAGCGGCGTCTCCGTCACCGCGGCCGACGGCGCTTACGAGCGGCTAGAGGCGGACGCCTATGTCTTGGCGCTGGGTTCTTATTCTCCCTTGTTGGCGGCGCAGGCCGGCTTGCGCTTGCCGGTGTACCCGGCCAAGGGTTATTCCGCCACCCTGCCGATTCTGGACGCCGCCGCCGCGCCGCTGACCAGCATTACCGACGAAGCCCACAAGGTGGTGGTGTCGCGGCTGGGCGACGAGCTGCGCATCGCCGGCACCGCCGAATTGTCCGGTTATTCCACCCATCTGGAGCCGCGGCGTTGCGACTTGCTGTTGCAGCGCGGCCGCGCCTTGTTCGGCGACGCCTGCGACTGGGAGCGCGCGCGTTTCTGGAGCGGCCTGCGGCCGGCCACCCCGGGCAATGTGCCGCTGATCGGCCCCAGCCGCTTGCGGCGCTTGTATCTGAACACCGGCCACGGCACCTTGGGCTGGACCGAGGGCGCCGGCTCCGGGCGGGCGCTGGCCGAGATCATCAACGGCGAAACGCCGGCGCTGGATTTCGCGTTCTGCCGCGCCTGAGGGATAGGTTGAACTGAAGCGAGCCGATGCCCGACGCATGGTAAAATCGCGCCGATTCGGATTCCCATCGTCCGCCGCCGGCGGGCCAAGCCATTCATTTGCAAGGAAGATCGTCATGCGTATCGGAACGCCGCAAAGTCGCAGTGCCGTCAGGGTGATGTTGTTGGGCAGCGGGGAGCTGGGCAAGGAGGTGGTGATCGCCTTGCAGCGGCTGGGCGTGGAAACCATCGCCGTGGACCGCTACGCCGGCGCGCCGGCGATGCAGGTCGCCCACGCCAGCCACGTGATCGACATGTCGGATGCCGCGGCTTTGCGCCGGCTGGTGGAGCAAGTGCGCCCGCATCTGATCGTGCCGGAGATCGAGGCCATCGCCACCGACGAGCTGTTGCGCATCGAGGCGGACGGTCTGGCCGAGGTGATTCCCACCGCGCGCGCCGCCCATCTGACGATGAACCGCGAAGGGATACGGCGGCTGGCGGCGGAGGAGCTGGGCCTGCCCACCTCGCCGTACGCCTTCGCCTCCAGCTTGGAAGAATTGCAAGCCGCAATCGACGACGGCATCGGCTACCCCTGCCTGGTGAAGCCGGTGATGTCGTCCAGTGGCAAGGGCCAGTCGCTGTTGCGTGGGCCGGAGGACGTGGCTCAGGCTTGGCAATACGCGGCCAGCAGCGGCCGGGTGGACAAGGGCCGGGTGATCGTCGAGGGCTTCATCGATTTCGATTACGAAATCACCCAGCTGACCGTGCGCGCGGCGGACGGCGCGGGCGGCATCGCCACGCATTTCTGCGCGCCGGTCGGCCATTTGCAGCGCAGCGGCGATTACGTGGAGAGCTGGCAGCCCCAGCCCATGAGCGAACTGGCCTTGCTGCGCGCGCGCGAAGTGGCCAAGGCGGTGACCGACGCGCTGGGCGGCCGCGGCCTGTTTGGCGTCGAGCTGTTCATCAAGGGCGAACAAGTGTGGTTCTCCGAGGTGAGCCCGCGGCCGCACGATACCGGCTTGGTGACGCTGGCCACCCAACGCTGGTCCGAGTTCGAGCTGCACGCGCGCGCCATCCTGGGCCTGCCGGTGGACGCGGAGATCTCCAGCGCCGGCGCGTCGGCGGTGATATACGGCGGCCTGGACGAGGCCGGCATCGTCTTTGACGGCGTGGACCAGGCTTTGCGGGTGCCGGGCGCTGACCTGCGCTTGTTCGGCAAGCCTGAAAGTTATTTGAAGCGTCGCATGGGCGTGGCGCTGGCCACGGCCGAGACGGTGGAACAGGCCCGCGAGCGGGCCAGGACAGCGGCCGCGCTGGTGCGGCCGACGACGGGGAATGAAGCGTGAGCGATGAAGTGCGGGAAATGACGCCCTATCAATTATTGGGCGGCGAAGGCGTGGTGCGTTGGCTGACGGACCGCTTTTACGACATCATGGACAGCGACCCGTCGGTCAAGCCGCTGCGCGACATGCATCCGCAGGATCTGGCCGGTTCGCGCCAGAAGCTGTTCATGTTCCTGTCCGGCTGGCTGGGCGGCCCGTCCTTGTACATGGAGGCCTTTGGCCACCCGCGGCTGCGCATGCGCCATATGCCGTTTGCGGTGGACGAGGCGGCGCGCGATCAATGGATGTCCTGCATGCGCCGCGCGGTGGATGAACTGGTGGCCGAAGATTGGTTGAAGCAAAAACTGATCGAGGCTTTTCACAACACCGCCGACTTCATGCGCAATCAATAAAAAACTTGCGGCCGGCGCGCCATTGTCCATGCTGAGAGAAGGTTCTCGCATTTCATCTGGCGGAGATGGAGCGCATGGCGTGCAAGCTGTTGCTGTTGCTGTTGTGGCTGGGACTGTGGGCGGGCGCGGGCGCCGCGGCGGCGTGTCTGCCGCAAGCCTGGGCCTGTGCCTCTCCGTCCGACGGTGAGATCAAATCCGCGCCCCGGGACGCCGGCAAAGACATTTCCATCGGCGGTCTGCGCTTTGAGCGGGAGGCGGCCAGCAACCGTTTGTCGCTATCTCCGGTGCTGGACCTGAACAAGCAAGCCCAGTTGTCTTTGCGTCTGACGCCCAAGCAGTTCGGCTTGCGTTTGAAAGTGAATACCGACTGAGAGCCTGCTCCACCCCTCCTTTTCGCCCACAAGACCGCGAATGCGCTCCAAGTCCCGGCATCGTTTCAGGTTCCGGACAGAGGCGGAATCGAGTAGGTGCCGGTGACATGGGCCACCGCTTCTTCCAGCTCGGCCGACAGCAGCAAGACTTCCCCCACCGCCAAACGTTTGCCCAGCTTCAGAATGCGGCCTTCCGCGATCACGTCCGCCGGCGGCGGCTTGCGCAGGAAGTTGATGTTGAGGCTGGTGGTCACCGCCAGCTCCACCCGCCCTATCATCCCCAGCACCACCGCGTACAGCGTGGCGTCCGCCAGCGCCATCAAGGCGGGGCCGGCGATGGTGCCGCCCGGCCGGATCAAATCCGGGTTGAAGCGCATGCGCAACACCGCGCCGCCGTCGGCGATGGATTCGGTTTGGATGCCGAACAGGCGGACCAAGGGCAGTTCCTGATCGATCAGGTTCTGGAATTCCGGGACGGATAAGCGAGACATGAGGCGCTCCGGCGCTGTGATCTAAACATCATCAAGCGCCGGGGCGCGGGCGTCAATGCCCGGCGGCTCGGCTTCAGCGCGGGCGGTGGCCGCGTTCGATCAGGACGCCGACGCGCTTGACGCCGGGCAGGATGCCCAGCTTGGTGACCGAGACGCGCGCCCAGGGCGCGCCGAAGTCTTCGCGGATCACCTTGGCGATGTATTCGGCCAGCGCTTCCAGCAGCAGGAAATGCTGTTCGGACAGCGCCTTGCGCAGCCGCTCCACCACCACGCCGTAGTGTATGGTGTCGCCGATATTGTCGCTGTGACAGGGCGCTTCGCTGGGAATGCCGATTTCCAGGTCGATTTCAATGGTTTGCGGGGCTTTCCGCTCCCATTCGTAGACACCGATAATGGTGTCGGCGCGCACTTCGCGCAGGAATATGATGTCCATCAGTCTGTCTGGGAGTTGGGGTTTGCCGCCCGATACCGTAAAATCCGAAGCCTTCTATTCTAATGGATACACCATGACCACGACAGCTTTTGCCTTTGTTGTTGCGGCCTATCTGATCGGCTCGCTCTCGTTCGCGGTGATTGTCAGCAAGGCCATGGGCATGGCCGACCCGCGCAGTTACGGTTCCGGCAACCCCGGCGCCACCAATGTGCTGCGCAGCGGCAAGAAGCTGGCGGCGGCGCTGACCCTGCTCGGCGACGGGATCAAGGGCTGGGTGGCGGTGGCGCTGACCGCCTGGTTCGGGCCGCGATACGGCCTGGGCGAGCAGGCGATCGCGCTGGCGGCGCTGGCGGTGCTGATCGGCCACATGTGGCCGGTGTTCTTCGGCTTCAAGGGCGGCAAGGGCGTGGCCACCGCGGTGGGCGTGCTGTTGGGCTTCAGCCCGTGGCTGGCGCTGGCGGCGCTGGCCACCTGGCTGTTCGTCGCCTTCGTGCTGAAGATTTCCTCGCTGTCCGCCATCGTCGCCTGCGTGCTGACGCCGGTGTACGCCTACTTCATCGTCGGGCCGCAGAGCGTGTACTTCGGCAGCTGCATCATCATCGCCATCCTGGTGGTGCATCGCCACAAGTCCAATCTGATCAAGCTCTTGACCGGTCAAGAGGACAAAATAGGCGACAAGGGGACGGACAAGAGTTCTTCCTGAGCCTTGCTTAGCCCATGAAAAGGCCGTCTCTTGGACGGCCTTTTGTTTTGGCGCGGTCTGTTTCAGCCGTCGGACAGCACCCGCAGATGGGCGGCCACGCTGCGGCCCAGCGCGGACAGATCGTAGCCGCCCTCCAGCACCGAGACCACGCGGCCGTCGGCGTAGAGGTCGGCGATCTGCATCAGGTGGCGGGTCACCCACTCGTAGTCGGCCTCTACCAGCCCCAGCGAACCCATATCGTCTTCGCGATGAGCGTCGAAGCCGGCGGAAATGAAAAGAATCTGCGGCTGGAAGTCGTGCAATAGCGGCAGCCACACCGTTTCCACCGCCTCGCGGAACTCGCGGCCGCCGCTGCCGGCCTTGAGCGGCACATTGTGCATGTTCGGGCCCAGCGGCTCGTCGCCGCTATAGGGATAGAAGGGGTGCTGGAAGATGGACACCATCAAGACCCGCGGATCGTCGCGCAGGATTTCCTCGGTGCCGTTGCCGTGGTGGACGTCGAAATCTATCACCGCCACCCGTTCAAACTGATAATGGGCCAGCGCGTGGGTGACGCCGATCGCCAGATTGTTGAAGAAGCAGAAGCCCATCGCCTTGCCGCTTTCGGCGTGATGGCCGGGCGGGCGGATCGCGCAGAAGGCGTTGGGCGCCTTGTCCTCCGCCACCAGTTCCACCGCCTTGACCACGGCGCCGGCGGCGCGTCGGGCGGCTTGCAGCGTGCCGGCGGACATCGCGGTGTCCGGGTCCACGCGAAAAGTGCCTATGCTGGGAGAGCAGGATTCCAGGTATTCGAGATAGTGGGGGGGATGCACGCGGGCCAGTTGCTGTTCGGTGACCTCCGGCGCTTCGATCTCTTGCAGCCCGTCCAGAATCTGCGAGGCCATCAATTGATCGCGGATGGCGATCAGGCGCTCGGGGCATTCCGGGTGGCCGACGCCCATATTGTGTTGCAGGCATTCGGGATGGGAGATGTAGGCGGTGAGGCCTGAACGCTGCAAGCGTTTTTTCAGCCAGGTCAACACGTGCGATTCCTTGTTGCGTACAATGAACGCAGGATATCCGATATCGATAAATAGTGCGCGTTAGCAGGTGCAAATGCAATCTCTCTCCATTGCGTATCGTCAACTGAATCAGCTGATCCTGGGCAAGCCGCAGGCGATCCGCCTGGCCTTGACCTGTCTGATCGCCCGGGGTCATTTATTGATCGAGGACGTGCCCGGCGTGGGCAAGACCACGTTGGCTCACGGTCTGGCCGGGGTCTTGGGCCTGGAATATCGCCGGGTGCAGTTCACCAGCGATCTGCTGCCTTCGGACATTCTCGGCGTCAATATCTATCAGCGCGATTCCGCCTCCTTCCACTTCCATCAAGGCCCGGTGTTTTCCCAGGTGCTGCTGGCCGACGAGATCAATCGCGCCTCGCCCAAGGTCCAGTCCGCCTTGCTGGAGGCAATGGAGGAGCGCCAGGTTTCGGTCGACGGCGCCACCTATCCCTTGCCCGAGCCCTTCTTCGTCATCGCCACCCAGAACCCGGCGGAGCAGGCCGGCACTTTTCCGTTGCCGGAGTCGCAGCAGGACCGCTTCTTGATGCGCATCTCCCTGGGCTACCCGCCGCGCGAGGCCGAACTGGCCTTGCTGCAAGGCGAAGACCGCCGTCAGCTGCTGGCCAAGCTGGTGCCGGCCCTGCGTCCCGGCGACTTGATCGCGCTGCAGCGCCAGGCCGCGGAGCTGACCGTCAGTCCGGCCTTGGCCGGCTATGTGCTGGCCTTGGTCGAAGCCACGCGCCGCGACAGCCGCTTCGCCTCGGGGCTGAGCCCGCGCGCCGGTCTGGCGCTGGCGGCTGCGGCGCGCGCCTGGGCCTTGCTGGAAGGGCGCGATCACGTGTTGCCGGAGGACGTGAAAGCGGTTTTTCCCAGCGTGGCCGGCCATCGCCTGCTCGGCGGCAACGGCGGCGACGCCGCCAGCGGCCTGCTCGCTCATGTTCCCATTCCTTGATCCGCGTCGCCGTCTGCGGCAATGGATGTTGCGCCGCGCGACGCCGCAGCAGCATTGCCGGCTGGAGCAAAACCGCATCTATCTGCTGCCCACCCGTTTCGGCATGACGCTGGGCCTGGTGGCGCTGGCGGTATGGATAGGCGCCTTGAACTACGACGTCAGCCTTGCTTACGCGCTGTCGTTCTGGGTGGCCGGTTTATTGCTGGTGGCCGTGCTCTTGGCTTACCGGCAGCTGGCCGGCCTGCAGCTGCGCGCGCTGGACGCGGAGCCGGTCTTCGCCGGCGACGCCGCGCGTTTCCGCGTCTTGCTGAAGCATGAGGACGAGGGCGAGCGTCAACTGAGCCTGGCGCTGGAGGACGGGATGGAAACCCGGATTGACCGTCTGCCCGGCGGAGCGGAGTTCGAGGTGGAGCTGAGCGTTTGCGGCAGCCGGCGCGGCTATATGGCCCTGCCGGCTTGCCAGGTCTGGAGCGAGGCGCCGTTCGGCCTGGTGCGCGCCAGCGCCTGGGTCAGGCTGAGGGCCCAGGTGCTGTTGTTTCCCGCGCCCTTGCAGGACGGCCAGCGCGGCCGCAGCCAGGGCGGCGGGGATCAGCCCTGCGAGCTGCCGGGCGAGGAGGAGGACTTCTCCCATCTGGACGCGTATCGAGTCGGGGATTCGCCGCGCCGCATCGCCTGGAAAGTGCTGGCGCGCCGCGGCGCGCTGGTCAGCAAGCAGTTCGCCGGGGAAGGGCGGGCCGGCTTGCTGGCCTTGGACTGGCAGGATTACGGTCGAGGCGGCGATGTGGAGCTCAAGCTGTCGCGCCTGGCCTGGCGCGTGGAGCAGTGCGAGCGCCAGCGCCAGCCCTATGTGCTGAAGCTGCCGGCGCGCAGCGTGGGGCCGCAGCCGCAACAGCGTTTATTGGCGCTGACGGCTCTGGCCCTGTATCTGGAGCGCGGCGATGAGCGTTCCTGATCGCGCCAGAGTGTGGCCGGCGCTGGCCGCGGTGGCCTTGAGCGCCGCGCCGCTATGGCTGCATCTGCCGTTTTGGCTGGTCGCCTTGGCTTTCGCCTTATTGCTGGGCAAGGCGGCCTTGGTCTGGCGGCGCAGAGCGCCTCCGGCGTTCTGGTGGTTGTTGCCCCCCTTGCTGCTGGCCGCCTGGCTGTCCTGGCGCACGCTGGGCACTCTGGTGGGGCGCGAGGGCGGCGTCGGCATTTTGCTGTTGCTGCTGGGGTTCAAGGCGCAGGAGTGCGCTCAGTTGCGGGATTGGCGGGTGTTGATCGCCTTGGGGGTGTTTCTGGCCGCCATGCCCTTGCTGTTCGACCAGTCGCCGTTGGCCGCGGCCTGGCTGGCCGTGAGTTTGTTGGCGCTGACCGGCGCGATGGCGGCGCTGGAGGGCGCGCCATGGCGCGGCAGCTTGCGCTCCGCCGCGTCGGCCCTGGGCTTGGCGCTGCCCTTGATGCTGGTCTTGTTCGTGATCATGCCGCGGCTGTCCGGCCCCTTGTGGAGCATGCCCAGCGAACCGGGCAGGCAGGCGGTCAGCGGCCTGGGCGACAGCCTGGAGCCGGGCAGCGTCAGCCAGCTGATTCTGAGCCGGGAACCGGCGTTTTCCGCGGTGTTCCCGCAGCGGGCGCCGCCGCGGGAGCAGATGTACTGGCGGGTCTTGTTGCTGGACCGCTTCGACGGCAGCCGTTGGAGCGGCGACGGGGAGGCGCGCGGCGCGGGAGCGGAGGGCGTCAGCGGTGGGGAGACGGTGGAGTACGCGGTTACGCTGGAGCCGGACAAGGGGCGCTTGCCGGCGCTGGATGTGCCGCTGCCGGACGAGGCGTCGCGTTTGCGGTACGGCATGGTGTTGCGCGGGGACGCCAAGGACAGGAGGACTCAGCGTTTTTACGCCGTCAGCCGTTTAGGCGCGCGTTATCAGGCGGTTTTGTCCGAGTCCGAGCGCGCGTTTTACCTGCGCTTGCCGCCCGGCAATCCCCGCGCGCGCGCTTGGGCGCGAGAGCTGGCGGCGCGCGGGGAGGGCGCTTTCGCGCAGGCCGCCTTGCAAGCGTTTCGAAGCCAGGGCTTTCGCTATACGCTGAATCCGCCCTTGCTGGACCGGCAAGACGAGATCGATCAATTCCTGTTTTCCAGCCGGCAGGGCTTTTGCGAGCATTACGCGTCGGCACTGGCGTTTTTGGCGCGCGCCGCAGGCATGCCGGCGCGGATTGTCGTCGGTTATCAGGGCGGAGAATACAATCCGGTGGGGCGTTTCTGGCAGGTGAAGTCGTCCGACGCGCACGCCTGGGTGGAGATTTGGCTGGCGGAAAGCCGGCAATGGCTGCGCGTCGATCCCACCAGCGCGGTGGCGCCGCTGCGCCTGGCGGATGGCGCGGAGCAGAGCGTGCCGGCCTTGAGGGAGCGCGGGATGGCGGGTTTGCCGCCGGCCTGGTTGCGCAATCTGCGCCAGAACTGGCAGGCCGCGGGTTTCGCCTGGCAGCAATGGGTGGTGGGCTACGATGCCGCGCGGCAGCGCAATGTGTTTCAACGCTTGGGCCTGGGCGAGAGCGTGAGCGCGAGCAGCGTGTTGCAGGCCCTGTTCGTCGGCGTCTTGCTGGCGGGTTTGCCGCTGGCCTGGTGGTGGCGAAGGGGGCGCGGACGCGAGGAGCCGATGGCGAGGGGCTGGCGGCTGTTGTTGGCGCAATTGCGCCGGCGGCGGATAGAGGCCGGTCCTTGCGACGGGCCTTTGGAGCTGTTGCGTCGCGCCAAGCCCGACCTGGCGGCCGCGGAATACGCGCAGTTGAAAACCCTTGTGAGCGAATACGTGGCCTTGCGTTATCGTTCGCGCGCCGCGGACGCCGCCCGGCAGCGGGACTGGCTGCGTCGCAGCCGCCGTTTTCGTCTGGCGCGGAAATGACGAAGCCCCCGGGGGGCCGGGGGCTGCTGGCTGCGGTCGACGCTGGCGCGCGCTACAGCAGGAAGTCCTTGGAGATGCCCTTGCGGCGCAGAATGCGGCGCAGCTGTTCCAGGCCTTCAATCTGGATCTGGCGCACGCGTTCGCGGGTCAGGCTCAGTGCGGCGGCCAATTCCTCCAGCGTGCAGATCTCGTAGCCGTTCAGACCGTAACGGCGTTCGATCACCAGTTTCTGCTTCTCGTTCAACTGGCCCAGCCATTCATGGACGAAGTGCTCCAGCTGGCTGTTGTGCAACTGGATTTCCGGCTCGTCGTGCTGCTCGTCCGGGATGGACTCGCCGATAGACAGCATCGGATCGATGTCCAGCGGCGCGTCCAGCGAGGCCATGCGCTCGTTGAGGTTCATCACCTTGCGCACATCGTCCACCGGCTTGCCCACCAGGTGGGCGATTTCGTCCAGCGTCGGCTCGCGGCCGATCTGGCTTTCCAGGTGGCGCGAAGCGCGCAGATAAACGTTGAGCTCCTTGATCACGTGCACCGGCAGGCGGATGGTGCGAGATTGGTTCATGATGGCGCGCTCTATGCTCTGGCGTATCCACCAGGTGGCATAGGTGGAGAAGCGGAAGCCGCGCTCGGGGTCGAACTTCTCCAGCGCGTGCATCAGACCGATATTGCCTTCCTCGATCAGATCCAACAGCGCCAGGCCGCGGTTGATGTAATGCTTGGCGATGTTCACCACCAGCCGCAGATTGTGTTCGATCATCTTCTGCCGCGCTTCGAACTCTCCGGCCACCACGCGGCGGGCTAGAGCCAGTTCTTCCTGCGGCGTCAACAGGGCGTTGTTGCCGATATCGTTGAGGTAGATTTGGGTGACGTCGGCAACTTCTTCGTATACCGGCTGCGCTTCGCCGACTTCCTCTGCCTCCACTTCGGCAACGGCTTCCTCATTGCTTTCCTCGTCGAGAATTTCTTGCTCTTCGAGAATGTCGAGTTCGCTACTCATGTTCTACCCCCGTCTCTTTCTGATCCTGGACGGGGGCCCCGGCCGCCCGTCAGGACTTATGGTCAAGGTACTGCATCGGATCCACCGGCTTGCCGAGGCGGCGGATTTCAAAGTGCAGTTTCACTTGGTCGGCGTCGGAATTGCCCATTTCGGCAATCTTCTGCCCTCGCTTGACAGACTGGCCCTCCTTTACGAGCAACTGGCTATTGTGGGCGTAGGCCGACAGGAAGGATTTATTGTGCTTGATGATGATCAGCTTGCCGTAGCCACGCAGGCCGGTGCCGCTGTACACCACTTTGCCGTCTCCCGCCGCCAACACCGGCTGACCGCTGCGGCCGCTGATGTCTATGCCCTTGCTGCTATCGGAATATCCCCGGATCATCTTGCCTTCGGTCGGCCACAGCCACGGCACCGCGTCTTCGTCCGTTTTCGCCGCGGGCTTGCTGGCCTCGGGCTTGCTGGACGGCGTTGCCGCCGGCGCTTCGGTCTTGGCCGGAGCGCTTGCCGTCGCCGGCGAGCCGGCGGCGCTGATCGGGGCTTGAGCGTTCTTGTTGTTGCCCGGTCCTCCCTCGCTCTGGGCGGACAGGGTTTTTGCTGCTTCTGCGCTGTATGGCAGTTTCAGGGCTTTGGGGTAGGCCTTGACACCGCCTGCTTGGACAGTTGCGCTTTCCACCGGCGCGCTGGGCTGAACCGGCGCGGCGCCGGCCGTCGGCTGGCCGGCGTTGGCCGCCGGAGGGGCATCGCCGCCGGGCGGGGTCAAGCGCAGTACTTGTCCTACTTTGATGTTGTTGTCCGGCAGGTTGTTCCAGGCCGCGACGTCCTTGTATTTCAGGCCGTTGTTCAGAGAGATGCGGAACAGGTTTTCCCCCGGCTGAACCACATGGGTCTTTTCTTTTGTTGTTGCGCCCGCCGCCGAGGCGGAGCCTATCGGCGCGGCGGACACTCCTCCGTTATCCTGGTACGGCGTCGTCACCGCCGCACTGTTGCCGCTTGTCGCGACGGGCGCCGAAGGCGGCGCGCTGCGCGCGACGGCCGGCGTTGCGCTTTCCACGGGGGCCGGTTGCTGGGCGATGCTGCTGCATCCGCTCAGGGCGATGCCGATCGAAGCCGTGAATATATATGCATAGCTGCAATGCATTTTTAGCATACTTTTGTTTTTTATAGTCTGTTTAAGTGATTTGATAAATTGTCGGACAAAGAAACTGTTGTGTTTTTGCAGTTTTAACTGCGTCCGGCAAGCAAGGGTACGAATTTCACCGGGTCCAGCCGGCTTTTCTGCAGGCCTTGCGCGGTTTTCTCTATCAGCCACAAGTACTGTTCCTCTTCGCCTATCGGCATGATCATGCGGCCGCCGTCGTTGAGTTGTTCGACCAGGGCCTGGGGGATGTTGCGCGCGGCGGCGGTCATGATGATGCCGTCGAAGGGCGCGGCCTCGGCCAGGCCGAAATGGCCGTCGCCGTGGACCAGGCGGGCGTGCACCAGCTTGGCGGCGCGCAAATTGCGTCTGGCTTTGTCAAGAATGACGCCCAAGCGTTCAATGGAGTAGACCTCGGCGCCGGTCTTCAGCAGCACCGCGGTCTGATAGCCGCAGCCGGTGCCTATCTCCAATACTTTGCCCGGTTTCTTGCCATTCAACAGGATTTCCGTCATCCGCGCCACGGTGAAAGGCTGGGAGATGGTCTGGCCGTGACCTATGGGCAGCGACACGTCGTCGTAGGCGCGGGTGGCCAGCGCCTGGTCTACAAACAGGTGACGCGGCACGTCCGACATCGCGGTCAGCACGCGTTCGTCGGCCACGCCGTTCTGGCGCAGGCGCTCGACCATGCGGCGTCGGGTGCGGTCGGAAAGCATGCCGTAGGCCGGCTGGCCCGGCGTCAGCTGTGGTGTAGCCATGTTTTGATTCCGTCTAGTTGGCCATAGGCGGTTAAATCCAGCATCAGCGGCGTCACTGAAATATCGTTGTGGGCCAGCGCGCCGAAGTCCGTGCCCGCGCCGGCGTCCTGCACATTGCCGACCGGTCCTACCCAGTATATCGTCTCGCCGCGCGGATTCTGAGACTTGATCACCGGCTGCGCGCAGTGGCGGCGGCCCAGGCGGGTGACGGTCAATTGGCCCAGCGCTTCCGGAGCGATGTCGGGCACGTTGACGTTGAGCAGCACCGGCTCGCGGAAGGGGTTGCGCTTGCAGCGTTCCACCAGTTGATCAACGACCAGGCCGGCGCTGGCGAAGTGCTGGCCGCTATAGCCGGCCAGCGACACCGCGATGGAGGGAATGCCCAGCATGAAGCCTTCGGTGGCGGCGGCCACGGTACCGGAGTACAGGGTGTCGTCGCCCATATTGGGGCCGTGGTTGATGCCGCTGAACACCATGTCCGGCTTGAAGTCCAGCATGCCGGTCACGGCGAGGTGCACGCAGTCGGTGGGGGTGCCGTTGACGTAGTGAAAGCCGTTGGCGGCCTTGCGCACGGTCAAGGGGCGATCCAGGGTCAGGGAGTTGCTGGCGCCGCTGCGGTCCCGCTCCGGCGCGACAACGACGACTTCGCCGTGGCGGGACAGGGTTTGCGCCAGCATGGCCAGTCCCGGAGCGAAATAACCGTCGTCGTTGCTGATGAGAAACTTCATGCTGTCTTTCTATTGTTCTTGCCGGCAAAGGTGGCCCGGCTGATTGTATCGCTCCAACGATGACGCGGAAAAGTCCGGCGTGGAAGACGGACAAACAAAACCCGCCGGTGGGCGGGTTGGGGAAAGCTGCTCAGGCGTAGTAACGCTGGCTGAATTCCAGCATGCGCTCGATCGGCAGCCGCGCCGCGTCCATCTGTTCCCGGCTGAGGTAGTCGATGCGCAAGCCCACGCCCTGCTGAGCGCGCTTGACCGCTTCTATGGTGTTCATCTTCATGTACGGACAGGAGTTGCATTGGCAGCCGGCGTAGATCGGCGCCTGACGCAGGTCCAGATCCGGACGGGCCAGTCCCATGTTGTAGAGGATGCCGTCTTCGGTGGCGACGAAGATCACCGCGTCCGGGCTGCCGGAGAATTGCTTGACCCAGTTGAGCATGCCGGAGGTGGAGCCGACGTAATCGGCCTTCTTCAGCACCGGCAGCGGGCTTTCCGGATGGGCGATCAGGTATTTCTCCGCGCCGGCGACCGCGAAGGCCTCGTCCAGCGCCGCTTCGTTGAATTTGTCGTGCACCTCGCACACCGCCGACCACAGCGGCATGTCGTAGCCGTACTGATAGTTGAGGTAGCCGCCCATATTGCGGTCCGGCGAGAAGATCACTTTTTTGCCTTCGGCGTACAGGTGGGCAATGATGTCGTCCACATTGCGGCTGGTGACGATCCAGTCGGACAGCGCTTTGTGCTCGGCGCTGGAGTTGATATAGGAAACGTGCACGTGGTCCGGGTGCTGCTTGCGCCATTTGGCCAGCGCGGCGACGTCGGTCTGTGTCACCAGCGAACAGGTGGAACCGGCGTCGGGCAGAATCACTTCCGCCTGGGGATTGAGGATTTTCGCGGTTTCCGCCATGAAGCGCACGCCGGCAAAAACGATGATGTCGGCATTGGCTTCCTTGGCGTACAAAGAAAGTTCCAGGCTGTCGCCAACCTTGTCGGCCATTTTCTGGATTTCAGGCTGGGTATAGTAATGGGCAAGCGTGACGACGCGTTTCGTCATGATGGATCGACTCCCGCCGCCATCCGGCCTTGTTGGAGCAAGGGGCGCGTGGCGACTTTGTGCGGTGCAGTAAAGAGCTATTGCTAAACAGCAAAGATTAACAATATTGTAGTGTCCGCGCCAGTCCATTCTTGTTAGGCCCTTGCGGCGAAGCGGGGCGCGATGGATTCGGCTTGCCGGAGGTCAAGATGACGTCAAGGTTCAGTCTGCATGATGATGGCTCGGCGGGCGGTGAGCATGACGACGAGCACGATTACAATCACCCGCATCGCCATCCCCACGGCGGGGTGACGGGCGCGGCGGCGCGCGCCGCCAGCATGCGCGCCTTGCGCTGGGTGGCGCTGCTGACGATAGGCTTCGCCTGCGTGGAGGCGGTGGGCGGCTGGGCGACGGGATCGCTGGCCTTGTTGTCGGACGCCGGCCATATGCTGACCGATTCCATTTCGCTGTTGCTGGCCTTGTGGGTGGCGCATATCGGCCGCCGCCCGGCGGACGAGTCGCATTCTTTCGGCCATGGCCGCGCGGAGGTGATAGGCGCGTTTCTGAACAGCTTGTTCATGTTCGGCGTCATCGTTTTCATCGCGGTGGAGGCGGTGCGGCGCTTGCTGGAGCCGCACGCGGTCAACGGCCTGGGGGTGATGGGCATCGCCGTGGCCGGCCTGCTGGTGAATGTGCTGGCCGTGTGGATTCTGAGCCGCGGCGCGCACAGCCTTAACAGCAAGGCGGCGCTGCTGCACGTGATGGGGGATTTGCTGGGCTCGCTGGCGGCGATCGCTTCCGGGGCCATCGTGTACTGGACCGGCTGGACGCCGGCGGATCCGATCTTGTCCATGCTGGTGGCCTGTCTGATTCTGTCGTCTACCTGGCGGCTGCTGCGCAAGTCGCTGGCGGTGTTGATGGAGGAGGTGCCGGCGGAGCTGGATTTCAACCGCATCGGCCGCGCCCTGGGCGGCATCGCCGGGGTGAGATCGGTGCACGATCTGCACGTTTGGACCATGGCCGCGGACCGCGTGGCCTTGTCCGCGCATTTGCAGGTGGCCGCGCCGCAGGATTGGCCGCGCATTCTGGCGGCTTGCCAGCGCATGCTGTCGCGCGAGTACGGCATCGATCATGTGACTTTGCAGCCGGAGTGGCCGTTGCCGCCGCCGGCGGGGAAAACCGTGCCGGTTACCATTATTTCCGAGGATAAGCATCAATGAGGCCGCATTACCTGACACCGTTGTTTTCGCCGCGCAGCGTCGCCGTGATCGGCGCCAGCGACACGCCGGGCTCGATCGGGCAGGCGGTGTTCGCCAATCTGCTGGCGGGCAACTTCCAGGGCAAGCTGTTTCCGGTCAACCTCAACCACAAGGTGGTGGCCGGGGTGCCCGCGGTGGCTTCGGTGCGTCAGATCAGCGAGCCCGTGGATCTGGCGGTGGTGGTGACCGCCACCCGCACCCTGCCGGCGATCATGAAGGACTGCGGCAAGAAGGGCATCAAGGCGGTGCTGCTGGCCAAGGAGTTCGCCGACAGCGAGCAGCTGGAGCGGGAGATCATCAACGAGACGCTGTCCATCAGCCGCCATTTCGGCATCCGCATCCTGGGGCCGAACGTGCTGGGCCTGATGCGGCCGGTGGCCGGCTTCAACGCCAGCAACTACACCAGCAAGGTGAGGCCGGGCAATCTGGCGCTGGTGTCGCAGTCGTCGGCGCTGTGTACGGCGATGCTGGATTGGGCGGACAGCAAGGGCATCGGTTTTTCCAGCGTGATTTCCGTGGGCAACGCGCTGGACGTCGGCTTCGGCGAAATTCTGGATTACCTGGTGGCGGACAACTTCACCCAGGGCATTTTGTTGCATGTCCACCACATTCACGACGCGCGCCGCTTCATGTCGGCGCTGCGCGCCGCGGCGCGCACCAAGCCGGTGGTGGTGATCAAGTCCGGCCGCTATGAGGACGCGGTGACCGGGGTCACGCATTCCAGCAATCTGGTGGAGAGCGGCGATGTGTTCGACGCCGCGCTGGCGCGCGCCGGCGTGCTGCGGGTCGACACCATCGCCCAGCTGTTCACTGCGGCCAAGGTGCTGGCGGCCAACTACCGGGTGGGCGGCAAGCGGCTGGCCATCGTCACCAACGGCATCGGCCCCGGCGTGCTGGCCGCCGACAGCGCCTATTCCAACCGGGTGGAGCTGGCCAAGCTGTCCGATTCCACCGTGGAACTGCTCAATGGGGTCTTGCCGCGCAATTGGTCGCACGGCAACCCGCTGGACATCATAGGCGACGCCAGTCCCTCGCGTTTTCGCACCGCGGTGAAGGCCTGTCTGGACGACCCTAATGTGGATGGCGTGATGGTGGTGTTCACCCCGCAGGCCGGCACCGACCACCTGACCACGGCGCAGTTGATGATCGGCTTGCAGCGCGAATCCGCCAAGCCGCTGTTTCTGTCCTGGCTGGGCGACGCCAAGGTGTCGGAAAGCCGCGAACTGTTTTCCAAAGCCAAGTGCGCTCACTTCCGCGCGCCGGAGTACGGCATCGAAGTGTTCCGCAATCTGGCGGCTTATCAGCGCAACCAGCAGTTGTTGTTGCAGACGCCGGGGCCGCTGGAGGGCAAGCGCGCCGACCCGGACGTGGCCAAGGCGCGTAAGGTGATCGCCTCGGCGCTGAAGGACGGCCGCGACATTCTGTCCGAGCGCGAATCCAAGGAAGTGCTGGCAGCCTTCCAGATTCCGGTCAATCCCACCCGGCTGGCGCGCACCGCCAACGAGGCGGTCAAGCAGGCCGACAAGATCGGCTACCCGGTGGTGCTGAAGATCGATTCGCCGGACATTATTTATAAGTCGGACGTTGGCGGCGTGGAGCTGAACATCAGCAATGAGGCGACGCTGCGCGAAGCGTTCGACGCCATCATCGGCCGCACGCGCCAGGCGCGGCCGGAGGCGCGCATCGACGGGGTGTCGGTGCAGCCCATGCGCAAGCGCCGCTTCGCCCGCGAAGTGATGGTGGGCGTTACCCACGACGAAGCCTTTGGGCCGGTGATCACTTTCGGCGCCGGGGGCATCGCGGTGGAGGTGATGCACGACCGCGCGCTATCCCTGCCGCCGCTCAACGGCTATCTGGTGGCCAGCATGATCCGGCATACCCGCATCGGCCAATTGCTGGGCGCGTTCAAGAACCTGCCGGCGGTGGATCAGGACGAGCTGGAGGATGTGCTGCTGCATGTGTCGGAAATGGTGTGCGAGCTGCCCGAGCTGCGCGAGATGGACATCAATCCGTTGGTGGCCGACGAGCAGGGCGTGATCGCGCTGGACGCCCGCATCATCGTCAGGCCGCGGCGGCCGGACTTGAAGCGCTACGCCCATATGGCCATCATGCCTTATCCCAGCCATATGGTGGTGTGCGCCAAATTGAAGGACGGCACCAATGTGATGGTGCGGCCGGTGCGTCCGGAAGATGCGGATATGCAACAGGAGTTCGTGCGCAATCTGTCCGAGGAGAGCCGCTACAACCGCTACCTGTCCAGCATCAAGCAATTGTCGCAAAGCATGTTGGTGCGTTTCACCCAGCTGGATTACGACCGCGAGATGGCGCTGGCGATGACGCGCGAACAAAAAGACGGCGAGGAAATGCTGGCGGTGGCGCGTTTCATCACCGATCCGGACAATGAGGGCTGCGAGTTCGCGCTGGAAGTGGCCGACCGCTGGCAAGGCAAGGGCATAGGCTATCTTCTGATGAGCGCCTTGTTCGACGCGGCGCGGGAGCAGGGCCTGAAAGTGATGCGCGGCGAGGTGTTGGCCGGCAATAAGGGCATGTTGAAACTGATGCACAAGCTGGGCTTTTCCGTGGAGCCGCACCCGGAAGACCGGGCCCTGACCATGGTGTCCAAGAGCTTGTAACGGCGGGCTTGACAGGCGTCTTGCATTAAGCGCTTGCAAGATAAGGGAAAACTGACCTAAAATCGTGGGCTTTTCTCATACCGTTTTTATTCAAGGACAATCGACAATGGTAGTGATTCGTCTGGCACGTGGCGGCGCCAAGAACCGTCCGTTCTACAACATCGTGGTGACCGATTCCCGTAACCGTCGTGACGGTCGCTTCATCGAGCGCGTTGGCTTCTACAACCCGGTTGCCAACGAGAAGCAAGAGCGCGTTCGTTTCACCATGGACCGCCTGAACCACTGGGTTGGCGTTGGCGCTCAAGTTTCCGACGCCGTTGCCAAGCTGCTGAAAGAGCAGAAGGCCGCTGCCTAAGCGTTCGTTGACACATCAACTGACGGACTAGGCGCATGCGCAACGAAGATCTCGTAGTGATGGGGTTTGTGCGTGGCGCCTTTGGTGTCAAGGGCTGGGTGAAAGTCCAGGCCGACACCGAATACGCTGACGGTCTGTTCGACTACCCGGTCTGGTGGCTGGGCAAGGAGAACGACTGGAAGCCGTACACATTTGAAAACGGCGCACTCCAGCCCAAGGCGCTTGCCGCCAAGCTGGAAGGCGTGGAAGACCGCGACGCGGCCGAAGCCCTGCGCGGCATGCAAATCGCCGTGCCGCGCGAAGAGTTGCCGGCCGCCGAGGAAGGCGAATACTACTGGACCGATCTGATCGGTCTGGAAGTCGTCAATCAGCAAGGCGAAGTGCTGGGCAAAGTCAGCGAATTGATGGAAACCGGCGCGCACGATGTGTTGGTGGTGCAAGGCGCGGACGGCCAGCGCATGATTCCCTTCGTGGATCAGTATGTGCTGGAAGTTCAGCTTGCCGCAGGCAAGATCCAGGTGGACTGGGGTCTGGACTACTGATGCAGATCGACGCGGTAACGCTGTTTCCGGAGATGTTCGATTCCATCGCCCGCTTTGGCGTTAGCCAGCGGGCGCTTGATTTGGGCATTTGGGGTTTTCAGGCCTGGAATCCTCGCGATTTCACGCATGACAACTACCGCCGGGTAGACGACCGGCCTTATGGCGGCGGCCCCGGCATGGTGATGCAGATCGAGCCCCTGGCGCAGTCCATCGCGGCGGCCAGGGCGAGGCAGGCGCAAGCCGGAGCCGAGCGCAGCCATGTGATTTATCTTTCGCCGCAAGGCCGTCCGCTGACGCATGCGAAGGCGGCGGAGCTGTCGCAAAGAGCGGGCCTGATCCTGCTGTGCGGCCGCTACGAGGGCGTGGACGAGAGGTTGATCCAGCGCGAGGTCGACGAGGAGATTTCCATCGGCGACTACGTGCTGTCCGGCGGCGAGCTGCCGGCCATGGTGCTGATGGACGCGGTGGTGCGTTTGCTGCCCGGCGTCCTGAACGACGCGCAGTCGGCTTACGAGGATTCATTTGTGGACGGGCTTCTTGATTGTCCGCACTATACCCGACCCGAAGACTATCAGGGCATGCGGGTGCCGGACGTGCTGTTGTCCGGTAATCATGCGCTGATCGCTAAATGGCGGCTGAAACAGGCTCTGGGCAGGACGATGCAACGTCGCCCGGATTTGCTGCAAGGCCGTATTTTGACAAAACAGGAATCTCGGCTGCTGGCGGAGTACCAGCAGGAACAAGATCTCCAGAAAAACCAGGAGTGAATCATGGATCTGATCCAGAAACTCGAGCAAGAAGAAATCGCCCGCCTGGGCAAAACCCTGCCGGAATTCGCCCCGGGCGACACCATCGTCGTTCAGGTGAAGGTTAAGGAAGGCAACCGCGAACGTCTGCAGGCTTACGAAGGCGTGGTTATCGCCAAGAAAAACGCTGGCCTGAACAGCGCTTTCACCGTGCGTAAGATGTCCGCCGGCGAAGGCGTAGAGCGTACTTTCCAAACCTACTCCCCGCTGGTGGCTTCCGTTGAAGTGAAGCGCCGTGGTGACGTGCGTCGCGCCAAGCTGTACTACCTGCGCGGCCGTACCGGCAAATCCGCACGCATCAAGGAAAAACTGCCGGCTCGCAAGCAAGGCTAAGCCTTGTCGAGTCAGGCTTAGGCTTGATGACAGTTCAAAGCGCAAGGCGATGCCTTGCGCTTTTTTATTATCCGGAGGCGGACACATGGAATACAGCGCGGTGATCGACGCGCCGTTCGGGCAGCTGGGCATGGTATGTCTCGACGGCGCGCTGGTGAATCTGGAATTCCTGGCCGAGCGGCAAGCCCTCAGGCCGCCGGAGCCGCGCAGTCTGGAGCAGGAGGTGGCGGAACAGCTGCGCGCTTATTTCGTCGATCCGCGCTTTGGCTTCAGCCTGCCTTATCGTTTGCGGGGCAGCGAGCACCAGCAGCGCGTCTGGCGCGAGATAGAACGGATTCCCTGCGGGCAGATGGCGCGCTATCAGGATATCGCCACGGCGCTGGGCTCGTCGGCGCGGGCGGTGGGCAATGCCTGCGGGCGCAATCCGGTGCCCATCATCGTGCCTTGCCACCGCGTGGTGGCCCGCAACAGCCTGGGCGGCTTCAATCGCTCCTTGGGCCGGGAAACCGTGGACATCAAGCAGTGGCTGCTGGCGCATGAGTTCGGTTGTTGAGCGGAGGGATGCGCGCAAGGCGCCGCTTTGCGTCTGTTGAGGCGCGAGTCGAGGTCATTGCGCGAGGCCCGGGCTCGCCTTCAAGGGGAGCAGGGGAATGTTTTGCCCGCGAGGCGGACAAAGACTGAGGATTATTCAGTATGGATGTTTCGCGCGGGCGGCGGCCTGACGCGCATATCGGCGGACGACGACAATAATGGATGCGAGCAGCGAAGCAATGAAGGCGGCCGAGGAGGTCATCGACGCGTTTCTGGACCAGTTATGGTTGAGCGACGGCCTGTCCAAGAACACCCTGGCCGCGTATCGGCGCGATCTGGGCAAGCTGGCAGCGAGACTGGGAGACGAGGGCGTTAGCCTGACGGAGGCCGCTTCTGAGCACCTGGAGCAGGCGCTCTTGCTGGGCGTGGACCGAGAGAAGCCGGCGACCCGGGCGCGGATGGTGTCGGCGATGAAGCGCTTTTATCAATATCTGGCGCAGGCGGGTTTGCGCGGCGACGACCCTTGCGCGCGCTTGCGCGCGCCCAAACAGGGGCCGCGCTTGCCCAAATCCCTGTCCGAGCGGCATGTGGAAGCCTTGCTGGAAGCGCCGGACGTGGGCACGCCGCTGGGCCTGCGCGACCGCGCGATGCTGGAGCTGCTCTACGCCAGCGGCTTGCGCGTGTCGGAGCTGGTGGGCTTGACTCTGCAACAAGTGAATTTGCTGGACGGCCTGGTCAAGACCATGGGCAAGGGCAATAAGGAGAGACTGGTGCCCTTGGGCGAGCTGGCCCAGGAGTGGCTGCAGCGTTATCTGGCCGAGGCGAGGCCGCTTTTGCTGGCGGGCGCGGTCTGCGACACGGTGTTCGTGACCCAGCGCAAGGCGGGCATGACGCGACAGATGGCCTGGCATCTGATCTCGCAGTACGCCAAGCGCCAGGGCTTGCCGGCGGTGAGCCCGCACGTGTTGCGTCATGCCTTCGCTACCCATCTGGTCAACCACGGCGCGGATTTGCGCGTGGTGCAGCTGCTGCTGGGGCATTCTGACATTTCCACCACGCAGATCTATACCCATGTGGCGCGCGAGCGCTTGAAACAGCTGCACGCCAAACATCATCCTCGCGGTTGAGATGAAAAGAAAAACGCCCGCGTCAGCGGGCGTTGCATATTGCCGTATCAAGATCAGGCCGGTTCGGGCGCTAAGGCCTGGTGGTCGAACTGCAGCTCCACCTTGTCGTCCACCACGGTGACGGTGACTTCGCCGCCGGTGACCAGACGGCCGAACAGCAACTCGTCGGCCAGCGCCTTGCGCAGCGTGTCCTGGATCAGACGCGCCATCGGGCGGGCGCCCATCAGCGGATCGAAGCCGTTCTTCGCCAGGTAGCGCCGCAGCTCGTCGGTGAAGTGGATGTCCACCCGCTTCTCCGCCAACTGCTGCTCCAGCTGCATCAGGAACTTGTCCACCACTTGCAGGATGATCTGCTCGTCCAGCATCTTGAACGGGATGATGGCGTCCAGGCGGTTGCGGAATTCCGGACTGAACTGTTTCTTGATGTCGCCCATCTCGTCGCCGGCCGCCTTGGTCTGGGTGAAGCCCAGCGTCGGCTTGGACAGGGACTCCGCGCCCGCGTTGGTGGTCATGATGATCACCACGTTGCGGAAGTCCGCCTTGCGGCCGTTGTTGTCGGTCAGGGTGCCGTGGTCCATCACCTGCAACAGCACGTTGTAGATGTCCGGATGCGCTTTTTCGATCTCATCCAGCAAGACCACCGCGTACGGATGCTTGTTGACCGCCTCGGTCAGCTGGCCGCCCTGTTCGAAGCCGACATAGCCCGGAGGCGCGCCGATCAGCCGAGACACCGCATGGCGCTCCATGTACTCGGACATGTCGAAGCGGATCAACTCCACGCCCAGTATATAGGCCAGCTGGCGAGCCACTTCGGTCTTGCCGACACCGGTGGGACCGGAGAACAGGAAGGAACCGATCGGCTTTTGCGGATTGCCCAGGCCGGAACGCGTCATCTTGATGGCGCTAGCCAGCCCTTCGATGGCTTTTTCCTGACCAAAGACCACGTTTTTCAGATCGCGCTCCAGATTCTTCAGCACGTTCTTGTCGTCGGACGACACGGTCTTGGGCGGAATGCGCGCGATCTTGGCGACGATGTCCTCGATCTCGGTCTTGTTGATGACCTTCTTCTGCTTGGACTTGGGCAGAATCTTCTGCGCGGCGCCGGCCTCGTCGATCACGTCGATGGCCTTGTCCGGCAGATGGCGGTCGTTGATGAAGCGCGCCGACAGCTCCGCCGCGGTGGACAGCGCGGACTGGGTGTACTTGACGCCGTGGTGGGCCTCGAAGCGGGATTTCAGCCCCTTGAGGATTTCCACGGTCTGCTCCACCGTCGGCTCGTTGACGTCGATCTTCTGGAAACGGCGCGACAGCGCGTTGTCCTTCTCGAAAATGCTGCGGTATTCGTTGTAGGTGGTCGCCCCGATACAGCGCAGGCTGCCGTTGGACAAGGCCGGCTTCAGCAGGTTGGACGCGTCCAGCGTGCCGCCCGAGGCCGCTCCGGCGCCGATCAGCGTGTGAATCTCGTCGATGAACAGAATGGCGTTGCTGTCCTCGGTCAATTGCTTGATCACCGCCTTCAGCCGCTGTTCGAAATCGCCGCGGTATTTGGTGCCAGCCAGCAGCGCCCCCATGTCCAGCGCGTAGACGGTGGACTTGCCCAGAATCTCCGGCACTTCGCCGTTGACGATGCGGCGCGCCAGGCCTTCGGCGATGGCGGTCTTGCCCACGCCGGCCTCGCCCACCAGCAAGGGGTTGTTCTTGCGGCGACGGCACAGAATCTGCACGGTGCGCTCCAGCTCGGACTCGCGGCCGATCAGCGGATCTATCCTGCCGTCGCGCGCCTGCTGGTTGAGGTTCAGCGTGTAGTTTTCCAGCGCGCCGCCCGGACCGGTGGCCTGCTCCTCGCTCTCCGCTTCGCCGCTGCTGTCTCGCGGCTCCTGCGGCTGCTGCTGCGAGCGCTGCTTGGTGATTCCGTGAGAAATGAAATTCACCACGTCCAGCCGCGAAATGCCTTGCTGGTGCAGATAGTACACCGCGTGGGAGTCCTTCTCGCCGAAGATGGCCACCAGGATGTTAGCCCCGGTCACCTCTTTTTTGCCGGAAGACTGCACGTGCAGGATCGCGCGCTGTATCACGCGCTGGAAGCCGAGAGTGGGTTGAGTTTCCACCTCCGCCTCCCCGGGCACGGTGGGGGTGTGCTCATCGATGAAATCGCCCAGCTGTTTTTTCAGCTGGTCGATGTTGGCTCCACATGCGCGCAGTACTTCGGCGGCCGACGGGTTGTCGGTCATCGCGAGTAACAGATGCTCCACGCTGATGAACTCGTGGCGCTTGCGCCTTGCGTCCATGAACGCCATGTGCAGGCTTACTTCAAGCTCCTGGGCAATCATCAGTTTTCCTCCATAACGCACTGGAGCGGATGCTGGTGCGCTTTCGCATATTGCAACACCTGCTCGACCTTTGTTGCAGCCACGTCTTTGGTATAAACGCCACACACGCCGTGACCTTGCGTGTGGACTTGCAGCATGATGTGAGTGGCCTTTTCGCGGTTCATGTAGAAGAACTGCTGGAGGACCTGGATCACAAAATCCATCGGGGTAAAATCATCGTTCAATAACAAGACCTTATACATCGGGGGTGGGTTTTCCCTAACCCGGGACGCCTCTTGTATGGCATCGTCCTTGAACTGCGTAGACATGTCGGCTTTCGTGGAATCTGCGTCTTACTTCAATTTGGGTTCCCCGAGAGTTTTTTTCAAGGGGACTGGCACTTTTCCTCTACGACTTGACGATGAGCGGCGGGTTGCGTAGAAATGCAGCTGGTGCTTGGCTTAACTGTTTGGCATTTTTTTGCGCTAGGCAAGCCAGACAACTCTTATTAAGCTCTAAGTTGGTCGGCTTCACCAGCCTTTTTTTGCAAGGAAGTAAGAATGGCATTAGGTACCGTTAAGTGGTTCAATGACGCTAAAGGCTTTGGCTTCATTACTCCGGATGAAGGCGGCGAGGATTTGTTCGCTCACTTCTCGGCCATCAACATGCAAGGCTTCAAAACCCTGAAAGAAGGGCAACGTGTAAGCTTTGAAGTGGTGTCCGGTCCGAAGGGCAAGCAAGCGTCCAATATTCAGAACGCGTAACACCGGTTTTACTGTCTGTTTGTCGCAAGGCAAACAGCCCAGCTGATTGATGAAAAGCCCGCCATCCGGCGGGCTTTTGTTGTTGTCAGGCCGCTTGTTTGAGCGTCCGCGGCGCGGCGGGGCCAAACTGGCGCGCCAGCGCGATGAAGGTGAGCGCGCCCGCGGCGGCCAGCAGCAGCCAGGGCAGGCCGGCTTGATGCCGGCTTTGGGCAAAGTCGTAGAGCCAGCCGCCGGCGAGAAAGCCGCCGCCGCCGCCCAGGGCCAGGCCCAGCCGGCTGGCGCCCATATAGCTGGCTCTGGCTTCCGGACGGGCCAGGCTGGCCACCAGGGTTTCCCGCGCCGGTTCGGTGATGAGGGTGCCGAGAAAGAAGGCGGCCAGGATGAGGAAGGCGGTCAGCGGCTGCCGCGCCACGGCCATGCAGGCCAGGCTGAGGCTCATCAACGCGATGCCGGCCAGTACCCGGGTTTCCAGGCGGAAATGGCGCTCGCCCAGCCGCGCCAAAGGATAGAGCAGGCTCAGCGACAAGGCGGTTTCCAGGCCGTACATCCAGCCCACGGCCTGGGCGGTGCCGGTCAATTGCTTGATGGCGATGGGCAGCAACAGCATGATTTGCACGCTGAGCAGATAATAACCGCTGAGCGTGAGCACCAGCTTCAGGAAACGATGGTCGTTCAGCACGATGCGGATGGAGGCCAGCGCGGGCGCCCGCCGGGCGGCGACGCGGTAGTTCGGCAGCAGGCAGGCGTTTGCCGCCGCCGCCGCCAAAAACGCGACGGCGCCGCCCAGGCATACCCAGTGGAAGTCGAATTGCAGCAGCCAGGAGCCGAACAAGGCGCCGCCCACCGCGCCGGCGCTGTCCTGCATCATCAGCAGCGAATAGAAGCGGTTGCGTTCGCGCGGCCGCGTCAATTTGGCCACCAGCGCGGAGCGCGGCGGATCGAACAGCGTGCCGCCCAGGCCGGAGAGCAGGCAGGACAGCCAGAGCTGCCACGGCGCGTTCGCCAGCGCCATGGCGGCAAAGCCGGTGGCTCGCAGCAGCATGCCGGCCACGATCAGCGGTTTGGCGCCGAAACGGTCGGCCAGGGAGCCGCCGAACAAGCCCAGCCCTTGCTGGGTGAACTGGCGCAAACCCAGCCCAAAGCCCACCGCGGCCGCGGTCCAGCCCAGTTGATCGACGAAATGCAGGCTGATCAGCGGAAAGACCATGAAGAAACCAAATACCACGATCAGGTTGTCCAGCAGGATGAAGCCTTTGCCCAAGGTCCGGGCCCGCTTTAGCAGCGCCATGAAATCTCCTTATTTTCATGTCATTCTATGAAGGCTCCTGATATTCTGAAACTGACTAATCCGTAATAGTTAATATTGGATTTTCTTATGTCTATCGCACTCTCCGATTTGCGCCTATTGCTGGATATCGCCGAGCTGGGCAGCTTCAGCCAGGCCGCCGCCAAGCGCGGCTGGTCGCAGCCCCAGGTCAGTCAGCGAGTGCAATTGCTGGAGCAGGAGCTGGGGACTTGCCTGTTTCATCGCCACCGTCGTGGCGCGGAACCCACAGCGGCCTGCCTGGCCTTTTTGCCATCGGCGCAGCAGGCGGTGTCGGCCTTGGAGCAGGGGAGGGAGATCCTGCAGGGCACGCCGGCCTTGCCCTGCCTGCGGCTGTCTTGTCTGCCGTCGCTGACTTCGGCGGTTTTCGGTCCTTTATTGCTGGACCTGGCCGAAGCGCCGCTGGAAATCCGCTGCGACACCGATCACTCGCCGCTGATTATGCAGAACCTGTTGTCCGGCCTGGTGCAGGTCGGCTTTGTGTTGCGGTGTCCGGCGATGGCGGGCATTCAGATGGAAACGCTGTGGCGCTCTCCCATCGTGGCGGTGGCGGCGGCCGGGCATCCGTTGGCGGAGCGGGAGCAGCCGCTGAGTTTGGAGGAGGTGGCGTCTTACCGGATCGCGCCCCAGTACTGGGGCGTGGAGTGCGATGAGTTGATACGCCGGCTGCGGCAGGCGCGCACCGTGGCCCAGCCCATCCATGCGATCCAGCCGGCGTCGGCGGCCAGGGAGTTGGCCTTGCGTCACGGTTTTCTGTGTTTCATGCCGGAGCTGTCGATTCAGTCCGATCTGGCCGACGGCGTTTTGCGACGGCTGAGCATTGCCGACCTGCCGGCCTGGCAGTGGGAGGTCACCATGGCCTGGCGCGCCGGCAAGCGCAGGGATGCGGGGAAGGAGCTGGTGCTGGACGCCGCCCGGGCTTTGGCCGGGCGGTGGGCCTCAATGGCGTCCGGCTAGCGATTCGGCGGCGCTTTGCGCCAGTTGGCTGTATTGCTGACCGAACTCGGCCACCATCTGGCGCAATCTGGCGGTGTCGCGGGCGATGATGGTCTTGAGCAGGTTTTCCAGGAAGAGCTGGGTCTGGTCCATCTGGCTCTTGCCGGCGCGCAGAATGGCGAACAGGCAGCGCTGAGTCAGCGGCAGTAAGTCCTTCAGCGTGTGTTCCAGATAGCGGTTGCCGGCGTAGCGGTACAGGGTGTCGAGAAAATCGACGCCGTGGTCGTAAAAGCCGTGCAAATCGTCTTTGCGGTTGCATTCGGCTAACTGGGTGGTGACTTCGAAGAAGTGGGCCAGGTCGTCGTTTTGCCAGGAGGTGGCGAGGTTACAGACCGCTTGATCCAGCAGCAGGAACCACAGTTCGAAGAAATGGCGCACATCCTGACCGGTGATGCTGGACACCACCGCGCCGCGACGCGGGAAAATCTCCACCAGATGGCGGCGTTGCAAAATCAATAAAGCTTCGCGTACGGACCCGCGGCTGACTTCCAGTTCCGACGCAATGCGCAATTCCTGGATGCGCTCTCCGGCTTGCATCGTGCCTTGTATGATTTGTTTGCCCAGGTATTGGGCAATTTGTTCGGTCAGTGAGTCGTTCGCTTTGAACGTCATCTTGCTCTCCGGAATAGAATATTATTATTTTCCTATGTTTGATATGCGCCGGCAATCAAACTGCAACGTTTGTCTGGCAGTAGTTTGTCCGACAGATTGTTGTTATCAAAACATTATCAGCGGTTTTGGCGTCGACTGTTGTCAACTTGCCGCACTAGACAAGCGTTGCGAAGGTTTTACTTGCGCATTCATCATATCAATCATACGATTAAAACGCTTGTTTGAAATGGCTGACACGAGAGGGGCTATCAAAATAGGCGAGAGGCGACGGAGAGGCATTTCCGCCGTCTTGCGGACCCGGCCGGCGGCCGGCCCGAGCGGGAACAGCAGCCTCGCAGGCGACGAGCGGCGCAAGCCGAACGCCGCCGTAAGCGGGCCGTCCCGCGAGGGCGTCGAAGCCGGCGCGGCGTTTGCGAACTTTAGCGGGTTGTGTCCGGTGTGGAACCGGGAGTGTGATTCAGGCCTTCGCCCATGGCGAAGGCCTTTTTTCTTGCCGCTTATTCGGGACGACGGCAGGCCATCAGATAATTGACGGCGGTGTCGTCGCCCAGCGCGTAGATGCGCGTCAGCGGGTTGTAACTCATGCCGCGGACGACATCCAGCTCCAGACCGGCGTTGCGGGCCATGCGCGACAATTCCGAAGGCTTGAGGAAGCGCGCGTATTCATGGGTGCCGCGCGGCAGCATGTTCAGCACGTATTCGGCGCCGATCACCGCCAGCAGATAGGATTTGGCGTTGCGGTTGAGCGTGGAGAAAAATACCCAGCCGCCGGGTTTGACCAGGCTGGCGCAGCTGCGCACCACGCTTTGCGGGTCCGGCACGTGTTCCAGCATTTCCATGCAGGTGACCACGTCGAAGCTGGCCGGCGCTTCCTCCGCCAGTTCTTCCACCGCCACGCAGCGGTAATCCACCGCCACGCCGGACTCCAGGCTGTGCAGCTGAGCCACTTTCAGCGATTTCTTGGCCAGGTCGATGCCGGTGACGCCGGCGCCGCGCGCGGCCATGCTTTCCGCCAGGATGCCGCCGCCGCAGCCCACGTCCAGCACTTGCTTGCCGGCGATGGCCGCGCGCGCGTCGATGAAGCCCAGGCGCAGCGGATTGATTTCATGCAGCGGCTTGAACTCGCCGCTCATATCCCACCACTTGTGCGCCAGCTGGCTGAATTTGTCGATTTCGGTTTCGTCTACATTAATCATGATTATTTCGCCAGAATGCGATGACGCCAATCTTCCGCGCGCGCCTTGAGCGCGGCTTCGTCCAGAGTTTTGAGTTGGCGTTGTTCCAATAGGGCCTGACCTTTGACCCAGACATGGCTGACTTGTTCGCGGCCGGCCGCGTAGACCACGTGGGAGATCGGGTCGAAGGCCGGCGCGGTTTCGATGGCGGACAGGTCGATGGCGATCAGGTCGGCCTGCTTGCCGGTCTTGATCGAGCCGACTTTGTCGGCGATGCCCAGCGCGCGCGCGCCGTTGAGCGTAGCCATGCGGATGGCGGCGGCGGCGGGCACCGAGGTGGGGTCCAGCGTGCCCACTTTGGCCAGCAGCGCCGCCAGCCGGGTTTCCGCCAGCATGTCCAGTTTGTTGTTGGAGGCGGCGCCGTCGGTGCCTATGCCCACCGCGATGCCGGCCTGCAGCATCTTGGGAATGGGGGCGATGCCGGAAGCCAGCTTCATATTGGACGAGGGATTGTGCGCCACCGACACGCCGTGCTTGGCCGCCAGTTCGATTTCCTCGTCGTTCAGATGCACCATGTGGGCGGCGATCAGGCGCGGCGACAGCAGGCCCAGCTGTTGCAGGCGGGCCAGCGGGCGCTGGTGCCGCTCCTTGACGCTGTTGCTGACCTCGTCCGCGGTTTCGTGGATATGGCAGTGGATCAGCATGTCTTCCTGTTCCGCCAGCGTCACAACCTTGGCGAAGGTGTCGTCCGACACCGTGTAGGGCGCGTGCGGCGCCAGGGTGAAGGTGATCAGTTCTTCGCCCAGGAACTGGCGGCGCTCGGCCAGGGACTTGCTGATGTAGTCGTCGGCGTTGCTGGCGTAATTGGTGGGGAACTCCAGGATGGAACAGCCGACAAAAGTGCGCATGCCGGAGGCCAGGCCGGCGCGGGCCATCGCGCCGTGATAGAAATACATGTCGTTGATGGTGGTGGTGCCGCCGCGGATCATCTCCCCCATCGCCAGCAGCGCGCCGTCGAACACGAAATCGTCGCGCACGTGTTTGCCCTCGGCCGGCCAGATATGATTGGTCAGCCAGTCCATCAGCGCCTTGTCGTCGGCGAGGCCGCGCAAGAGCGTCATCGCGGAGTGGCCGTGCAGATTGATCAGGCCCGGCATCAGCACGTGGTTGGGCAATTCCACGCGTTGATCCGCTTCCAGCGCGCCGGCTTGGTCGGCTGGAATAATCGCGGCAATCCTGCCATCCTTCAGAGCAATGGCGTGGTTTTCCAGGATTTCGCCGTCTTCCTCGACGGTAATGATCCAGCGGGCGGTGATAATTTTGTCATAACGGGACTGGGACATGGAGCAATCCTGGCGCGATTTTGAAGTGACGTGGATTGTAGGCCGAGGCCAAATGCAAGGCAATGACGGAGCGCGGGAAGCGGCGGCGAAGCAGGCCGGCGCAAGGCTTGCCGGATCCGGGCTTGACAAGGCGATGACTAGTGAATATTCCAGCATTTTGCCGCGATTATCCGGTGTATACTTTTGAAAATATGAACAACTGACGCATGGGCTCAATTGCCTGCGGCTAATGGCGAGCGATAATAAACGCAAACATGGCACACCACGCTGACGATAAATCCACAGCCAGTACCGGCCTTTCCCTCAGGGCTGTCTTTCTCATCGCCGTGGTGCTGGGCTTGCTGATTCCCGCGTCCATCATCAGTTATCTGAGTTTCAATATTCAACGGGACGCGTTGACCGCCCAGTTGGAAACCGATCAAAAACGCCTGCTGGACATCGTCGCTCTGGGCATGCAGGAGCCCTTGTGGAACCTGAGCCGCCAGGCCGGCAACCCGTTGATCGCTTCGGTGATGGAAGACGCGAGGGTGGTTTCCATCCGCGTCACCGACACCCAGTCCAATCAGATCTTTCTGTCTTCGGTGCGCGCGGAGCGCCGCATCGGCAGTGTCTCCTTTGTGGAAAAACCGGTGATCTACCGCGGCGAGGAAATCGGCCAGGTGACGCTGGAATTCGACAATGAACACCTCGCCATCGCGCTCAACAACCAGATCAAGAATATTCTGATGATTCTGGCGGCGCAGCTGGTGTTGTCCATTCTGCTGATCATGAGCATTCTGCACTCGCGTTTCCTCAGCCCGATGAAGGCCCTGACCGAACAGGCGCGCTTGCTGGCCGAACTCAAGCTGGACCGGCCGTTCGAATGGCAGCGCCGCGACGAGATCGGCCATCTGGGCAAACACTTGGAATGGACCCGCGCGGAACTCAAGCGCTTGCTGGACGAGTTGCGCGCCAAGACACTGGCGCTGGAAGCGGACATTTCCCGCCGCCGCGAGGTGGAGGACGCGCTGCGCCGCTCCGAGAACAAATACCGCGAACTGTTCTGGTCCAACCTCGACGGCATTGTGATCAGCTCGCTGGACGGCCAGGTGATAGACGCCAACCCCGCCTTCCTCAACCTGATGTGCTACAGCCTGGATCAGCTCAAGCTACAGAATTTCTGGACGCTGGTGGGGCCGGAGAGCGAGGCGCTGGAGCGCTTCAATCTGGACAACAAGGTATTGCGCTTCGGCTACTGCGACGAGTTCGAGGCCACCTATATCAACCGTTTCGGCAATCCGGTGCCGGTCAGCGTCAAGACCGTGGCGATGCGCGACGCCTTCGGACGCATCAACGCGGTATGGCGCATGGTGCGCGACATCTCCGAGAAACGCGCGGCGGAGGAGAGGGTGCAACTGGCCGCCAAGGTGTTCGAGAACACCGTGGAAGGCATCATGATCACCGACGCGGACAAACGCATCCGCAGCGTCAACCGCGCTTTCACCGAGATCACCGGCTACACCCAGCACGAGGTGCTGGGCCAGAAGACCAGCGTGCTGTCCTCCGGCCGCCACGACCAGCCCTTCTACGAACAGATGTGGCAGTCCATCGCCGACCACGGCTCCTGGCAGGGTGAATTGTGGAACCGCCGCAAGAACGGCGAGGTGTTCCCGGAATGGCTGGCGATCAACGCGGTGCGCAACAGCCTGGGCGAAATCACCCATTACGTGGCCATCTTCAGCGATCTGACCGAGCGTAAGGCGGCCGACGAGCGCATCCAGTTCCTCGCCCATTTCGACGTGCTGACCAGCTTGCCCAACCGCGTGCACATGCAGGACCGGGTGGAGCTGGCTATCCACAACGCCGGCCGCGACAATGAGCGGCTGGCCTTGTTGCTGCTGGACCTGGACCGCTTCAAGACCGTCAACGAATCGCTGGGCCACACCGCCGGCGACACCCTGCTGCAGGTGGCGGCGGACCGGATCAAGGGCGTGCTGGGGCCGGGAGAGATGCTGGCGCGCCAGGGCGGCGACGAATTCATCGTGCTGTTGCCGGTGATTTCCGATCCGGGCGAGGCGGCGATGGCGGCGGAGCGCATCCGCGACGCCTTCACCGCGTCGATAGAGTTGCACAATCATGTGATCACCATCACGCCGTCCATCGGCATCAGCGTCTACCCGGACGACGGCCGCGACTACGAGACTCTGGTGCGCAACGCCGACGCGGCGATGTACCACGCCAAATCCTCGGGCCGCAACAGCTACAAGTTCTACACCGCCGACCTCAACGCCCGCGCCCGTGAAATCCTGGCGATTGAAAGCCAGCTGCGCTTCGCGCTGGAGCGCGAGGAGTTTGTGCTGCATTATCAGCCGCAAGTGGAAATGGCCAGCGGCCGCATCATAGGCGCCGAGGCGCTGATCCGCTGGAACCATCCGTCGCTGGGCGTGCTGGGGCCGGTGCGTTTCATCGAGGTGGCGGAGGAGCGCGGCTTCATCGTGCAGATCGGCAACTGGGTGATAGGCGAGGCCACGCGCCAGCTGGCCGCCTGGCGCAGCCAGGGCCTGCCGGAACTGACTCTGGCCATCAATCTGTCCGCCTTGCAGTTCCGCCAGTCCGATCTGGCGGATCAGATCACCTCGGCGCTGGCCACCAACGGCCTGCCCGGTCACGCGCTGGACATCGAGGTGACCGAGAGCGTGGTGATGGAAGACGCGATGGCCACCATACAGGCCATCGACAATATGAAGAATATGGGGCTGAAGCTGTCCATCGACGACTTCGGCACCGGCTATTCCAGCCTGTCCTATCTGAAGCGCTTCAAGGCGGACAAGCTGAAGATCGACCGTTCCTTCGTGCGCGACATCCCGCACGACGCCGACGACACCGCCATTGCCCGCGCCATCATCAATATGGCCAAGAACCTGAATATGAAGGTGGTGGCGGAAGGGGTGGAAACGATAGAGCAATGGCACTTCCTGCAACGCGAAGGCTGCGAATACGTGCAAGGCTACTTGATCGCCCGGCCGCTGCCGGCGGACGAGTTCGTCAAACTGCTGGCCCAGGATTGCCTGTTGCCGCAGGAGTGAGCTGACCCAAGGGCAGGGACGGGAGCGCGCGGATGACTTTCAAGATTGGCGACGAGGCGGTGGATGTCGGCAAGGAAGTGCTGTCGCGCAGCCTGGATTTCGTGCCCATTCCCATCCTGATCTCGGAATCCGACGCCAAGCTGGACCAGCCCGGCCGGCGCGTGCATCGCTATCTGAACCGCGCTTTCCTGCAGCAAATAGGCTACACGCTGGAGCAGATGCCGGACATGGAGGCCTGGTTTCGTCTGGCTTATCCCGATCCGGCCTACCGCTTGGAGGTGGAGCAAAGCTGGTTGCAGGCGGTGAAGGACAGCCTGGCGCTGGGCCGCAACCTGGCGGAGATGACAGTGAGGGTGTGCTGCGCCGACGGCCGCCTGCGCTGGTTCATCGTCACCGCGCAACTGCATGCCGATCTGCTGCCCAACTGGCACATCGTCACCTTCCGCGACGTGGACGACCTCAAGTGCGCGATGGACGAAAACGTCAGGTTGTCGCGCACGGATTTTCTCACCGGTTTGATCAACCGCCGCGAGGCGGTGCGTCAAATGGAGGCCGCCTGGCTGCAATGGTTGCAGACGCGCCGGCCGTTCGCGGTCTTGTTGTGCGATATCGACCATTTCAAGCTGGTGAACGACCATTTCGGCCATGACGGCGGCGACTATGTGCTGGTGGAAGCGGCGCGCTTGCTGAGCGAGGCGTTTCCGGACTTGCTCTGTTCGCGCTGGGGCGGGGAAGAGTTTCTGCTGCTGGCCCCGGACGCCGATCAGGCCAAGGCCGCGGCCTTGGCGGAACAGGCCCGGCAGCGGCTCGCCGCCGCCAATCTGCAATGGCAGCAGCATCCGGTGCCCTTGACCCTGAGCATAGGCCATGTCTGCGCGCAGCCGGGCCTGGAAGTGGAGGTCTTGCTGCAGCGCGCGGACGCCGCCTTGTACCAGGCCAAGGCGGCGGGGCGCAATTGCTGCCGGGCGGGGTGAGGCCGGCGGGCCGTCAACGGGCGGTCATCGCCTGTCTCAGGTAGTCGATGAACGCCCGCAGTTTCGCCGGCTGATGCAGGTGGTGCGGGTAATACAGGTAGAAGGCCTCCGCCGGCGGCATCCATTCTTCCAATACGGCGATCAGGCCGCCGTCCGCCAGATGGGGTTCGGCCATCGCCTGCGGCAGATAGGCGAGGCCGAGTCCGCCCAGCGCGACGTGCAGCGCCGCGGCGGTGTCGTTGGCGGTTAGCGGCCCTTGCACCGCGACTTCGAACGGCCGGCCGGCGTCGACGAATTGCCAGCGGTAGATCTGGCCGCTGCTGGCGAAGCGATAGCGCAGGCAATCATGTTGTCGCAACATGGCCGGATGCGCGGGTACGCCGCGCGTTTGCAAATAAGCCGGGCTGGCCGCCACGCAAAAGCGGAGCGGGGCGCTGACCGCCACCGCCTGCATATCCTGTTGCAGGCTCTCGCCGAAGCGCAGGCCGGCGTCCAGACCGCGCTCCACGATATCCACCAATTGATTGTTCACGTCCAGTTCCAGCTTTAGCTGCGGATGCGCGCGCATGAAGCCGGCCAGCAAGGGATACAGCAGCAGGGCTGCGGCGGTATGCGGCAAGGTCAGCTTCAGGGTGCCGCTGAGCTGACCTTGCCATTGGCGAGTGTCTTCCAGCGCGCCGTCCAACTGTTCCAGCAGCGGCCTTATCCGCGCCAGCAGCGCCTGGCCGGCTTCGGTCAGCCCAACCTTGCGGGTGGTGCGGTTCAGCAGGCGCACGCCCAGTTGCGCCTCCAATTGACGCAGCGTCTGGCTCAGCGCCGAGGGGGTGACCTCTTGCTGGGCGGCGGCGCGGGTGAAGCTGCCGTGCTGGGCAATGAGGCGGAAGGCTTGCAAGGCATGCAGGGAGTTTTGCGGCATTGTGAAGATTTTCTACGTAATGCATGCAGATTAAGCCGGTTTTTCCGATGGAGGCAAGAGAATATGCTTAAGGCATCTTAACCGACCACGAAGGATGGCAGGCATGAAACAACGTATCCTGGGCCGTAACGGCCCCTCCGTTTCCGCTTTGGGCTTGGGCTGCATGGGCATGAGCGCTTTCTACGGCGCGCATGACGACGCGGAATCGCTGCGCACGCTGAATCACGCGCTGGATCGCGGCGTCAATCTGCTGGACACCGCGGATATGTACGGACCTTACCGCAACGAGGAATTGCTGGCGCAGCTGCTGAAGTCGCGCCGTAGCGAGGTGGTGCTGGCCACCAAGTTCGGCATCGTGATGGACCCGGCCAATCCGGCCGCGCGCGGCGTCAACGGACGGCCGGAATACGTGCGCAGCAGTTGCGAAGGCAGTCTCAAGCGGCTGGGCGTCGACGTCATCGATCTTTACTATCTGCACCGCGTGGACCCGCAAGTGCCTATCGAAGAAACGGTGGGCGCGATGGCGGAGCTGGTGCACGCCGGCAAAGTCCGTTACCTGGGCCTGTCCGAGGCCGCGCCCGACACCTTGCGCCGCGCGCACGCCGTCCATCCCATCCACGCGCTGCAAAGCGAATACTCGCTGTGGACGCGGGATCCGGAGCAGCAAACGCTGGCCTTGTGCCGGGAGCTGGGCGTCGGTTTCGTCGCCTACAGTCCGCTGGGGCGCGGTTTTTTGACCGGGGCGATCCGAAGCCCGGACGACTTCGACGCCGACGACTACCGGCGCGGCAATCCGCGCTTCCTCGGCGAGAATTTCCGCCGCAATCTGGCGCTGGTGGACCAGGTGAAGACCTTGGCCGAAGCCAAGGGCTGCACGCCGGCGCAATTGGCGCTGGCCTGGGTGCTGGCGCACGGCGATCACATCGTCGCCATTCCAGGCGCGCGCCGCATCCGCAATCTGGACGACAATCTGGGCGCGCTGGCGCTGGCACTGAGTCCGGCGGAGCGGGCGGAAATCGACGCGGTCTTTCCGCCGGAGGCCGTCAGCGGCCTGCGCTACGCGTCCGAGGTGATGGCGACGGTGCAGCGCTGAGCGCGGTTTTAGCGGTCTCGCCGCCAGTCGCGACGATCGCGCTCATGGCCGCGGCCATGGTCGTGATCGTCGTCGCCATGCCAGCCGTGGCGTTCGTGTTCGCGCCTGTACTCATGGCCGCGTTGAACCTGCTGATAACGCGGCACATAGACTTGGCGGTACCACTCGTCGCGAACGAAGTAGACCGGGCGGCCGCAGGCGCCGTAGCGGCCGCAGTAGCGACGCCAATCCTTCATGTGGCCGGGCGGCACCCGCAGATACATCGGCGCCACCGCCACCGGGGCGGGCTGGATGACCACCGGTTGCGGATAGATCAGCTGCGGCGTCGGGAAACCGCCCAGGCTGAGTTGTCCGTAGAAACCGGGCTGGCCGATGGTGATGGAGACGCCGGCCTGGGCCGGCATGGCGCAGAGCCATGCCGAGGCGCTCAGCGCGGCGAATGCGAATAGACGTTTCATGGCGAATGTCCTTTTAGTCGTACAAGCGAGTGTTGTACTGCCAATATCGTCCGGCACTATTGCGCATGCGCGAAGCTGAAGGACGGAATGATGTCTATTGTTGGCGGAAAGGAGGTTTAGCAAACAAAAGCAAAACTTCTCGGCCGCGATGGACGGCCTGGCAAGGCGCCCTGCGTTGCCGCGAGTCTTGCCTTCTATAGGAAACGCTTTCATGCAAAAACTTCTGCAAGTCCACTTTGATTTTTCCGGTCCTTTCGGCGACGAGATGGCAAGCCGCTTGCAAGAGCTGGCGGCGTCCATCAATCAGGAGCCCGGCTTCATCTGGAAAATATGGACGGAGAGCCCGGACCGGCAAGAGGCCGGCGGCATTTATCTGTTTGCCAGCGAAGAAACGGCGCAAGCTTATCTGCGCATGCACAGCGCAAGACTGAAAGCCTTGGGGGTGGCCGAGGTCAGCTGCAGGATTTTTGACGTGAACCTGGCGCTCAGCGAGCTCAATCATGCGGGCTTTGCGCGCGGGCCGGAGCCGCTTGGGGCCGAGTAGCCGGCAGCTCTGGTCAGCGGGGCCTTGTGCCGAGGTTCTTGTCTGCGTTTGAAAAGCAGGGTACGGCAGAGGGGGAAAAGAAAAAGCCGCTCGCCGGAAGGCGGGCGGCTGGGTCGAGCCGTAGGCTTGAAGCGCTTATTCCGGACGCATCTGCGGGAACAGAATGACGTCGCGAATGGACGGCGCGTCGGTCAGCAGCATCACCAGGCGGTCGATGCCGATGCCGCAGCCGCCGGTCGGCGGCAGGCCGTATTCCATCGCGCGGATGTAGTCGGCGTCGTAGTGCATCGCCTCGTCGTCGCCGGCGTCCTTCTGCGCCACCTGGGACAGGAAGCGCGCGGCCTGGTCTTCCGGATCGTTCAACTCGGAGTAGCCGTTGGCGTGCTCGCGGCCGACGATGAACAGCTCGAAGCGTTCGGTCAGGCCCGGCTTGCTGTCGGAACCGCGCGCCAGCGGGGACACTTCCACCGGGTAGTCGATGATGAAGGTCGGGTTCCACAGCAGGCTTTCTGCGCATTCTTCAAACAGCGCCAGTTGCAGGCTGCCCAGGCCCGGCGCCGGCGGCAGCTTGCCGCCCAGGCGCTTGATCTCGCTGGCCACCCAGGCTGCGTCGTCCAGTTGGGCATCTGTGTATTGCGGGTTGTAGTGCTTGATCGCGCCGACGATGGTGAAGCGGTCGAACGGTTTGCCCAGATCCACTTCCTTGCCCTGGTAGCTGACGGTGGTGGAGCCGCAGGATACCAGCGCGCATTCGCGGATGATGGCTTCGGTCATCTCCATCATGCGCTGGTAGTCGCTGTAAGCCTCGTAGAACTCGATCATGGTGAACTCGGGGTTGTGGCGCGTGCTCATTCCCTCGTTGCGGAAGTTGCGGTTGATCTCGAACACGCGCTCCAGACCGCCCACCACCAGGCGCTTCAGATACAGCTCAGGCGCGATGCGCAGGTACAAGGGCATGTCCAGCGCATTGTGGTGGGTGACGAAAGGCTTGGCCGCGGCGCCGCCCGGGATCGGGTGCATCATCGGGGTTTCCACTTCCAGATAGCCTTCGCCCACCATCACGTCGCGCACCTTCTGGATGATCTTGGAGCGCTTGATGAAGGTCTGGCGGCTGTCCTCGTTCATGATCAGGTCGGTGTAGCGCTGACGGTACTTGGTTTCCTGATCGGTGATGCCGTGGAACTTCTCCGGCAGCGGACGGATGTTCTTGGACAGCAGGCGCACTTCGCTGGCCTGCACAGTCAGTTCGCCGGTCTTGGTCTTGAACAGCACGCCCTTGACGGCGACGATGTCGCCCAGATCCCAGTGCTTGAACTCGGCGTGCAGCTCTTCGCCCACGCCGTCATTGGAGATATAGGCCTGGATGCGGCCGCTGCCGTCTTGCAGCGTGGCGAAGCTGGCCTTGCCCATCACACGTTTCAACATCATGCGGCCGGCGACGGCAACCTCGATCTTTTCGGCTTCCAGCGCTTCCTTTTCCTTGCCGGCGTGAGCGTCCTGCAGGACTTGCGCGAAGTGGCTGCGCTTGAAGTCGTTGGGGAAGGCGATGCGCTGTTCGCGGATGCTCTTCAGCTTTTGGCGGCGCTCCGCCATGATCTGGTTTTCGTCCTGGCTGGGCGATGCTTGCTCGTGTTCAGACATGTTCACTCCGTAATTCAATGCAATGGCTGTTGGCCGCCGCAGGGGCGGCGGCCGGGTTAAGCGGGTTTAGGTTCAGACGCCCTGTTTCAGGCTGGCCTCGATGAAGCCGTCCAGGTCGCCGTCCATCACGCCCTTGATATTGCCCACTTCGTAGCTGGTGCGCAGATCCTTGATGCGGGACTGGTCGAAGACGTAGGAGCGGATCTGGTGGCCCCAGCCCACATCGGTCTTGGTGTCTTCCAGCGCCTGCTTGGCCTCGTTGCGCTTTTTCAGTTCCAGTTCGTACAGCTTGGCGCGCAGCATCTGCATCGCTTCGTCGCGGTTGCGGTGCTGGGAGCGGTCGTTCTGGCACTGCACCACGATCCCGGTGGGATTGTGGGTGATGCGCACGGCCGAGTCGGTCTTGTTGATGTGCTGACCGCCGGCGCCGGAGGCGCGGTAGGTGTCGACGCGCAGATCGGCCGGATTGATGTCGATCACGAAGCTGTCGTCCACTTCCGGATAGACGAAGACCGAGGAGAAGGAGGTGTGGCGGCGCGCGTTGGAGTCGAACGGCGACACGCGCACCAGGCGGTGCACGCCCACTTCAGAGCGCAGCAGGCCGTAGGCGTATTCGCCGCTGATCTTCAGCGTGGCGCTGGTGATGCCGGCCACTTCGCCTTCGGATTCTTCCAGCACTTCCACGCTGAAGCCCTTGCGTTCGGCGTAGCGGATATACATGCGCAGCAGCATGCCGGCCCAGTCCTGGGCCTCGGTGCCGCCGGCGCCGGCCTGGATGTCCAGGAAGCAGTTGTTCGGGTCCATCGGATCGTGGAACATCCGGCGGAATTCCAGCTGCGCGAGCTTGGCTTCGGCGGTGTCCAGATCGGCCTGCACGGCCAGGATAGTGTCGTCGTCGTTTTCGGCGCGGCCCATCTCGAACAATTCGGCGCTGTCGCCGACCATGGCGCTGATCTCGTCGATCACAAGCACCACGTCTTCCAGCTGTTTGCGCTCGCGGCCCAGTTCCTGGGCGCGCTTGGGATCATTCCAGATGTCCGGGTCTTCGGTCAGGCGGGAAACTTCTTCCAGACGGTCTTTTTTACCGTCGTAGTCAAAGATACCCCCGGATGTCGGCACCACGGGTGGCCAGGTCGTCTATCTTGGCCGCGATTTGGTTCAGTACTTCGACTTCAATCATGCTCAACTCCAAATGGCAGTCTGTTAAATATAGGCAGTCGGGAAATCGGGTCTTGATCAAAGACAAAAAAGCGCACCGTAAGGTGCGCTTTTGCTGAAAAGACTTGGGATGGATCAGCCAAACAGGTGAGCGATGGCGGCGCGCTCTTCTTCCAGTTCGGCCAGGGTGAAGTTCATCCGCTCGCGGCTGAACTCGTCGATTTCCAGACCTTGCACAATCTTGTATTCGCCATTTTCGCATACAACCGGGAAGCCGTACATCACGCCTTCCGGGATGCCGTAGGAGCCGTCGGACGGAATGCCCATGGTCACCCATTTGCCTTGGCTGCCCAGCACCCAGTCGTGGACGTGGTCGATGGCGGCGTTGGCGGCGGAGGCGGCGGAAGACAGGCCGCGCGCTTCGATGATGGCGGCGCCGCGCTTGCCCACGGTGGGCAGGAATACGTCGCGGTTCCAGGCTTCGTCGTTGATCATGGCCTTGACCGGCTGGCCGGCGATGCTGGCGAAGCGGTAGTCGGCGTACATGGTCGGCGAGTGGTTGCCCCATACCGCCAGCTTCTCGATGGCGGCCACCGGCTTGCCGGTCTTGGCGGCGATCTGGGACAGCGCGCGGTTGTGGTCAAGACGCAACATGGCGGTGAAGTTTTTCGGATTCAGGTCCGGAGCGGACTTCATCGCGATCCAGGCGTTGGTGTTGGCCGGGTTGCCCACTACCAGCACTTTCACGTCGCGGGCGGCGTGGTCGTTCAGCGCCTTGCCTTGAACGGTGAAGATGGCGCCGTTGGCTTCCAGCAGATCCTTGCGCTCCATGCCCTTGCTGCGCGGGCGGGCGCCCACCAGCAGCGCGACCTTGACGTCCTTGAAGGCCACGTTCGGGTCGTCGGTGGCAACCATGCCGGCCAACAGCGGGAAGGCGCAGTCTTCCAGTTCCATCATCACGCCCTTGAGGGCGGTTTGGGCTTGCGGCAGGTCCAGCAGTTGCAAGATGACCGGTTGATCCTTGCCGAGCATTTCGCCGCTGGCAATGCGGAACAGCAGACTATAGCCGATTTGGCCGGCTGCGCCGGTGACGGCGACGCGAACGGGAGCTTTCATTGGCGGACTCTCCTTTGATGTATCCGATAATGACGATATGCAGATGTTGCTCTGCAGCATTGAATGCTTTTGTGCGGCTGAGTGTAACACGGAGTATAGCCAAAGTGGGGGTGTAATCCTCATCAGAAAAGCTGATGGGTCCAGTAAAGTCTTGTATCTTATATAAGACTTGTATTTACGCTTGATTTGTTTGGTGATACAACAGAGAACATGACAGATCGACCGCTGCGTAGACAGCCGCTGTACAGCCAGATCAAGCAGCAATTGCTGCGCCGGATCGGCGATGGCGAATGGCAGGAGAACGATGCCTTGCCCAGCGAATGGGACTTGGCGGACGAGCTGGGCGCAAGCCAGGGCACGGTGCGCAAGGCCTTGGGCGAACTGGTGGCCGACGGCCTGCTGTATCGCGCGCAGGGCAGGGGCACTTTCGTGGCGCCGGCGCCCAGCGAGTGGGGCGAAGGCCTGCTGCTGACGCCGGGCCTGTTCAACGAGCAGCCGGACGATCTGGCGCGGGAGTTCCTCGGCATTTCGCGGGGCAACGCCAGCGACGACATGGCCGCGGCATTGCAATTGCGGCGCGCTGCGCCTTTATTGAGAGTTCGGCAGCTGTGGCGTTGGCACGGCATCCCGGTCGCGGTGGACGAGGCTTTCTTGCCGGCCGACGAGTTCGAGGGGCTGGACGCGCGATGGCTGCGCGGCTCGTCCGGGGTGTATCAGGCGCTGCAGCAGCGTTTCGGCATCCGTTTGAAAGTATTGTGCGAGCAGTTTCGCGCGTTGATGTTGCCGCGCGAGGAAAGCGCGCTGCTCGGCGTCACCGGCATGGTGGCCGAGGCGCCGGCCTTGAGTCTGATCCGGATTTCCGGCTCGATGGAGGGCGTGCCGCTGGAGTGGCGGCAGCGTTACTGTCTGACGCACAACTGGGCTTACACCGCCCGCCGGGCTTGACGCGGCGGGCTTTTGACGTGACGTGGACGGCTGGGCCGGCGGCGAAAAACGGGCCGCGGCCAGCCAGTTTTGCTAGAATCCCCGGGTCATATTGCACCGCGATATTCCTGGTGCGGCATGAGCGGTAATGACGGGCATCCAGCCATAACAACAACGGAGCCCTTCAAGCGGGCGGTCTCGTAGCGGACCGTCTGTTGTGTAACCTCTTGGTTCTAAAAACATCCAAGGAAGCCATATGCAGAAGCAACGACCAAAGCACCTGGATCTGGCCAAGATCAGATTGCCGATTCCCGGCATCGTCTCGATCTTGCACCGGATCAGCGGTGTTGCGCTGTTCTTTTCTCTCCCACTGTTGATTTACCTGTTGCACGGTTCGCTGAGTTCGGCCGAATCGTTCGAAACCTACCGCGCCGTGGTGGGCAACCCGCTGATGAAGCTGGTGTTGCTCGGCCTGTTGTGGGCGTATATGCACCACTTCTGTGCCGGTATCCGTTTCCTCTTCCTCGATATTCATAAAGGTCTCGAACTGCAGACCGCCCGCGCCACCGCCAAGACCGTCGTGGCCGTCAGCCTGGCGCTGACCGTGGTTCTGGGAGTTGCTCTATGGTAAATCGCAATGTCGTCGGCGCCGGCTATGGCCTGCGCGATTGGATCATGCAGCGCGTCACCGCGGTGATCATGTTGATCTACACCGTGGCTTTGGCTTTGTTCCTGTTGACCATGCCGTCCGGCTACGAAGGCTGGAAGGCGTTCTTCGGCCAGTTCTGGGTGCAGTTGCTGACTCAGGTGAGCCTGATCGCTCTGTTCCTGCACGTATGGGTGGGTATCCGCGATCTGTGGATGGACTATGTGAAGCCGGTGGGCGTACGCCTGGCGCTGCACGTGTTCACCATCGTCTGGCTGGTTTCCTGTTTTATCTATTCCGTTAAAGTGGTCTGGGGGCTGTAATGGGTATTCCTGTTCGTCATTTCGACGCCGTTATCGTTGGGGCAGGCGGAGCAGGCATGCGCGCGGCCTTGCAATTGTCCGAGGCCGGCCTGAAGACAGCGGTGCTGTCCAAGGTATTCCCGACCCGCTCCCACACCGTGGCCGCCCAAGGCGGCGTGTCCGCTTCTCTCGGCAACTCCGAGGAAGATCATTGGCACTGGCATATGTACGACACCGTCAAGGGGTCGGACTGGCTGGGCGATCAGGACGCCATCGAATTCATGTGCCGCGAAGCGCCCAAGGTGGTGGTGGAGCTGGAGCACTTCGGCATGCCGTTCGACCGCAACGCCGACGGTTCCATCTACCAGCGCCCGTTCGGCGGCCATATGTCGAATTTCGGCGAAAAGCCGGTGCGCCGCGCCTGCGCCGCAGCCGACCGCACCGGCCACGCCATGCTGCACGCGCTATACCAGCGCAATGTGCGCGCCAATACCCATTTCTTCGTTGAATGGATGGCGCTGGATCTGATCCGCGACGCCGACGGCAATGTCCAGGGCGTGATCGCCATGGAAATGGAAACCTCGGAAATCGTCGTGTTCCAGGCCAAGGCCACCTTGTTCGCCACCGGCGGCGCCGGCCGCATCTTCTCCTCGTCCACCAATGCCTTCATCAATACCGGCGACGGCCTGGGCATGGCTTCCCGCGCGGGCATCCCGCTGGAAGACATGGAGTTCTGGCAGTTCCACCCGACCGGCGTGGCCGGCGCCGGCGTGTTGATCACCGAAGGCGTGCGCGGCGAAGGCGGCATTCTGCGCAATGCGCAGGGCGAACGCTTCATGGAGCGCTACGCGCCCAACGCCAAGGACCTGGCGTCCCGCGACGTGGTGTCGCGCGCGATGGTGACCGAGATCAACGAAGGCCGCGGCTGCGGTCCGAACAAGGATCACGTGCTGCTGGACATCACTCACCTGGATCCGGAAGTGATCATGTCCAAGCTGCCGGGCATCCGCGAGATTTCGATCAAGTTCGCCGGCGTGGACCCGATCAAGGCCCCGATTCCGGTGGTGCCGACTTGCCATTACCAGATGGGCGGCATTCCCACCAACTACCACGGCGAAGTGGTGGTGCAGGGCGAAAAAGTGCAGGGCTTCTACGCGGCCGGCGAATGCGCCTGCGCGTCGGTGCACGGCGCCAACCGCCTGGGCACCAACTCGCTGCTGGACTTGCTGGTGTTCGGCAAGAGCTCGGCCAACTCGATGATCGAGTTCATCAAGCAGCATCCGGAAGACCTGCCGGAACTGGCGCTGGCCGATGTCGAGCGCTCCGTCGCCCGCGTCGAGCGCCTGAATCAGCAGACCGGCGGCGTGCAAGTCAACGACGCGCGCGAGGCGATGCAGCGCACCATGCAGGCGCACTGTGGCGTGTTCCGCTTCAAGGACATGCTGGCCGAAGGCGTGGAGAAGATTCTGGAAGTGGAGAAGATGGTGCAGCGCACCGAGATCTCCGACAAGTCCAATGTCTTCAACACCGCCCGCATCGAGGCGCTGGAGCTGGAGAACCTGATCGAAGTGGCCAAGGCCACCATGATCTCGGCCAACGCCCGCACCGAGAGCCGCGGCGCCCATGTGCGCGACGACGCCAAGGACACCGAGGAAACCCCGAACGGCCGCGACGACAAGAACTGGCTGAAGCATACCTTGTGGTATCGCGAAGCCAACCGTCTGGATTACAAGCCGGTCAATCTGAAGCCGCTGTCGGTCGATACGATCGCGCTGAAGACCCGCTCCTACTAAGGGTTCCATCAAGATGACTACCGAAACCGTCAAATTCCGCATCTACCGCTACAATCCGGAAACCGATGCCAAGCCGTATATGCAGGACATCAGCGTGGAGATGGACTCCACCGAGCACAAGCTCTTGGACGCGCTGGTCAAGCTGAAGGTGAAGGACGACACGCTGAGCTTCCGCCGCTCCTGTCGCGAAGGCGTGTGCGGTTCCGACGCGATGAACATCAACGGTAAGAACGGCCTGGCCTGCCTGACCGACTTCCGCGACCTGAAACAGCCGATCGAGCTGCGTCCGCTGCCGGGTCTGCCGGTGATCCGCGATCTGATCGTGGACATGACCCAGTTCTTCAAGCAGTACCACTCGATCAAGCCTTATGTGATCAACGACACGCCGCCGCCGGAACGCGAGCGCAAGCAGTCGCCGGAAGACCGCAAGGAACTGGACGGCCTGTACGAGTGCATTCTGTGCGCTTGCTGCTCGACGTCCTGCCCGTCCTTCTGGTGGAACCCGGACAAGTTCGTCGGTCCGGCCGGCCTGTTGGCCGCCTATCGCTTTATCGCGGACACCCGCGACGAAGCGACCAAGGAGCGCCTGGACAACCTGGAAGACCCGTACCGCCTGTTCCGTTGCCACACCATCATGAACTGCGTGGACGTGTGTCCTAAGGGCCTGAATCCGACCAAGGCGATTGGCAAGATCAAGGACCTGATGGTCAAGCGTGCAGTATGACCGCCTACGATCCGATTGAACTCAAGCGGATCCGTTGGCGGTCCCGGCGGGGGCTGCTGGAGCTGGATCTGGTGCTGGAGAAATTCTTCGCCGGCCCCTTCGACCAGCTCGCCCCCGCCGAGATTGAGGCTTATCGGCGGTTGCTGGATTTGCCCGATACCGATTTTCTGGACGTCGTCAGCGGCAAGGCCGATCTGGACGATCCGGAAGAGATGGGCATCGTGGCGATTCTCCGTTCGCTCTGACGGCTGTGCATCACCCCAATTACAACGACCATAAACCGACTGGGAGTATTGCTGTGGAAACTGATCGCAAAGTAACGCTCACATACAACGAGGGTAAGGAAACTCTGGATTTGCCGGTCCAGAGCGGCACTTTGGGGCCGGATGTCGTCGACATCCGCACCTTCTCCAAAACCGGCATGTTCACGTTCGACCCGGGCTTCCTGGCCACCGCCAGCTGCGAGTCCGGCATCACCTTCATCGACGGCGATCTGGGCCAGCTCTACTATCGCGGCTACCCGATCGAACAGCTCGCCGAGAAGAGCGATTACCTGGAAGTCTGCTACCTGCTGCTGAACGGCGAGCTGCCGACCGCGGCGCAGCGCAAGGACTTCGAGCGCGGCATCATGCGCCACAATATGCTGCACGATCAGCTGATGAGCCTGTTCAAGGGCTTCCGTCGCGACGCGCACCCGATGGCGGTGATGGTGGGCGTGGTGGGCGCGCTGTCCGCCTTCTACCATGACTCGCTGGACATCTCCAATCCTGAGCATCGCCGCATTTCCGCGCATCGCCTGGTGGCCAAGCTGCCGACCATCGCCGCGCAAGCTTACCGCTACAACAAGGGCCTGCCGTTCTCCTACCCGAAAAACGGCCTGACCTACGCGGAAAACTTCCTGCACATGATGTTCTCCACCCCGTGCGAAGAGTACAAGGTGAACCCGGTGCTGGCGCGCGCGCTGGACCGCATCTTCACCCTGCACGCCGATCACGAGCAGAACGCCTCCACCTCCACCGTGCGTCTGGCCGGCTCCTCCGGCGCCAACCCCTTCGCGTGTATCGCCGCCGGCATCGCCTGCCTGTGGGGCCCGTCCCATGGCGGCGCCAACGAAGCCGTGCTGAAGATGCTGGACGAAATCGGCAGCGTGGAAAACGTGGCCGACTTCATGCAAGGCGTGAAGGACAAGCGCTACAAGCTGATGGGCTTCGGCCACCGCGTGTACAAGAACATGGACCCGCGCGCTTCCATCATGAAGCAGACCTGCGACGAAGTGTTGAACGAACTGGGCCTGCACAACGATCCCAAGTTCAAGCTGGCGATGGAACTGGAAAAGATCGCGCTGTCCGATCCCTACTTCATCGAGCGCAAACTGTACCCGAACGTGGACTTCTACTCCGGCATCGTCTTGTCGGCCATCGGCATCCCGGTGTCGATGTTCACCCCGATCTTCGCGCTGGCCCGCACCGTGGGTTGGATCGCCCACTGGAGCGAAATGATCTCCGACCCGGCGATGAAGATCGGCCGTCCGCGTCAGTTGTACACCGGCGCCCCCCGCCGCGATTTCATTCCGGTGGAGAAGCGCAAGTAAGCAGGAACGAGGGTTGGCTGGAGCAGGGCTTCAGCCAGCCTTTTTTTCCGGCCCGACGGCGGGCCGGGGCAGGGTCAGAATGTTATGGGAAGCACAACAAAAAGTTTTTCCGATAGCGTTTTCCCCATGCAGCAACAGGGAGTTCGCGCCAGGGCGTAGCTGGCCGGATTCCGAACAGAAACGACAAAGGGTAGCCCCATGATGCAATCCATGTACAGCCATTCTTACCTGTTCGGTGGGAATGCACCGTTCATCGAGGAGCTGTACGAACAGTACCTCGCTGACGCCAACTCCGTTCCGAACGAGTGGCGCGACTATTTCGACAAGCTGGCGCAAGCGCCGGGCGCTGCCGAACGCGATGTGCCGCACATGCCGATCCAGGAATCCTTCATTCAGCTGGCCAAGAAGCCGGCCGCCGGCCAGCGCGCCAGCAGCGGGGCGGAATGGGACACCATGCAAAAGCAGGTGGGGGTGCTGAAACTGATTTCCGCCTACCGCGTGCTGGGCAGCCGCCAGGCCAATCTGGACCCGCTCAAGCGCATGGACCAGGAACTGGTGCGCGAACTGGACCCGGCTACCCACGGTTTGACCGGCGCCGACATGGCGGTGCAATTCAACGCCGGCTCGCTGGTGGGTCCGCAGAAGATGCCGCTGTCCGACATCCTGGCGCGCCTGAAGCAGACCTACTGCGGCAATATCGGCGTCGAGTACATGCACATCACCAAGTCGGATGAAAAGCATTGGGTGCAAAAGCGCTTCGAGGGCGATCTGTCCACGCCGCATTACGACGCGGCCAAGAAGCAGCGCATCCTGAAGCAGATCACCGCATCCGAGACGCTGGAACGCTATCTGCACACCAAATACGTCGGCCAGAAGCGCTTCTCGCTGGAAGGCGGCGAGTCCGCCATCGCCGCGCTGGATCACCTGATCCAGAACGCCACCGGCCAGGGCGTGCAGGAACTGATCATCGGCATGGCCCACCGCGGCCGTCTGAACGTGCTGGTCAACACCCTGGGCAAGCTGCCGCGCGACCTGTTCGCCGAATTCGAAGGCAAGGCCGCCCAGCAAATGGCCTCCGGCGACGTGAAGTACCACATGGGCTTCTCCTCCGACATCCCGACCGCCGACGGCCCGATGCATGTGTCGCTGGCCTTCAACCCCTCGCACCTGGAAATCGTCAACCCGGTGGTGGAGGGCTCGGTGCGCGCGCGTCAGGAACGCCGCAAGGACGCGGAACGCAAGACTGCGGTGCCGGTATTGATCCACGGCGACTCCGCCTTTGGCGGCCTGGGCGTCAACCAGGGCACCTTCAACCTGTCGCAGACCCGCGGCTACGGCACCGGCGGCACGATACACATCGTGATCAACAACCAGGTGGGCTTCACCACCTCGGACACCCGCGACATCCGCTCCACCATGTATTGCACCGACGTGGCCAAGATGATCGAAGCGCCGATCTTCCACGTCAACGGCGATGATCCGGAAGCCGTCTGCTATGTGATGCAGGCCGCGCTGGACTACCGGATGACCTTCAAGAAGGACGTGGTCATCGACCTGGTGTGCTACCGCAAACTGGGTCACAACGAGGGCGACGACCCGTTCCTGACCCAGCCGATGATGTACAAGAAGATCGCCAAGCACCAAGGCGTGCGCGCGATGTACGCCGAGCGTCTGGTGCAGGAAGGCGTGCTGAAGGCGGAAGAGGCCGACGCTCAGATCCAGGCCTACCGCGACGCGCTGGACAAGGGCGAGCACGTAGAGCAGACCGCGCTGACCAATTACAAGCGCGAACACGCGCTGGACTTCAGCCAGTATCTGGGCACCCACTGGGCGCATCCGACCGACACCTCCTTGCCGCAGGCCGACATCCAGCGCCTGACCGAGAAGTTCACTTCGCTGCCGGACGGCTTCAAGCTGCATCCGACGGTGCAGAAGGTGCTGGCCGCGCGCAAGGCGATGGCCGCCGGCGAGCAGAACGCGGACTGGGGCATGGCCGAGACCCTGGCCTACGCCAGCCTGGTGACCAACGGCTTCGGCGTGCGCCTGTCCGGCGAAGACTCCGGCCGCGGCACCTTCTCCCATCGTCATTCGGTCTTGCACGACCAAAACCGCGAGAGCTGGGACCAGGGCAGCTATGTGCCGCTGCGCAATATGTCCGACAACCAGGCCGATTTCCTGGTGATCGACTCCATCCTGAACGAAGAAGCGGTGCTGGCCTATGAATACGGCTATGCCTGTTCCGCTCCGGATCAGCTGGTGATCTGGGAAGCCCAGTTCGGCGACTTCGCCAACGGCGCCCAGGTGGCCATCGACCAGTTCATTTCCTCCGGCGAGACCAAGTGGGGCCGTCTGTGCGGCCTGACCACCATCCTGCCGCACGGCTACGACGGCCAGGGCCCGGAACACTCGTCCGCGCGCCTGGAGCGTTGGCTGCAACTGTGCGCCGAGCACAATATGCAGGTGGTGATGCCGTCCGAAGCCTCGCAGATGTTCCACATGCTGCGTCGCCAGGTGCTGCGCCCGTACCGCAAGCCGCTGGTCATCTTCCTGTCCAAGCGCCTGCTGCGCTTCAAGGATTCGATGAGCCCGATCGACGCGTTCACCAGCGGCGGTTTCCGCCCGGTGATCGGCGACGCGGTGGTGCAGGACGCCAAGAAGGTCAAGCGCGTGCTGCTGTGCGCCGGCCAGGTGTATTACGACCTCGCCGCCGCTCGCAAGGAGCGCGGTCTGGACGACGATATCGCCATCGTCCGCATCGAGCAGCTGTATCCGTTCCCGACCGAGCAGGTGGCCGCCGAACTGGCGCGCTTCCCGCAGGCGCGCGAAGTGATGTGGGTGCAGGAAGAGCCGCGCAACCAGGGCGCCTGGTATCAGATCCGCCACCGCCTGGAAGGCCTGCTGGGCGCCAAGCAGTCGCTGTCCTTCGCCGGCCGTCCGTCGTCCGCTTCCCCGGCCGTAGGCTATATGAGCAAACACGTCGCCCAACTCAAGGCTTTCGTTGAAGAAGCCATGTCGGTCGCCAAATAACCACTGAATGAGTTCGAGGCAGCCGGAGGGCTGCCTCTACATGGAGAAGAACATGCTGATTGAAGTCACCGTCCCGCAACTGCCCGAGTCCGTATCCGAAGCCACGCTGATGAGCTGGCACAAGAAGGTTGGCCAAGCCGTCAGCCGCGACGAGAACCTGATCGACCTGGAAACCGACAAGGTGGTGCTGGAACTGCCGGCGCCCCAGGCAGGCGTGATCGTTGAAATCATCGTGGAAGACGGCGCCACCGTGGTGTCCGGCCAGCTGATCGCCAAGATCGACACCGCCGCCAAGGCCGGCGACGTGGCTCCGGCCGCAGCCGCCGCGCCGGCTCCGGCAGCCGCCCCGGCGCCCGCCGCCGCTCCGGCAGGCGGAGCCGCCATGCCGTCCGCCGCCAAGCTGGCCGCCGAAACCGGCGTGGACCTGTCCAAGGTGGCCGGTTCCGGCCGCGACGGCCGCGTGCTGAAGGAAGACGTGCAGGCCGCCAAGCAAGCCGCTCCGGCCCAGGCCGGCCCGGTGCTGGCTCCGGCCGCCGCCGGCGCCGCGCTGTCCGCCACCCCGGCCGCGGTCAATGTCGCCGCCATCCTGTCCGACCGTCCGGAACAGAGCGTGCCGATGTCCCGCCTGCGCCAGCGCGTGGCCGAGCGTCTGATCCTGTCGCAGCAGACCAACGCCATCCTCACCACCTTCAATGAAGTGAACATGAAGCCGGTGATGGACCTGCGCGCCAAGTACAAGGACCGCTTCGAGAAGGAACACGGCATCAAGCTGGGTTTCATGGGCTTCTTCGTCAAGGCCGTGGTCGCCGCGCTGAAGAAATACCCTATCGTCAACGCCTCGGTGGATGGCAACAACATCATCTATCACGGCTACTTCGACATCGGCGTGGCCGTGGGCAGCCCGCGCGGCCTGGTGGTGCCGGTGATCCGCAACGCCGACCAGCTGAGCCTGGCCGACATCGAGAAGCAGATCTCCGAATTCGGCAAGCGCGCCCAGGAAGGCAAGCTGACCGTGGAAGAACTGACCGGCGGCACCTACACCATCTCCAACGGCGGCACCTTCGGCTCGATGATGTCCACCCCCATCATCAACCCGCCGCAGTCCGCGATCCTGGGCATGCACGCCACCAAGGAGCGCGCCGTGGTTGAGAACGGTCAAGTGGTGGTGCGCCCGATGATGTATCTTGCCCAGTCCTACGACCACCGCATCATCGACGGCCGCGAAGCCGTGCTGAGCCTGGTGGCGATCAAGGACGCGATTGAAGATCCGGCCCGCCTGATCCTCGACTTGTAATCACCCGCGGCCGGGAGCGCGCTCCCGGCCTGTCTTGCGATGAATGGAGCTTGAATGCAGTTGCCCGACTGGTTTTACGGAATCGCCGCCATCCTGGCCGGCGTGGCCATAGGCTGGCTGACCTGGAAAAAACGCCGAAACGGCGTGCGCGAAGACCTGTACAGCCTGATCGGCAAAAGCATTCTCTGTCTGTTCATGATCGCATTCGGCATTCTGCTGCTGAAGGTCGGCAAGTAGACCCGGCAGCCGGCGGGCCGCGCGCCCGCCACCGACAAAGGAAAACAAGATGAGCCAATCGTTTGATGTAGTGGTGATCGGCGGCGGCCCCGGCGGCTATGTGGCCGCCATCCGCGCCGCCCAGCTGGGCTTCAACACCGCCTGCGTGGACGCGTTCAAGAACCCGGAAGGCAAGGCGTCGCTGGGCGGCACCTGCCTGAACGTCGGTTGCATCCCGTCCAAGGCGCTGTTGCAGTCGTCTGAAAACTTCCACGCGGTACAGCACGATTTCGCCAAGCACGGCATCAGCGTCTCCGGCGCCAAGATGGACGTGGCGCAGATGATTTCGCGCAAGACCGACATCATCAGCAAGAACGCCGCCGGCATCAGCTTCCTGTTCAAAAAGAACAAGGTCGCCAACATCCACGGTCTGGCCGCCTTCAAGGGCCGCCAGGGCGAGAAATGGGTGATCGAGGTCAGCGACGGCGGCAAGGTGGTGGACACTCTGGAAGCCGGCCACGTGATCGTGGCCACCGGTTCCAGCCCGCGCGCGCTGCCGGGCCTGGCCACCGACAACAAGCTGGTGCTGGACAATGAAGGCGCGTTGGCGCTGACGGACGTGCCCAAGCGCCTGGGCGTGATCGGCGCCGGCGTGATCGGCCTGGAAATGGGCTCGGTCTGGAAGCGTCTGGGCGCGGAAGTCACCATCCTGGAAGCGATGCCGACCTTCCTCGCCGCGGCCGACCAGCAGATCGCCAAGGAAGCCTTCAAGACCCTGACCAAGGACACCGGCCTCGACATCAAGCTGGGCGTCAAAATCGGCGAAGTGAAGGCCGGCAAGAAGAGCGTCACCGTCAATTACGAACTGAACGGCGAAGCGGTCAAGGCCGAGTTCGACAAGCTGATCGTCTCCATCGGCCGCGTGCCCAACACCCAGGGCCTGGGCGCCGATGCGGTGGGTCTGCAGCTGGACGAGCGCGGCTTTGTGGCGGTGGACGACCATTGCCACACCAATCTGCCCAATGTCTGGGCGATCGGCGACGTGGTGCGCGGCCCGATGCTGGCGCACAAGGCGTCGGAAGAGGGCGTGGCCGTGGCCGAGCGCATCGCCGGCCAGAAGCCGCACGTGGACTTCGGCGTGATTCCGTGGGTGATCTACACTTCTCCGGAGATCGCCTGGGTCGGCAAGACCGAGGAACAGCTCAAAGCCGAGGGCGTAGAGTACAAGAAGGGCACTTCCGGTTTCGGCGCCAACGGCCGCGCGTTGGGCCTGGGCCAAGCGCAAGGCACGGTCAAGATCCTGGCCTGCGCCAAGACCGACCGCATCCTGGGCCTGCACATGATAGGCCCGATGGTGTCCGAGCTGGTCAGCGAAGGCGTGGTGTCGATGGAGTTCAAGGCCGCCAGCGAAGACCTGGCGCGCATTGTCCACGCCCACCCGTCCTTGTCGGAAGTGATACACGAAGCGGCGCTGGCCGCCGACAAGCGCGCTTTGCACGGCTAAGCGTTGGCCGGGTCGTGTACAATCGCGCACGGCCCGGCAAAACGGCCTCCTCGGGGGCCGGTTGACGGAGTATGCGGCGGCGGCGTTTAGCCTGGGGGGTAAGCGCCGCGCGCCAGATACATTCAAGGTTTACAAGCGACTCAAAGAAATAGGGGCGTCGGTTTCAGCCCGCCATCCATTTCTCCGAAAGGAAACCATAGATGAACCTGCACGAATACCAAGCGAAAGAGCTGCTGGCCAAATACGGCCTGCCGGTGCAACAGGGCATTCTGGCCGCCACGCCGGAAGAAGCCGCTGCCGCTTATGACAAACTGGGCGGCAAATTCGCCGTCGTCAAGGCCCAGGTGCATGCCGGCGGCCGCGGCAAGGCCGGTGGCGTGAAAGTGGTGAAAAGCCGCGAAGAAGCCGCCGAAGTGGCCAAGGGCCTGATCGGCAAGAATCTGGTGACCTACCAGACCGACGCCGCCGGCCAGCCGGTGAACAGCGTGCTGGTGTGCGAAGACATGTACCCGGTGCAGCGCGAGCTCTACCTGGGCGCCGTGGTTGACCGCGGCAGCCAGCGCGTGGTGTTCATGGTGTCCACCGAAGGCGGCGTGGAAATCGAGAAGGTCGCCGAGGAAACCCCGGAAAAGATCATCAAGATCGAGGTTGATCCGCTGGTGGGCATGCAGCCGTTCCAGGCCCGCGACGCCGCTTTCGCGCTGGAACTGAAGGGCGAGCAGGTTGCCGCCTTCACCAAGCTGATGCTGGGTTCTTACAAGGCCTTTGTTGAAAACGACTTCGCCCTGTTCGAAGTGAACCCGCTGGCGCTGCGCGAAAACGGCCAGCTGGCCTGCGTGGACGGCAAGATCAACCTGGACTCCAACGCCCTGTACCGTCACCCGGAACTGCTGGCGCAACGCGACAAGAGCCAGGAAAACGAACGCGAAGTGAAGGCTTCCGAGTTCGATTTGAACTATGTGGCGCTGGAAGGCAATATCGGCTGCATGGTGAACGGCGCCGGCCTGGCGATGGCCACCATGGACATCATCAAGCTGAAGGGCGGCCAGCCGGCCAACTTCCTGGACGTGGGCGGCGGCGCCACCAAGGAGCGCGTGATCGAGGCGTTCAAGCTGATCCTGGCCGACACTTCGGTACAGGGCGTGCTGATCAACATCTTCGGCGGCATCGTGCGTTGCGACATGATCGCCGAAGCCATCATCGCCGCGGTGAAGGAAGTGAACGTGACCGTGCCGGTCGTAGTGCGTCTGGAAGGCAACAACGCCGAACTGGGCGCCAAGATCCTGGACGATTCCGGTCTGAAACTGACTTCCGCCCAGGGTCTGAACGACGCTGCCGAGAAGATCGTCGCCGCCGTCAAGGCCGCTGCCTGAGACCCGCACTGAGCTGAGGAATACAAAATGAGCGTATTGGTAAACAAAGACACCAAAGTGCTGGTGCAAGGCTTCACCGGCAAGAACGGCACTTTCCACGCCGAGCAGGCGCTGAAAGTGGGCACCAAGGTCGTAGGCGGCGTAACCCCGGGCAAGGGCGGTTCCGAGCATCTGGGCCTGCCGGTGTTCAACACCATGAAGGACGCCGTGCGTCAGACCCAGGCCGACGCCTCGGTGATCTACGTGCCCGCAGCCTTCGCCAAGGACTCCATCCTGGAAGCCATCGACAGCGGCGTGAAGCTGATCGTCTGCATCACCGAAGGCGTGCCCACCCTGGACATGCTCTACGTGAAGAAGGCCGTGGACGAAGCCGGCATCCGCCTGATCGGCCCGAACTGCCCCGGCATCATCACCCCGGGCGAGTGCAAGATCGGCATCATGCCGTGGCACATCCACAACCCGGGCCGCATCGGCATCGTGTCCCGTTCCGGCACCCTGACCTATGAAGCCGTGGCGCAAACCACCGCTCTGGGCCTGGGCCAGTCCACTTGCATCGGCATCGGCGGCGACCCGATCCCGGGCACCAGCCACATCGACGCGCTGAAGCTGTTCCAGGATGATCCGGACACCGACGCCATCGTGATGATCGGCGAAATCGGCGGTTCCGCCGAGGAAGAGGCGGCCGAGTTCGCCAAGTCCTACGTGACCAAGCCGGTGGTCGGCTACATCGCCGGCGTGACCGCTCCCAAGGGCAAGCGCATGGGCCACGCGGGCGCCATCATCTCCGGCGGCAAGGGCACGGCGGAAGAGAAGTTCAAGGCCTTCGAGAAGGCCGGCATCGCCTACACCCGCAGCCCGGCGGAAATCGGCAAGACCATGTTTGAACTGCTGAAAAGCAAGGGCATGATCTAAGCGCTTACAAGCAAGCCGCAAACAAAACACCCCTGGCCAGCCAGGGGTGTTTTTTTATGCCTCGCCGTTCAGGCGTAGCGCGCGCAGACGCGGTCGAACGGCGGCCGGTAGCGCGGATCGACGTAAGGCGTCAGAAGATAGAGCAGGCTGCGACAGCCGTCTTTCACCATGCGCTCCAGCTCGCTGGGCGTGGCGGAGTGCTTGAGCGTGGTCACCCAGCCGGTCTGCACCATCTGAAAGTGCTGGACCAGGTGCGCCAACTGCTTGTCGTCGCCCAGCAGCACGCCCTCTTCGCGCAGCCGTGAGAACAGCTGGGCCAGCTTGCCGGCCAATTGGCCGCGCGACAGCTGCTGGTGGTTTTCCGCCAGTTCCGGGTGCAGGTAGTACAGGCTGGGCATGCTCTTGGGCAGGAAGCGGAAGCTCCAGATGTGCCGCAGCGTTTTTTCCATCGCCCCCACCATCGCCTCTATCGAGTTGCTGTGCCGGAGCGCGGCGGACAGCTGCTCGGCCATGCCCTTGACGTAGCGCTGGTAGAGCTCGCTGATGATCTCTTCCTTGTTGCGGAAGTGATAGTAGAGCTTGCCGGTGCTGATATTCATCCGCTCGGCGATATGGTTGGTGGTGATGACGCGCTCGCCCTCCTGATTGAACAGCTGCAAGCTGGCGTCAACGATGTTCTGAAAGGTTTGCGACCGTTCGCCGCTTTTACTCATCTTGGCCCCTTTCTGTCTAATAACCGGGCGCCGCCCATTGCCGTGGCCGCGCCCAGGCGCAAGTATCGCTCAAATTGGGGTGAAATTGTCGTGGTTAGGGCAAATTGTCGACATTTTGTGACGCAAGCGTCGGCAAGATAAGCTTCGCAGGCGTTACGAGTATTTGAAATGCATGATTGAGCTGGTAATTTGATTTAAAACATGCGCAAATATTTAAAGACATTGTTATTTTTAACAATGCATGACATCTCGTATGACGGATAATAACGCTTTTATCAGCAACGGCTTATCATGCGCTCCATCCGTCACAAGCTCACGCTGCTGACAGCGGTGTCCATTCTGGTCGCCACGCTCAGCATCACCATCACCGCCTGCCTGAATATCCGTTCCCATGCCTACCAAGAGGCCGAGCGCGAGATCAACCAGGTCGCCCAGCTACAGGGCGGCTTCGTGTCCGAATGGCTGTCGGTCCGCAAGAATCTGATCAGCGCCAGCCTCAGCCACGCCGACGACGCTCAGGTCAGCTACTATCTGCAGCAGCTGGCCAAGGGCGGCGGCTTCAATGTGATCTACGCCGGCAACGGCGTCACCGGCGACATGAAGTACTCGGTGCCGGGGCGTCCCAAGCCCAGCGCCGACTACCAGCCGGCCCAGCGTCCCTGGTTCCAGCAGTCCAAGGCCCAGGACGGCCTGATCGTCACCGATCCCTACAAGGATTCCGAGCCGGAAACCAAGGACAAGCTGGTGATCACCATCGCCGACAAGGTCAAGGGCCAGGAGATCGTGGTGGGCGGCGACATCCTGATCGACAAGCTGGTCAAGTCGGTGCTGGACATCAAGCTGGCCGGCAAGGGCCATGCCTTCCTGCTGACCAAGCAGGGCAAGATCATCGCCTATCCCAAGCCGGGCAATGAGCTCAAGCCCATCGGCAGCGTGATTCCTGCCTTGGACGAAGCCGCCTTCGCCAGCCTGTTGCAAAGCGACCAGGCCAAGAGCGTGGACATTGACGGCGGCGCTTATATGGTAGCCTTGCGTCCGATCGCCGGCTCCGACTGGGTGATGGGCGTGGCCGCGGACGAAGACGTGATCTCCTCCCAGGTCAACGGCATCATCTGGCTGATCGCCGGCGCCGTCGCCATCGTGCTGGCGGTGATGCTGACCTTCAGCTCCGCCTATCTGGGCCGCCTGCTCAAGGGCCTGTTCCAGGTGCGCGACGCGATGCGCGAAATCTCCCAGGGCGAAGGCGATCTGACCCGTCGCATCGAAGTGGCCGGCGAAGACGAGGTGGCGCAGACCGCGCAGGCCTTCAACCAGTTCGTGCAGCGGTTGAACGGCATGTTCCGCGAACTGCGCGACGAAGCCGGGCAACTGACCCAGGGCGTGATCGAAGTCAGCGGCGCGGTGAAGCGTCTGGCCGACGATTCCCACGTGTTGGCGGACATCTCCAGCTCCAACGCCGCGGCGATCGAAGAAGTGACGGTGAGCATCTCCCACATCGCCGACGCCACCCGCGAGACCGACAGCCTGGCGCGCAATACCGGCGAGCATTCGCGCGAGAGCGCCAACGATATGCAGCGCATCAGCAGCGAGATGTCGCGCACCAGCGAATCGGTGGGCGAACTGTCCGGCCTGCTGGCGTCCTTGGAGCAGCGTTCGCAGGAAATCTCCAAGATCACCAATGTGATCCGCGACATCGCCGACCAGACCAATCTGCTGGCCTTGAACGCGGCGATCGAAGCCGCGCGCGCCGGCGAGCAGGGCCGCGGCTTCGCCGTGGTGGCCGACGAAGTGCGCAAGCTGGCCGAGCGCACCGGCCAGGCCACGGTGGAAATCAGCCAGATGGTGGAAAACATTCTGGGCGAAACCGGCAAGGCGGTGCAGAACATGAACAGCACCGTCGGCGCGGTGGACAACAGCGTGGACCTGACCGCCCAGGCGCGCGCGCGCCTGACCGCGATCAGCGAGGCGATGCAGCAGGTGGTGGACAAGATCGGCGACGTGGCCCTGTCCACCAGCGAGCAGCACAACGCCACCACGGCGATGGCGCAGAGCACCGAGTCGATCAACAACCAGATCATCGATTCCGACTCCGCGCTGCAATCGGCGATGCAGACCCTGGGCTCCTTGAACGACCTGGCCCGCGGCATGCAGAGCACCTTCAACCGCTTCCGGCTCTAAACCGACTCAGCGATTGTCCGCGTAAGGAAACTCTCGCGCTTTCGCATGGTCAGTCATACAACGCCGGCTCCGTTCAGGGGCCGGCGTTTTGTTATGCTATGGATAGTGAAACGGGGATTGAAGGATTTCGGATGAAAAGACTGATGATGATGTCGGCGCTGCTGCTGACCGCCTGCGGCACCTTTCCGACCCAGGAAGGCTATGCGCAGAAGGCGTATTACTGGCAGGGGCGCGATGTGAATCAATTGCTGGCGGAGTGGGGCGCGCCGCAGAAAACCCTGAAGATGCCGAACGGCAACATGCTCTACACCTACAGCAAGGAATTCACCCAGCGCGAGCCGCTGCGCGAGAACCGCGTGTACGAGCCGGGCGCCAAGGTGACTTACAACGAGAACGGCCAGACCAAGACCATAGAAACGCCGGGACGCTGGGTCAACACCGGCATGATAGGCGGCGGTTCCACCCATTACAGCTGCACCACCAATTTCGTGGTCAATCCCAAGAGCCAGCTGGTGGAGACCGTCAGCTTCGACGGCAACAACTGCGTGGCGGTGCCGCGGCAGTGAGTTCCGGCCCCGCCGGACGGCGGGGCTGCGGACATGTAGAGCATGTTCACGATCTCGCCGGCTCGCGCCGCGGATCGTAACCGGCTCTTATTGGCCGGGCAGCTTCCATTCCCCCTTGCTGCGGAACGGCACCCGGCCCATGCCGTTCAGGTCCTCCAGCGTGCCGTTCAGCTGGTATTCCAGCTTGCCGCCGTTGCCGGCCTCCATCGCCTTGCCGATCTGTTTCAGCCAGCCGGCCAGCGAGGTGTGCAATTGCAGGGTGACCATGCCTTCGCCCAGCGCCGGCACCGCGATGGCTTGATTGCTGAGCCCGGTGGCCAGCTTTTCTCCGGCCACGTTCAGCTCCAGCGTCATGCCCTTGGCGTTCAAGGCCAGATTATTGGGATTGCTGACCCGCAGGCTGACTTCGAAGCTTTGCTCGAACAGCGTGGTCTTGCCGGGCTTGACGTCGGCGATGCTGATCTGCGGTTTCTGATAGTTCAGCGCTGCGCAGCCGCTTAGCAGCAGGGCGAACAGGGCGATGCTCAGATATCGTTTCATATTCGGTTTTCCTAGGGTTGACTGGCTTTATTCCAAACCGCCCAGCACATCGCGCGTCACCGCCAGCCAGGCGCGCGCGGCGTGCGACAAGTATCCGTTCTTTTGCCAGATCAGCGCCAGATGCCAGACCAGCTTGGGTTCGGCCAGCGGAATCACGTCGTAGGCGGCGCGGTCCAGCCGTTCCACGATGGAGCGCGGCAGCAGGGTGACGCCCATATGGGCGGAGACCAGTTCCACGATGAAGTCCCAGTGCGCGCTGCGTCCCACCACGTGCAGCGGGCGGCCCAGCTCGCGGAAGGCGTCGCTGACCCGGCGCGCCAGCGTGAAATCCTGCGGGTAGAGCACGAAGGGCTGGCCGGCGATCTGTTCCAGCCTCACCACGCTCTGGCCCCGCCACTCCGAGCCGGCCGGCGCCACCAGGCACAGCGGATCGCGCACCACGGCGAATTGATCGAAAGCCTGATTGTCCACCGGCAGCACCGCCACGCCGATTTCCAGTTCGCCGCTGCGCACGCTGCTCTCGATGGCCAGCGCGCCGTCTTCCACCATCTTCAGTTCGATCTGCGGATAGCGTTGACGGAAGCTGCTGACCACCGGCGCGAAGAAGGCCACGCCCACCATGGGCGGCAGGCCAACCACCAGTTCGCCGCGCTTGAGCGCAGACAAGTCGGACAGCTCGGTTTTCAACTGGTTCATCGCCGACAGCACGTCCAGGCCGCGCTCGTAAGTGGCCCGGCCGGCGTCGGTGAGGCGGAAGCTGCGGCCTTCGCGCAAGATCAGCGGGCAGCCCAGCTCCTCCTCCAGCTGGCGCACCATCTTGCTGATGGTGGGCTGGGTCACATAGAGGGCTTCGGCCGCCTTGGTGAAGCTTTGGCGTTTGACCACCTCGATGAAATAGCGCAGCGCGCGGATGTCCATGTGTGCTTGTCCGGATCATGTATTCCAGATTGGAATGCGTGAAATAATTTTAATTCATTTTTTGAATGCATGCCGGCGCTCTATACTCGAAACACTCCCTGTGTTGTGTAGTGGCTCAATCATGGCAAACCCGAACCTTCCCGCATTCAAGCAAGTGGCGCTGACCGTTGGTCAGGTGGCCTTGCTGAGCGTGGTGTGGATAGCGGCCAGCCAGTTGAGCAGCCATTTCCTGCCTGTGGTGCCTGCCGGCGTGCTGGGGATGTTCCTGGTGCTGGCGGCGCTCTGGCTGGGCTGGTTGCCGCTGGATTGGTGCCGCAGCGGCGCCCGCTGGTTGCTGGCCGAAATGTTGTTGTTCTTCATCCCCGCCGTGGTGGCGGTGATCCAGTACCCGGACGTGATCATGGCCGCCGGGCTGCGGATCGTGGCGGTGATCGTGCTGTCCACCTTGCTGGTGATGGCGGCGACCTCCTGGGTGGTGGATAAATGTTACCGCTTGGAAGTGGCCCTGCGCTGGCATGGCCGCCAGAAACAGGTGAAGACGCATGGAGCATGAAATCGCACTGGCCAGTTTGTTGATTACCGTTGTCTTGTACGGACTGGTCAAAAAGTTTTATCTGAAAAAGCGCAATTGGTGGAGCGCCCCGATTCTGGCGGTGCCGCTGTTGGTGATTGCGCTGGTGGTCCTGGCCAAGGTGCCGTACCGGGTGTATTTCGAAGACACCCGCTGGCTGACCTGGATGCTGGGCCCGGCCACGGTGGCCTTCGCGGTGCCGATCTACGAGCACCGGGCGATGATACGCCGTCACTGGCTGTCGCTGAGCTGCGGCGTGCTGGTGGGCATGCCGGTGGCGGTGTTCAGCTCGATCTGGCTGGCGCGCCTGCTGGGCTTGTCCGAGCTCTTGCAGCGCAGCCTGGCGCCGCGTTCGATCAGCACCCCGTTCGCCCTGGCCACGGCCTCCGGCATCGGCGCCTCGCCGGATCTGACCGCGGTGTTCGTGGTGATGACCGGGGTGTGCGGCATGTTGCTGGGCGAAGTGATGCTGGCCTGGATGCCGCTGCGCTCCAGCCTGGCGCGCGGGGCCCTGTTCGGCGCCGCCGCCCACGCGGCCGGCACCGCCAAGGCCAGCGAGCTGGGCGCCGAAGAAGGCGTGGTGGCCAGCCTGACCATGATGCTGGGCGGTTTGGCGACGGTGTTCGCCGCGCCGCTGATAGGTTTGTTGTTGTAGTTTGTGTGTGTACTTGTTGTGACCCGCATTCCCGTGGGGTGGCGTGCGGTGGTTTCTCCTCATCTCCCCAAACGAGCGTTGTTAGGGCCGACCCAGTGGGTCGGCCCCTTTTTTTGCCTATTCCCCTGCGCATGGACGATAAAAAACCCGGCCGGAGCCGGGTTGGGCATCAAGATCGTTCAGCCCATTTGCTGCGGGGTGATCATGATCTCCACGCGGCGGTTGCGCGCCTTGCCGCTGTCGCTGGCGTTGCTGGCCACCGGCTGGGCCGCGCCGTAACCCATGGTGCGCACCCGCACCGAGTTGACGCCCTGGCCTTGCAGGTATTCGGTCACCGATTGGGCGCGCTTTTCCGACAAGGTCTGATTGTAGGCGGCGGCGCCGCTGCTGTCGGTGTGGCCGGCCACGGTGATCGAGGTGTCCGGGAACTGCACCAGCACGCCGGCGATGTCGCCCAGCGGTTTTTGCGCCCTGGCGTTCAACTGGTAGCCATTGGTGGGGAAGGTGATGTTGTCGGGCAGGGACAGCTTGAGCTGGTCGCCGATGCGCTCGACGGCGATCTGGCTGTTCTTCAGCTTCTCGCGCAATTGTTTTTCCTGGTAATCCATATAGCCGCCGATGCCGGCGCCGATCGCGCCGCAGGCCAGCGCCGAATTGCGGGCGCCTTTGCCGCCATGGGTCAGCGCGCCCACCAGGCCGCAGGCCGCCGCGCCGCCCAGGCCGTAGAGAGCGGTCTTGCTGATCTCGGTCTGGCCGGTTTGCGGGTTGGTGGTGCAGGCGGACAGAGCCAGCGCGATCAGGGTCGCGGCGGCGGTGGCGGGCTTGAACAAACGGGTCATTGCTTCTCCACTGAAGGGTGATGGGGGTGCGGGTCCTGGCCGAAGGGCGTGTGGCAGACGCAGGGCTCGCCTTCAGACGCTTCCACCAGGGTTTGCAGAATGCCGCATTCCGCCACGGTGTGATGGTCGTGGCAGCGGTCGCGCAGCGCCAGCAGCTGTTGCTCCAGCAGGCGCAGGCTTTCCACTTGCTGATGGACCTTGCTCACCTGGCGGTCTATCAATTGATTGATGTCGTCGCAGGCCAGCGAGGAGTCGGCCTTGAACGCGGCCAGCTGGCGGATGTCGGCCAGCGACATGCCCAGCGAGCGGCAGTGCAGGATGAAATTCAGTTCGCCCAATTGCTCGGCGTTGTAGCGACGGTAGCCGGAGGCGCTGCGCAGCGGCGCGGACAGCAGGCCTTCGCGCTCGTAATAACGGATGGTTTCCACTTCGCAGCCGGTCTGGCGCGCCAGTTCTCCAATCAGCATCTCAGTTCTCCCGCAAGACGCCCCGTTGGGCGATGGCGACGATGTGCCGCCGGGTGAGGATATTTTAGCAAAAAAGCTTGACCTTGTAGCGACTATAGGGTTTGCAATGAAGCTATATCAATCCGATCAAGGGAGGCCACCATGTTCCATCCAGCGCAAAGAAGGCGAAACAAGCTTGCTCCGCATGCCGGCCATGCTTCTTGCCGCGGCGGAGAGGGCAAGCCCGATCCGCGCCCGGCGGACGATTGCTGCGGCCATAAACTGGAGGCGGCGATGCCGGCCCAACGGCCCGCCGCCGCGCATGATCACGATCACAGCCACGACGCTGCGGGCAAGGCCTGCTCGGGCCACGACCACGGCGCGGAAGCGCCGCGCGCGGTGTCCTTGGGCGAGGGCGGCCGGCAGCAGGCGCGCTTGCACATCCAGGCGATGGACTGCCCGACCGAGGCCAAGCTGATTGAAAAAGCCCTGGGCGGTATGACGGGGGTGGCCGCGCTGGAGTTCAACTTCATCGAACGCGTGCTGCTGGTGCGTCACGATCTGCCCAATCTGGACGGAGTCAAACAGGCCATCGCCAAGGTGGGCATGAAGGCGGTGGAGCTGACGGACGCCTCGGCGCCGGTAGAGCAGCCCAAATCCTCGCGCCGCGGCAATTGGCTGCTGGCCTTGTCCGGTTTGGCTGCGGCGGGTTCGGAAGGCGTGGCCTGGCTCAGCGGCGCGGATCAGGGCTGGGGCAGCGCGGCGCTGGCCCTGGCCTCCATCCTGCTGGGCGGCATTCCCACCTTGAAAAAGGGCTGGATCGCCTTGTCCACGCGCACGCTCAACATCCATTTCCTGATGTCGGTGGCGGTGATAGGCGCGATGCTGATCGGCCAGTGGCCGGAGGCGGCGATGGTGCTGTTCCTGTTCGCCATCGCCGAGCGCCTGGAGGCGATGTCGCTGGCGCGCGCCGGCGAGGCGGTGAAGGCCTTGATGTCGCTGGCGCCGGAAACCGCCTGGTTGCAAAGCGGCGGGGAATGGGTGGAGCGTCCGGCCGCCGAAGTGGCGCCGGGCAGCCGAGTGCGGGTGCGTCCGGGCGAACGGGTGCCGCTGGACGGCCGCATCGACCAGGGCCATAGCGCCTTCAACGAGGCGCCGATCACCGGCGAGAGCCTGCCGGTGGACAAATCGCCGGGCGACGCGGTGTTCGCCGGCAGCATCAACGGCAGCGGCGTGGTGGAAGTGCTGACCACGGCGGCGGCCAACGGCAGCGTGCTGGCGCGCATCATCGACACCGTGCGCAACGCCCAGGCCAGCAAGGCGCCGACGCAGCGCTTCATCGACCGCTTCGCCGAGATCTACACCCCGGTGGTGCTGGTCGCCGCGCTGTTGTTCGCCGTGGCCACGCCCTTGCTGGGCTGGCTGAGCTGGGGCGAGGCGGTTTACAACGCGCTGGTGATGCTGGTGATCGCCTGCCCGTGCGCGCTGGTGATCGCCACGCCGGTGACCGTGGTCAGCGCGCTGGCCTCCGCCGCCAAGCACGGTTTGCTGATCAAGGGCGGCGCGCCGCTGGAAACGGCGGCCAGGATAGACGCGGTGTGTTTCGACAAGACCGGCACCTTGACCGAGGGCGAACCGCAGGTGACCGAGGTGGTGGCGCTGGCCGACGCGGATCAGGATCAGCTGCTGCGCTGGGCCGCGGCCCTGGACGCGCATTCCACCCACCCGCTGGCCAAGGCGGTGCTGGCGGCGGCTAGCGCCCGCGGCCTGTCCTGGCCGGAGGCGGAGCAAGTCAGCGAACAGGCCGGGCGCGGCGTCAGCGGCCTGGCGGACGGCAGGAAGCTGGCCTTGGGCAGCAGCCGGCTGGCGCGGGAGCAGGGCGCTTTGAACGAGGCCTTGCAAGCCGAGCTGTCGCGGCTGGAGCTGGCCGGCCAGGGCGCGCTGGTGTTGCTGGAGGGCGAGCGCGCGCTGGGCGTGATCGCGGTGGCCGACCGGATTCGTCCGGAAGCGCCGGCGGCTTTGCGGCAATTGGCCAAGCTGGGCGTGGCGACCGTGATGTTGAGCGGCGACAACCAGCAGGTGGCGCAGGCGGTGGCGGCGCAGACCGGCATCGTCGAGGCGCACGGCGGCTTGCTGCCGGAAGACAAGCTGGAACGCATTGTCCGCTTGCAGGCCTCCGGCAAGACGGTGGCGATGGTGGGCGACGGCGTCAACGACGCGCCGGCGCTGGCCCGCGCCGATCTGGGCATCGCCATGGGCGCGGCAGGCTCCGACAGCGCGCTGGAAACCGCCGGCGTGGCGCTGATGGACGACAAGCTGGCCAAGCTGGCCGATATGCTCAGCCACGCGCGGCGCACCTCGCGGGTGTTGAAGGTGAATATCGCGGTGGCCCTGCTCACCAAGCTGGTGTTCTTCGTGTTGGCGATGCTGGGCATGGCCAGCTTGTGGATGGCGGTGTTCGCCGACGTGGGCACCAGTCTGGTGGTGATCGCCAACGGCCTGAGGCTGGCGCGCGGCGTGCGCAAGGCGGAGTGATAGAAACGACGCCTGGTTCTCAGGGCCTGTTCAACGCCGTATCGCCGAAGCGCAGCGGATTTTGAACAGGTTCTCAGGCGTAGGTATCGATGTTGGACCCCAGCCCCGGGCCTTGCCGCTCGGGGCTGTTGACGTGTTGGCGCGCCTGCAGCGGACTCATCCCTTGCTTGCCGGCCTGTTGCTGCATCAGCTCGATGCGGGCCTGCTGTTCCATCTGCGCGGCCGCCGCGGCCACCGCGCGATCCTGGCCGGAGGGGGCGGCCGGCGCCAGCGCGGCCCTTTGCACGGTTTGGGCGTTGGAGATGGTTTCCTGCGGCGTGCTGCCCCGAGCCAGGCGGATGCCCACCTCGCCGCCTATCGCGTATTGCTTGCCGTCCGGGCCTTGCTGATAAGTGTAGGTGGCGCCGCTGCCGGCCAGCGCGCCGCCGCTGGTCAGATGGGCTTGCTCATGCTGGCGCACTTCGCTGTCTCTCGCCTTGAGCGCTTCCACTTGTTTTTGCTGCGGCTCGTCCAGGGGCTTGCCGTCGGCGCCTAGCGTGGCATTGGGCCGGGCTGGCTCTTTTTGATCGGCGGCGCTAGGATCGGCCGCGCTGTTTCCGGGCGCAGAGGCAAGCGCCGCCGGCGCCGCGGCGCTGGCCAGGTTTTGCTGGCAGGCCGGGCACTGGCAGTTGGCGCCATGGCTGGCTTGCAAGGCGTAGCCGCCATAGCCGCCGTAGCTGGATATCCCGGAAATGCTCATGAATTCATCGTCTTAGCTTGATATTTCCAGTTTAGCCGCTATGCGGGGTTTTTGTCCAAAAGCTGTTGCGGCGGCGACAGGGGCGGAAATTCCGCTAAAAACTGTTTAAAACAAGCTTAAGGGCGCAGAATACGCGGTTTCGAATCTTTGCGGGACCACGCCGGCCGGCGTCGGGCGAGGTCCGCTTTTGGGAGTATGGCATGGGGCAACAGGTGGATCAGGCGAGCCAGCGCGAACTGGTGATGTCGGTGTTGATGACGCCGGACATGGCCAATTTTTCCGGCAATGTCCACGGCGGGGTGCTGTTGAAGCTGCTGGACCAGGTGGCTTACGCCTGCGCCAGCCGTTACGCCGGCTGTTACGTGGTGACCTTGTCGGTGGATCAGGTGCTGTTCAAGCAGGCCATCCACGTGGGCGAACTGGTGACTTTTCTCGCCTGCGTCAATCATGTGGGCCGCACCTCGATGGAGGTGGGCATCAAGGTGGTGGCCGAGGATATTCAGAAGCGCACGGTGCGCCACACCAATAGCTGCTATTTCACCATGGTGGCGTTCGAAAACGGCAAGGCGGTGCCGGTACCGCCGCTGACGCTGGAAACGACGGAGCAGCAACACCGTTTCCGCGACGCCGAAATCCGCAAGAAGATGAGGATGGAAACCGAACAGCGCATGCGCCAGGCCTCCAAGCAGGACGGCGCCGATGCCTGAGGCGGCGTTCACTCTATTGCATAGCGATCCCCGCTTTTATCTGGTGGACAAGGCGCCCGGCGTCAGCTTCCACCGCGAGGGCGAGGAGGCCGGCCTGATGGAGGCCTTGCGCGCCGGCTTGAGCGACGAGGCGCTGTGGCCGGTGCACCGGCTGGACCGCATCACCTCCGGCCTGATCCTGGTGGCGCGCTCGGCCGAGACGGCGGCGCGGCTGGGCGAAGCCTTCGCCGGGCGAGAGATAGAGAAATATTATCTGGCCTTGTCGGACCGCAAGCCGGGCAAGAAACAGGGCAAGGTGGCCGGCGATATGGCCAAGGGCCGAGGCGGCGCCTGGCGCTTGCTGAACAGCCAGCAGAACCCGGCGGTGACGCAGTTCTTCAGCTATTCGCTGCAGCCGGGTCTGCGCTTGTTCCTGCTGCGGCCGCGCAGCGGCAAGACCCATCAGCTGAGGGTGGCCTTGAAGTCGCAGTCCGCGCCGATACTGGGGGATCTGCTATACGGCGGAACGCCGGCGGATCGCGGCTATCTGCACGCCTATGCGCTGCGCTTCGAACTGGAGGGCGAAAGTTTCCGCTTTGTCTGCCCGCCGAGCCGAGGCGAGGCCTTCTTGTCCGAGACCTGCCTCGCGGCGTTGCGGGACTTGGGCCAACCCTGGGATTTGGGCTGGCCGGCGGCGTGAGCGGCTAGGCTGGGCCGGGGTCCGGCTTTCAGGCCGCCATCGGCGCGGGAGCGGGCGCGGCCTGGTCGAAGCGAGCCAATTCCACGCCGTATTGTCCGCAGAGTTCGACGAAGGCCTGGCTGGAGAGGAAGCGGAATTCCTTGTCCCGCGTCGCGGCGATCGGGTCTTCCTTGTCTTGAGCCGGGTGGCCGGGGTGGCACATGATCAGCCCGCGGTCCGGCGTGCGGGCCAGCCATTGCTGCATCAGGCCGGCGAAGTCGGCTTGCGGCGTCAGCGAGTACATGCCGCCGAACCAGGGCGTGGTGCTGAAGCCCAGTTCGCGAGCGCCGTCGTCGAAACCGGTGCTGACGCTGCGCAGCACCAGCGCCTTGAGCCGGTTGTCGCCGGGATGGCCGAGGCGGTCGGGCGCGCGCAGATAGGGCAGCGGCCGGCCTTGCCAGCGCAGCGCGACGGCTTCGAACAAGGCGTCGCGGACCACCGGCAGCGCATGCACATGCTGGTGGCCGTCGATGAAGTCCGGCAGCCGGCCGAAATGCTGGCAGAACAGATCGATTTGCAGAACCGCGGCATCGCGCAGCGTCGGGCGCGACAGCTGGCGCAATTGACTCTTCATCAGCCAATGCGATAAGGGACGCGCCTGCTCGCCAAAGGGGTGAGTCAAATTGAAATGCAGGCCGATGTCGGCTTTGCCGTCGAAGGTTTTTAGCTCGGCAGCGCGGCTGGCCCAGCTGGGCGCCTGGCTCATCACGCTGGTGGCGGACAGGCGGCCGGCGGCCAGCAGTTCCAGAATGCCGGCGCTGATGGCGTCGGACTGGGCGAAGTCGTCGGCGCAGAGTGTCAGTCGTTTTGTCATGGGAGTGTGACCGCGACAAGCGGGTAAAGTTTTATATCCCTTTGTGCTGAAAATTAAGGGCTTCTGTGTAGTTTCTGTGTCGACGGCGGCTCACGGAAGGCCCATAGCTTGCTGAGCGCGAAGGTCAGCGCCGCGACGACGACGAGCACCAGCAACAGGGCGGCGCGATAATTCAGCGGGGTGAAGCGCAGCAGCAGGCCGTACATCGCCTCGTTGACGAGAAAGCTCAGGCAGGCGACGCCGAAGAAGCGCGGCAAGGCCTGGCGGTGGGGGATGTGGGCGGCTTGGAAGGTTTGCAGCCGGTGGCCCCAGTAGCTGACCTGGAAAGCGATCAGAAAGCCCAGCACATTGGCTTGCAGCGGCGCCATGCCCAGCGGCACCAGCAGCCAGGCCACCACGCCGAAATGCACCAGCATGGCGGATACGCCGACCACGCCGAACCAGAACAGCTCCCGGCTCATTCCCCTGCGTCTCCGGCGTCCGGCCGCCCGCGGCCGCTGATGCGGCTGACCAGATAGGTGGGGCGCTGTTTGACCTCGTCGAAAATACGGCCCACGTATTCGCCCAGTATGCCGATGGACAGCAGTTGCACGCCGCCGAGGAAGCTGATCGCCACCGCCAGCGTGGGCCAGCCGCTGACTGGGTTGCCGAACAGCAGGGTGTGGGTCAGCTCCCAGGCGGCGTAGCCGATGGAGCATAGCGAAATCAGGCAGCCGACCACGGTCCAGATGCGCAGCGGCATATTGGAGAAGGCGGTGAGGCCGGTGATGCCCAGGTCCAGCAGCCGGCGGTAGTTGAAGCTGCTCTGGCCGGCGCGGCGCTCGCGGGTCTGGGTCGGCATCGGGCGCTGGGTGAAGCCCACCCAGTGGTACAAGCCCTTCATGAAGCGGTTGCGCTCCGGCATCTGGCGCAGCGCTTCCACCACGCAGCGGTCCAGCACGCGGAAGTCCTGGGTGTCGGCCGGCATCTTGTGGCGGCTGCCGCTATTGGCCAGCTGGTAGAAGGCTCGGGTGAACAGGCGCTTGGCCAGCGGCTCGTCCTCGCGGCTGCTGCGCACGCTGTAGACCATGTCGTAGCCTTGGCGCCATTCCTGCAGGAACACCGGCACCATTTCCGGCGGATGCTGGAAATCGCTGTCTATCAGCACGGCCACGTCGCCCTGGACGTGGTCGACGCCGGCGGTGAGCGCGATCTCCTTGCCGAAGTTGCGGGACAGCTGGATCAGCGTCACCGGCAGACCGGCGGCGTGGGTCAGCACCTGTTCCACGGTGTCGTCGCGGCTGCCGTCGTCCACCACCACCAGCTCGTGTCGGTAGCCGGCGTCGGCGAGCAACTGATGCAGGGTTTGCAGCATCGGCACGATGTTGGCGGATTCGTTGTAGGCCGGCACCACGCAGCTGACCAGCGGATCGGCCGGGCGCTCCTTGGCGCGTTGGGCCAATAGATAGGGCGGCACAAAAGCCTCAGTCATGCTGAGCGTCCTCGTGGTGGGCTTGCCGCGCGCGCGGGGCGTCGCCGAGCAGCAGCATGGTGTCGTTCATGACCTGGAAGCGGCCCAGCGGCGCGAAGCGGGCGCGGATGTCGGCCGGCAGCCGCGCCAGCTCGTTTTCGTCGGCCACGATGAAGCTGCCGGGTTTGCCCGCCAGCCAGGCGCGCAGTTGCTGCGGGTCCTGCGTGGTGCGCGCGCGGCCGTGGGAGTAGAACTCGGCGGAGAATTCGCGGCGGCCGGCCCAATAGACCAAGGCGCTGTCCGCGCTCGGGTTTTGCGCGCGCCAAGCGGCGATCACCTGTTTCTGGGTGCGCAGGTAGCGATTGCCGTCGTAGTGGTTGAAGGCCAGCAGCGCCAACAGCACCACGCCGCCGATCGCGGCGATCCAGGGCAGCGCGCTGCGCTTCGCGTCGTCGGCGCGCGCGCGACGCCACAGTTCGGCGAACAGCAGCGCGCAGCCCGGCAGCATGGGCAGGGAGTAGGGGAAGATGATGTTGCCGGACATCGTGAAGAACAGCAGCGTCATCAGCGTCCACAGCGAGAGATAAAGCAGCCAGCCGTCGTCGTCGCGGCAGAGCCGCGGCAGCTTGGCGCCGTGGCGGACCAGCCAGGCCAGCATGGCGACGGACCAGGGAAAGATGGCGCCCAGCGCGTACAGCCAGATCATGCCGCGCGGCGTGGCGTGGGCGAAGCCGTATTTGTCGCCTTTCCAGCCGGAATCCAGGAAGCGGCTGACGTGTTCGCCCATGATGAAGTAATCGAGGAAGCCCGGGGTGCGTTGTTCCGCCAGCGCGTACCAGGGCGCGGCGACGGCGAACATCAGCAAGACGCCGCCGATCCACGGCAGCTTGCGCCACAGCGCCAGCCATTGATTGCGCAGCAAGACCCAGAAGAAGATGGGCATGCCCACCAGCACCACGGCCAGCGGGCCCTTGGCCAACAGGCCGAGTCCCAGGCCGACAAAGAAGACATAGCCCCAGCGGCGGCTGTCGCGCGCCAGAGCGTGCCAGAAGGCGACCTGGCTCAGGGTCACGCAGAAGAGCAGCGCCGGATCGGTCATCACCGTGCCGGCGGCGCCGAGGAAGAGCAGACCGCTGGCCAGGATCAGCGCGGCGGCCATGGCGGCGTCTCCGCCGCTGCGGCGGCGCATCAGGTGGGCGCTGAGGCCCAGGGTGGCGACGGCCAGCAACAGCGAGGGCAGGCGCGCGGCGATTTCATTGACGCCGAACAGGCCCATGCCGGCGGCGGACAGCCAGCTGGACAGCGGCGGTTTGGCCCAGAACGGAATGCCGTAATCGTGCCACAGGGTCACCCAGTTGCCGGTTTCCAGCATCTTGCGGGCGATTTCGCCGTAGCGCGCCTCGGTGGTGTCGGTGAGCGGAATCGCCCACATGCCGGCGAGGCGGAGCAGCAATAGCAGCAGCAGGACGGCGACGGCGCCTTGCTGCCAGGAGAGACTTGATCTTTTCATTCGGGGTGGAGGGCCGTCGGCGCGCGCGGGCGCGGCGGCGAATAAGGGCCGGAATCTGGAAGCCCCGTATGATAAAGCCTTTTCTCCGGTCTGTGTTGGCCGGGGACGGCGCAAAAAAAGCCGGCGTTCGCCGGCTGCTTGCGGGGCCGGGCTGGGAGCCCGGCCGGCGACGCTTGGCCTTATTGCAGGCCGTGCATCATTTTCTTCAGTTTGTAGGACAGCGCGAACAGCACCAGCGAGCTGACGCCGGCCATGGCCACGAACAGCATGAAGAAGTCGTGCAGATTGCTGATGGCGTAGCCGAGGAAGTGCGGCACCGGCTTGCTCGGGTCCGGGTACAGTTCAGACAGGGTGCCGGCGAACTTGTTGGCGGCGGCGTTGGACAGGAACCAGATGCCCATCATCAGACCGGTGAAGCGGGCCGGGGACAGTTTCACCACCAGGGACAGGCCGATCGGGGACAGGCACAGTTCGCCGAAGGTGTGCAGCACGTACAGGCTGACCAGCCACAGCATGCTGACCTTGACGCCCGGTTCCAGGCCTTCCACGCCGAAGGCGATCACCAGATAGCCCAGCGCCAGGAAGAACAGGCCCAGCGCCATTTTCACCGGGGAGTTCGGCTCGCGGTTGTTGTGGCCCAGCTTGGTCCAGATGAGGGCGAAGATGGGCGCGAAGATTACCACCGAAATCGGGTTGATGGACTGGAAGTAGGAGGCCGGCACGGTGAAGCCGAGCAGGTTGCGGTTGGTCTGCTCTTCGGCGAAGAAGGTCAGCGAGGCGCCGGCTTGCTCAAAGGCGGACCAGAAGAAGATCACGAAGGCGGACACGATCAGGATCACCGCCAGGCGCTCTTTTTCTATGCGGGTCAGCGGGGCGTGAACCACTTTTTCGCCGCTGTCGTGGTGGCGCTTGGGCGCCATGCCGATGGGCTTGCCTTCCGGGGTCACCAGGTATTTGTTCTTGAACAGCGAGAACACGACCAGGCTCAGCAGCATGCCGAAGCCGGCGGCCATGAAGCCCCATTTGAAGTCGGCCGGGTGGCCGGTGTCGCCCAGGGTGCCGCAGACCAGCGGCGCGATCAGCGAGCCGGCGTTGATGCCCATGTAGAAGATGGTGAAGGCGGAGTCGACGCGCTTGTCGCCCTCAGGGTAGAGCTGGCCCACCATCGAGGAAATGTTCGGCTTGAACAGGCCGTTGCCGGCAATCAGCATGCCCAGGCCGCCGTACAGCAGCCAGGAGGCGCTTTGCACATTGCTGTCGTGCAGCGATCCGGAGAAGAACAGCATGAACTGGCCAATGGCCATCAGCACGCCGCCCACCAGGATGGAACGGCGGTTGCCCCAGTAGCGGTCGGCGATATAGCCGCCGATCAGCGGAGTCAGGTAGACCAGGCCGGTATAAGTGCCGTAGATGTCGGCGGCGTGAGCCTTGTCGAACATCAGAGCCTTGATCATGAACAGCACGAAAATGGCGCGCATGCCGTAATAGCTGAAGCGCTCCCACATTTCGGTCACAAAAAGCAGATAGAGCCCTTTGGGATGCGAAGTGGTCGACATAGATTATTTCCTTGTGTGACTTGAGTGACACCACTTGAACGAGCAAGATCGAGTGAGGTGTTGTTGTAGTTTTTACTTGCCTTGGATTTTGTAGGCAATTTTTGATAATAACTAGGAAATGTTTGGATGTGAAAATTTTTTAATATTTGTTGCCATACAATCAGTGTTTATAGAGTAAATGCGTCACTAACTGTCTTTATTTGTCATATTTATTTGTAAGCAAAATGACATGGGTGCTGTGAGGCTTCACATTCGGGCTATTGTCGAAAATCCCGGCGGGAGAAGGGCTTAAGCGTGTTTGCGGCGCTGCCGGCCTTGGAGGGGAGGCTGAGGGCCGGGCTCGCCGGCGCTGAGGCAAAACAGCAACACTTGATCGGGCGCCGGCGGCGGCGGACAAAGAAAAAGCCCTGCGGGAAGCAGGGCCGGGAGGCGGAGCGCTTCGGCGTTTAATTGCCGCCGACGGTGTCCAGCCTCAGCTGCGGGTGTTCGTCGGCGCCGGCGCGCAGCACCTCGGTCTGGCGGCTGCTGTTGTAGCGCAGTTCGCCGTCAACGAAGATCTGGCCTTCCACCACGTAGCGGCCGTCGGGTTTGATCGCCTGCTTGTCGTAGCATAGGGAGAAGTCCGCCGGGATGCTGCGCGGCTTTTCCAGGATTTGCTCGGCCAGCAGCTGCGGCGGCGCGTCCTGACGGCTTTGATCCAGCAGGCGAACCTTGACCAGCACGTCCTTGGCCTGGGACAGCGTCGCGCTCTGCTGCGGCGCGATATTGCCGGTCAGGTAGGCGGGCACGAAGCCGCCGGCGTGGGCGGCGCTCATGGCCAGGCCCAGAGTCAGCGCGCACAGGGCGCGGAACCATCGCGTCATCATCAGTCCGCCGGCTCCAGGTTGGGGTGGCCCAGCGAGACGGTCTGGCCTTCAGCCGGCTTCCACTCGCCCTGCAGCCGCCATTGCTTGGCCTGGTCTTCCAGCAGGATGTACCAGTGGTTGGCCTTGACCGGAACCGTCGGCAGCGTGGCCTGGTAGAGATTGGGGCCGGCTTGGCGCATATCCACTTGTTGGTCGAAGTCGTCCTGAGCCGGATGCACCATGCGCATGGTGATGGTGGCGGGCAGCGCCACCTTGCTGGTGGTGATCAGCCGCAGCGTGCGCTGATCCGAGCCCACCATCAGCTGCGCGCTCAGGCCCATATTGAAGGCTTGCTTGTCGCGGCGCAGCTCCATATTGATGGCCTTGCCCTTTTTGTAATAGTCGTCGGTGACCAGGCCGTCGTCGGTGCGGATCGCGGTGGCGAGGAACATCACGCCGACGATGACGGAAATCAGCGGCAGGCCGAACAGAATCCAGGGCCAGGGCTCGCGGTACCAGGGGCGCGGAGCAGGGTGGGTGTGCTGCATGTATTACTCTCCGATGAAGCTGGACTTCTCTTCCACTTGCAGGGAAGGGTTGTTGATGGACTCGATCAGGAAGCGGATCTCGTGGCTGCCCTTGGTCGCGTACTGCGGATCGGCCTGGACGTGGACGGTGACGTCGGTGTTGCCGGTGGCCGCGACGGCGATGTCCTTGCGGTCGGCCTGCACTTTCAGGCCGGGCAAGCCCGATGCTGTGATCCTGAAATGCTGATTCTGTTCCGTAGTATTGATAATTTTAATGATATAGGTGTTTTCCAGCCAGCCGGCATCGGTTTCGCGCACCAGCGAGGCGCGGTCGCGCAGCACGTCCACCTTGAAGGGCTTGCGCATCAGCATGGAGCCGATGGAGGTGGCGATGACGACGCTGAGCACCAGCGTATACAGTATCACGCGCGGGCGCTTGAGCCGGGAGGCGATGGCCTTTTCCGGGTATTTGCCCTCCAGCGCGTTTTCCGTGGTGTAACGGATCAGGCCGCGCGGATAGGCCATTTTATCCATCACCTCGTCGCAGGCGTCGATGCAGGCCGCGCAGCCTATGCACTCGTATTGCAGGCCGTTGCGGATGTCTATGCCCACCGGGCAGACTTGAACGCAGATGCTGCAGTTGATGCAGGCGCCCAGACCCTGTTCCTTCGGGTCGCTGCCTTTCTTGCGCGCGCCGCGCGGCTCGCCGCGCTTTTCGTCATAGGAAATGATCAGAGTGTCGGCGTCGAACATCACGCTCTGGAAGCGCGCGTACGGGCACATGTATTTGCAGACCTGCTCGCGCATGAAGTTGGCCAGCAGATAGGTGAAGCCGGCGTAGAAGAACATCCAGAACGCTTCCCAGGGCCCGTAGTCGAAGCGCGGCGCGGCGGCCACCAGATCGCGGATCGGCGTGAAATAGCCCACCAGGGTGAAGCCGGTCCACAGCGAGAACAGGATCATCAAGGCGTGCTTGGCGAATTTGAGACGGAATTTGCGCAAGCTCATCGGCGACTTGTCCAGCTTGATGCGCTTGTTGCGGTCGCCTTCCACCCATTGCTCTATCCACAGCATGATTTCGGTGTAGACCGTCTGCGGACAGGAATAACCGCACCACAGCCGGCCGGCGATGGTGGTCCAGGTGAACAGGGCGAAGGCGCAGCACATCAGCAGCGCGGCCAGATAGACGAAGTCCTGCGGCCAGATGGTGAGGCCGAACAGGTGGAATTTGCGTTCGATCAGGTCGAAATGCAGCGCCTGGCGTCCGTTCCAGCTCAGCCAGGGCAGGCCGAGAAAGACCAGCTGGGTGCCTATGACGAAGAGCACGCGCAGATTGTTGAACAGGCCTTTGACGGCGCGCGGATAGATCTTGGTATGCGACTCGTACAGAGAAACGGTCTCGGTGGCGTCGGGCTGCTGGCCGGCCTGGCGCGGCGGTTCGACCTTGATCGGAATTTCCTTGAGCGAATCGGACATGGGCGTTTCCTTCTCTGCGGATTTGGCCAAAGCCATGCGCGGCATGGACTTGGCGAAATGCGCGGCTGCGTCGGAGCGGAGATGTTATATGAAATCATATAACATCCTCGCGAAAGAATACTGCCCGCGTGAGCGGGCAGTAGGTCGGCACCGGTTATTGCGGCGCTTTGGGGTTGTTGGACAAGCCCCAGACGTAAGCGGTCAACAGATGCACCTTGCCTTCACCCAGGAAGTCTTTCCAGGCCGGCATCTGGTTGTTGCGGCCGTTGGTGATGGTTTCGATGATGGTTTTCTCGCTGCCGCCGTACAGCCAGTTGTTGTCGGTCAGATTGGGCGCGCCCAGCTGCGGGTTGCCCTTGCCGTCCGCGCCGTGGCAGGCGATACAGACCGTGGCGAAGGTTTCCTTGCCGCGCACCGCGCGCTCCGCGTCATGCTTGCGCTTGGACAGGGAAAGCACGTAGTTGGCCACGTCCTTGACCTTTTCCTCGCCGAACGCCGCGCCCCAGGCCGGCATCTGGCCGTGACGGCCTTCGGAGATGGTGGTGTGGATGGTCTTGATGTCGCCGCCCCACAGCCACTTGTTGTCGGTCAGGTTGGGGAAGCCCTTGGCGCCGCGGGCGTCGGAACCGTGGCATTGCACGCAGTAGGTCTGGAACAGGCGCTTGCCCATTTCCTGAGCCTTGGGATCCGCGGCCACGGCCTTGACGTCCTGCTTCAGGAACTGGTCGTACAGCGGCTGATACTTGGCTTCCGCCTGCGCGCGTTCCTTCTTGTACTGGTCTACCGAGGTCCAGCCGAACACGCCTTTCCAGGTGCCGAGGCCGGGATACAGGATCAGATAGACCACGGCGAAGGCCAGGGTCACGTAGAACATCAGCATCCACCAGCGCGGCAGCGGGTGGTTGTACTCGGAGAGGTCGCCGTCCCACACGTGGCCGGTGATCTCCACCTGTTCGCCCTTTTGCACCTTGATCTTGGATTGCGAAAACACCAGATAGGTCAGCCAGACGAGGCCGCCCAGCACGATCGCGGTGATCCAGATGTTCCAGAATTCGCTCACGAAATCACTCATTTTCTTGCTCCGTTGGAAGCTTGGTCTTGTTCCGCTTCCTGCACCTTGTCGTCGTCGAGGAAGGGCAGGTTGGCCGCGTCCTCATACCGGTTCTTGGAGCGCTTGCTGTAGGCGATGCCCAGCACCACGATGAAGAATGCAAAGCACACTACCGTGAACAGCGAGCGTCCGATGGTTACCCAGTCCATGGCTTAACGAACGTTCTTCAAGGCAAGGCCCAGGCCTTGCAGGTAAGCGACCAGCACGTCCATTTCCGACTTGCCCTCCACCTGGGCCTTGGCCTCGGCGATGTCCTTGTCGGTATAGGGAACGCCCACCAGGCGCAGCGCCTTCATCTTGGTCGGCACAATGTCGGCGTCGGCCAGATTCTTGGCCAGCCACGGGAAGGCCGGCATATTGGACTCGGGAACCACGTCGCGCGGGTTGATCAGGTGCACGCGGTGCCATTCGTCGGAGTAACGGGCGCCCACGCGGGCCAGGTCCGGACCGGTGCGCTTGGAGCCCCACAGGAAGGGGTGGTCGTACACCGATTCGCCGGCCACGGAGTAGTGGCCATAGCGCTCGGTTTCAGCGCGGAACGGACGGATCATCTGCGTGTGGCAGGTATGGCAGCCTTCGCGGATGTAGATGTCGCGGCCGGCCAGCTGCACGGCGGTGTAGGGCTTGACGCCGGCCACCGGCTGAGTGGTCGATTTCTGGAAGGCCAGCGGCAGAATTTCCACCAGACCGGCCACGCTGACGACCAGCAGGGTGAACACGATCAGATAGCCGACGTGTTCTTCGATCAGTTTTTGTATCTTATCCATGATGTTTCCTTGCGCCTCAATGAGCGTGGGCGGTGATGGCCGGGATCTTGGCGTCTACGGCACGGCCCGCGGTTACGGTGCGGAAGGTGTTGTAGGCCATCAGGAACATGCCGAGCAGGTACAGGAAGCCGCCGAGCAGACGCACGAAGTGGTACGGATAGGTGGCCTTGACCGCCTCTACGAAGGCGTAGGTCAGGGTGCCGTCCGGGTTCAGCGCGCGCCACATCAGGCCCTGGGTCACGCCGGAGATCCACAGCGCGGCGATGTACAGCACCACGCCGACGGTGGCGAGCCAGAAATGGGCTTCAACCAGCTTCAGGCTGAACATGGATTCGCGGCCGAACAGGCGCGGAATCAGGTAGTACATGGAACCGATGGTGATGAAGCCCACCCAGCCCAGCGCGCCGGAGTGCACGTGGCCGATGGTCCAGTCGGTGTAGTGGGACAAGGCGTTGACGGTCTTGATCGACATCATCGGGCCTTCGAAGGTGGACATGCCGTAGAAGGACAGCGAAACCACCAGGAATTTCAGCACCGGGTCGGTGCGCAGCTTATGCCAGGCGCCGGACAGCGTCATGATGCCGTTGATCATGCCGCCCCAGCTCGGAGCCAGCAGCACCAGGGAGAACACCATGCCTACGGACTGGGTCCAGTCAGGCAGGCTGGTGTAATGCAGGTGGTGAGGACCGGCCCACATATAGGTGAAGATCAGCGCCCAGAAGTGCACCACGGACAGGCGGTAGGAGTAAACCGGACGGCCGGCCTGTTTCGGGATGAAGTAGTACATCATGCCCAGGAAGGCGGCGGTCAGGAAGAAGCCCACGGCGTTGTGGCCGTACCACCATTGCACCATGGCGTCCACGGCGCCGGAGTAGGCGGAGTAGGATTTCCACAGCGACACCGGCACGAAGGCGGAGTTGACGATGTGCAGCAGGGCCACGGCCAGGATGAAGGCGCCGTAGAACCAGTTGGCCACGTAGATGTGCTTGACCTTGCGGATGGCGATGGTGCCAAAGAAAACGATGGCGTAAACAACCCAGATCACCGCGATCAGCAGTTTGATCGGCCATTCCAGCTCGGCGTATTCCTTGCTGGTGGTCAGGCCCAGCGGCAAGGTGATGGCGGCCAGCACGATCACCAGCTGCCAGCCCCAGAAGGTGAAGGCGGCGAGCTTGTCGGAGATCAGCCGGACGTTACAGGTACGCTGCACCACGTAATAGGAGGTGGCGAACAGGCCGCAACCGCCAAAGGCGAAGATGACCGCATTGGTGTGCAGAGGACGCAGGCGGCCAAAGTGGAACCAGGGGCCGAAGTTCAATTCGGGCCAGACCAGTTGGGCCGCAATGATGACGCCCACCAACATGCCGACAATGCCCCACACGACGGTCATGATGGCAAATTGGCGCACCACCTTATAGTTATAAGTGGATTGCGTTTCCATTTAGGGTTTTCTCCAAGGTTGCTAACTCAGAACGTGACATATCTAATCGGCGGCTTGAAGTCCGGGAAACTGTCCCCATCTGTACCGATGTGACTGTATCCAGACGATGCCGCAGGGAAAACGACTTTTATTAAAATCAAGCGCTTGACCCAGATCGCAGCGGTACTGATGTCTGTATTAGCAGTTCATCCCGTATTGCGACAGCGCAATTTCCCCATTTAGTTAACCCGGCATTCTAAATCAATTACCCATATCGGGCCAGTTTGGACGGCCGGGGGATGTCGCTTTCCCATTTGTCTTTATTTATGTCTCAAGCGAGCGTGACAGTTCTTGCAAATACTGTTGCTACTGACCGAGATTGTATTGTCTGGCGGCCCAGCCTTCTTGACCTGGATCAAGATGTCATAAAACGCAGCGTTTACCCGCGGCAAGTGCTAAAATCAGAAGGTTTTGCAACGATTGCAGGCAGATCATGACCGTTTCCGTCCGCTACACCCTATGTCCGAGCGCCCCGGAGGCGCATCTTTTCGAGGTCGTCCTGACCGTTTCCCGGCCCGCCAAGAATGGCCAGATTTTCTCATTGCCGGCGTGGATTCCCGGCAGTTACATGATCCGGGAGTTCTCCAAACATATTGTGGAAATTCGCGCAGAATCCGCGGGAAAAGCGGTGCGGCTGGTCCAGCTGACAAAAAACAGTTGGCAAGCCGCGCCAGTCAAGGGCTCGTTGGTTCTACGCTATAAAGTTTATGCGTTTGATCTGTCGGTGCGCGGCGCTTATCTGGACGCGCAGCGCGGCTTCTATAACGGCAGCAGCGTGTTCCTGGCGGCGGACGGCTACGAGAACGAGGCTTGCGAGGTGGAGATCCTGCCGCCGGAAGGCAAGGCCTACGCCGATTGGAAGGTGGCGACCAGCTTGCCGGCGCGCGGCGCGGACAAGAAAACCGGCTTCGGCGGCTATCAGGCCGCCTCTTACGACGAGTTGATCGACCATCCGGTGGAACTGGGCGCTTTCGAACGCGTCAGCTTCAAAGCCTGCGGCGTGCCGCACGAATTCGTCGTCTCCGGCCGCTCCCGCGCCGACCTCAAGCGCCTGGCGCGCGACGCCAAGAAAATCTGCGAATACCAGATCAAGCTGTTCGGCGAGCCGGCGCCCTTCGAGCGCTACGTATTCATGCTTTTCGTCGGCAAGGACATCTACGGCGGCCTGGAGCATCGCGCCTCCACCGCGCTGGTGGCCAACCGCGACGACTTGCCGCAGCAGGGCGTCGAGGAGATCGGCGACGGCTATCTGAAGCTGCTGGGCCTGATCAGCCACGAATATTTCCACAGCTGGAACGTCAAGCGGATGAAGCCGGCGGCGTTCACGCCCTACGATCTGAACCAGGAAGGCTATACCCGTCTGCTGTGGGCCTTCGAGGGCATCACTTCCTATTACGACGACTTGAGCCTGGTGCGTTGCGGCCTGATAGACGAGAAGCGCTATCTGGGCCTGTTGGCGGAAACCATCAGCGGCGTCGAGCGCGGCGCCGGTCGCTTGAAGCAGACGCTGGAGCAATCCAGCTTCGAAGCGTGGACCAAGTACTACCGGCAAGACGAAAACAGCCCCAACAGCATCGTCAGCTATTACACCAAGGGCGCGCTGGCCGCGCTGGCGCTGGACCTGACCATACGCCGCGACAGCCAGGGCCGTCAGTCGCTGGACGACGTGATGCGCGCGCTGTGGCGCAAATGGCTGGACGACGGCAAGGGCCTGGCCGAGGACGAGTGGGAAAGCCAGGCGCAGGCCGTCACCGGCCTGGACCTCAAGGCCTTTTTCGATCGCGCGCTGCGCGGCGTTGAGTCCCTGCCGCTGGCCGAACTGTTGGCGGCCCAGGGCGTGGAGCTGCGCTTCGAGCCGGCGGCCAACGCCGGCGACCGCGGCGGTCTGGCGCTGAGCGGCAAGCCTGCGCCGGCCAGCCTGGGGGTCAAGGCCGTGGCCGAGACCCAGGGCGTGCGCGTGCTCAATGTCTACGACGGCGGCGCGGCGCAAGGCGCCGGCCTGTCCGGCGGCGACGTGATCGTGGCCATAGACAAGCTCAAGGCGGTGGACCTGGACAAGGCGCTGGCGCGCTACCAGCCCGGCGATAAGCTGAAACTGCACTGGTTCCGCCGCGACGAACTGATCAGCGCGCAAGTGGAGCTGCAAGCCGCTCCTGCCGACGCCTGCCGCCTGCTGTTGCAGGACGGCGGCGCGCAGTGGCTGCGCCGCTAATATTCATCGGGTCGGCGCCGCTGCCCGGCGTCGTCCCCCTCCAGCCAAGACCGGCGCAGCCGGCATCGAAGGAGACGTAGACATGGCTCAACAGCCGCAAGTCAAGTACCGCAACGACTACGCAGCCCCCGCTTTTCTGATCGACCGCGTCGATCTGAGCTTCGACATCGAAGACGACGCCACCCGCGTGCACGCGCGCCTGGTGGTGACCCGCAACGACAAGGCCGCGCGCCAGGACGATCTGGTGCTGGACGGCAGCGCCGCATTGGTGGCGGTGACGCTGGACGGCGAACGCCTGGGCGAAGGCGGCTACGTGCTGGCCAACGATCAACTGACCGTGCGCGGCGTGCCGGACAGCTTCATCCTGGAAGTGGAAACCGAGATCGATCCGGCGGCCAACACCAGTCTGATGGGCTTGTACGCGTCCAACGGCAATCTGTTCACCCAATGCGAGCCGGAAGGCTTCCGCAAAATCACCTATTACCTGGACCGTCCCGACGTGATGGCCAAGTTCACCACCACCATCATGGCGGACAAGCACAAATTCCCGGTGCTGCTCTCCAACGGCAACAAGGTGGGCGAGGGCATGGTGGACAAGAAGCGCCACTGGGTGAAGTGGGTGGACCCGTACAAGAAGCCGTCTTATCTGTTCGCCTTGGTGGCCGGCAAGCTGACGGCGTTGAAGGACAAGTTCGTCACCATGCGCGGCCGCGAAGTGGCGCTGGAGATCTGGACCGAACCGGCCGATCAGGACAAGACCCAGCACGCGATGGAGTCCCTGAAGCACTCGATGAAGTGGGACGAGCAGCGCTTCGGCCTGGAATACGATCTGGACATCTATATGATCGTCGCCGTCGGCGACTTCAATATGGGCGCGATGGAGAACAAGGGCCTCAACGTCTTCAACACCAAGTACGTGCTGGCGCGCAAGGACACCGCCACCGACGCCGACTTCCAGGGCGTGGAGCGGGTGATCGGCCATGAATACTTCCACAACTGGACCGGCAACCGCGTCACCTGCCGCGACTGGTTCCAGCTGTCGCTGAAGGAAGGCCTGACCGTGTTCCGCGACCAGGAGTTCGGCGCCGACATGAGCAGCCGCGCGGTCAAGCGCATCGAGGACGTCAAGGGCCTGCGCGCTCATCAGTTCCCGGAGGACGCGGGCCCCACCTCCCATCCCATCCGCCCGGACAGCTATATCGAGATGAATAATTTCTACACCATGACGGTGTATGAAAAAGGCGCGGAAGTAGTGCGCATGTATCACACCTTGCTGGGCGAAGCCGGCTTCCGCAAGGGCATGGACCTGTATTTCAAACGCCATGACGGCCAGGCGGTGACCTGCGACGACTTCCGCGCGGCGATGGCCGACGCCAACGACGTGGACCTGGGCCAGTTCGGCCTGTGGTACAGCCAGGCCGGCACCCCGGTGCTCAGCGTCAGCGGCCGTTACGACAGCGTGGCGCGCAGTTACACCCTGAACGTGCGCCAATCCTGCCCGGCCACCCCGGGCCAGGAGCAGAAGCAGCCCTTCCACATCCCGCTGGCCCTGGGTCTGGTGGGCGCGGACGGCGCCGACCTGCCGCTGCGGCTGGAAGGCGAGGCCGAGGCGCAGGGCGGCACCCGGGTGCTGGACGTCAAGGCGGCGGAGCAGAGCTTCACCTTCGTCGACGTGCCGGCCGAGCCGGTGCCTTCGCTGCTGCGCGGCTTCTCCGCGCCGGTGAAGCTGGATTTCGATTGGCGCGACGACCAACTGGCTTTCCTGATGGCCAACGACAGCGACAGCTTCAGCCGCTGGGAGGCCGGCCAGACCTTGGCCGAGCGCCTGTTCAAGCAGCTGTTGACGACGCTGGCCGCTGGCGGCGAGCTGAAGTTGCCGGAAACCTTCGTCGCCGCCTTCCGCGCGGTGCTCAAGGACCATGTCGCCGATCCGGCGTTCAAGGCCTTGATGCTGGCTCTGCCTTCCGAGGCGGAAATCCTGGAGATGGTGGAGGCGGCCGATCCGGCGAGCATCCATCAGGTGCGCGATTTCGTGCTGGACGAGCTGGCGCAGGCGCTGCGCGGCGAGTGGCGCGAGGCGTACGAGCTGAGCCAGACCCGCGATTACAAGCCGCAGGACGCCGGCAAGCGCGATCTGAAGAACCGCGCGCTGGCCATGCTGAACCGCCTGGACGACGCCTGGCCGGCGGAGGCCGCCTCCAAGCAGTGCCAGGAGGCGGACAATATGACCGACCAGATGGGCGCGATGCTGGCCTTGCGCGATCGCGACGGCGCCGAGCGCGACGATTGCTTCACCGCCTTCGCCGCCCGCTGGCAGGGCGACGCGCTGGTGATGGACAAGTTCTTCATGCTGGTGGCCAGCAGCCAGCTGCCGGGCACGCTGGAGCATGTGCAGGCGGCGATGCAGCATCCGGCCTTCACCTTGAAGAACCCCAATAAGGCGCGCGCGCTGATCGGCACCTTCGGCGCCAATATGGCCTTGTTCCACGCCGCCGACGGCAGCGGCTATCGCTTCCTCGCCGATCAGGTGCTGGCGCTGGACGCGATCAATCCGCAGGTGGCCAGCCGCATCGTCAACGCCTTCCGCCGGCTGAAGAAGCTGGAGCCGGCGCGTCAGGCGCTGATGCGCGAGCAATTGCAGCGCCTGGCCGGGCAAACGCTGTCCAAGGACGTGTACGAGATCGTGTCCAAGATTTTGGAAGCCTGAGCCGTCTCGCGCCGCTCAAAACAAAGCCCCGGTTTCAAACCGGGGCTTTTTTCATGGCGGCTTGGGTTGCCCGGCGCGGCTTATTCTACGCGCAGCCGTTGCCCGCCCTGTCCGCCTTGTTTCTTCGGCAGCGTCAGGCTGAGCACGCCATTTTCATACTTGGCGCTGGCCGCGTTGCGTTCGATCTCGGCCGGCAGCTGGAAGCTGCGCGACACCGCGCCGTAAAACCGCTCGGTGCGCAGCAGGCGTTCGTCCTTGCGCTCGCTGTCCGTCTGGCGCACTTCCGCCTTGATGGTGACCAGCGGGCCGTCCACTTCCACATGGATATCCTCCTTGCCGACGCCGGGGATTTCCGCGTGAACAGTGAACTGGGTTTCGGATTCCCTCACGTCGATCTTGATCTGGCTGGGCAGGGGATCGCCGTGCAGCGGCTTGATGAAAAAGCCGGGGCTGAAGTCGCGGAACAGTTCGTCAAACAGGCTAACATTGCCGCGGGAAGGCAGGATGTTCATCTTACTCTCCTTTTAGATCAATGGATTAGATGTAAAACGGGCCCTGTTGTCGATATAGGGACGCCGCGCGGATTCTCAAGCCCCGGCGCGGGCGGAATGTGGCGGGACGCGCGCGCATCAGTCCGATTGGACAGGTCTCAGCCATAGGCCGGCGAAATCGGTCCAGCCGTTTTCGCTCATTTGCAGGCCGGCCAGTTGCGGGCTGGCTTGATGGCCCTGGCGCTCATGCGATAGCGGCAGCACCCAGCCCTCGGCGCACAGCCAGTCGCCGATGGCGGCGTAACCGGCCATCCGCTGTTGGGTGTCCGGCTGGCGCTGGATGTCCCGCAATTGCGCGTTCAGCCGCGCCTGCGCCGCCGCGCCCAGGCCGCGCTGCAACGGTTGCCGGGTGCCCAGCCATTCGTGGCAGCTGTAGTCGCGATCGTCGTGCAAGACCTCGCTGCACAACATCAGATCGGCCTGCCGCCACCAGTCCTGATCGTGAAAAAAGGCGCGCCGGCTGAGGGCGTGGATCTCCAGGTCGATGGACAGGGCGGCCAGGCGCTGGCGGATGGCGGCGGCCAGCGGCGGAAAGCAGGGCAGGTCGTAATGGAACAGGCGCAGGCGGGCGCGGTCCAGCCGGGGGCGGCGCTCGGCCCGCGGCAAGGGGTGGCGCCAGCCCGGCAGCAGGCCGGCGGCCGGCGTCTGCAGAACGTCGTTGACCTGGACCAGCGCGGGCTCGGCCAGCCAGCGCATCAGCGGAGCGCGCTCGCTGTCCGGCAAGGCCGGGTTCAGCAGCAAATAGGTGCAGGCCGATTGCAGCGTGCCGTTGGCGTCGTCGTTGGCGTAATCCAGGCGCAGGTGGAAGTCCTGGCCGTCGTCGCCGGCGGGAATGAACCACAGCTCGATCTCGTCCAGCAGCGCCCGCTCGCGGTAATGGGCGGCGAAGGCGGCCAGGCTCAGCCGCTGCTCGCTGTGGCGCAGCGCCCGGAACGGACCGCTGCCCACCGGCAGGCGTTCGAAGTCGGCGCCGCGCCGCAAGGGAACGATGGAGCTGTTGGCGGTGGCCAGCCGCTGCGGCCATAGAAAATCTCCGTCGTCCAAGCGACAGCTGAAGGACAGCGGATCGTGGACCTCGACCGCGCTCAGGTGGCGGTATTGCCGCTGATAAGGATTGTCGGATTCGCGCAGTCGCAGCAGGCTGGCGGCCGCGGCGTCGGCCTGCAAGGGCGAGCCGTCGTGGAATTGCAGGCCGGGGCGCAGCCAGAAGCGCCAGCGCCTGGCCGCGGCGTCGCTTTCCCAGTGATGGGCCAGGCCGCCCTGCAGGCTTTGCAGCGCGCGGTCGAAACGGCATAGCCGGTCGAATATCTGCCGGACCAGATGGGATTCCAGCCGGCCGCTGACGGTGACCGGGTCCAGGCTCAGCGGCGCATGCGGTATCGGGATGCGCAGGCAGCGGCCTTGCGCGGCGCTGCCCAGGTATTGCGGCAGCGCGCTCAGCAATTGTTCGCGCCGCTGCGGCGGCAATTGGGCGAAGGCCTGCTCCAGCTTGCCGTCGCGCAGCAAGCGCTGCAGACGCTGCCATTCCAGCTGTTCCGGCGGGCAGAGCAGGCTTAGCCGCGATTTGCGGCCGCGCCCCCGGCCCGGCTCCCAGACCAGCCAGCCGCGCTCGCGCATCTTGGCCAGCTGCAGCCGGGCGTTGCGCTCGCTGCAGTCCCACAGCGCGCACAGCTCGGCCAGCCCCGGCTGGGCGGGCTGCCGGCCGGCGTAGGCCTGGTGCAGCGCCTGATATTGTCGTTCCAGCTTCATGCTCGTTTCCGGTTGAGAGCTAGGCTAAAAGCGGAAGCAATTTGTTTGGTTCGCATCCATTTTTACATTCCGCTTTTAGCAGGATACTGGGGGCACTTCCTGTTTGCATAGGCCTTGGCATGATTGGCGAAAAAGAAATCCAGGTGCGTTGGCTGCTGGCCGGCTCCTGGTTGTTGACGATGAGCCGGGCGGTGATCGCGCCGCTGCTGGTGCTGACCCTGGGACGGCAACTGAGCTTGAGCGGCGAGCAGACCGGCCTGCTGCTGGGCGGCGTCTTGCTGCTGTCCGCCTTGATGGGCTTGTACGGCGGCCATTTGCTGGATCGTTGGCCGCGGCGGCCGGTGTTGCTGGGCGCGGCGGCCTTGATCGCGTTGAACTATCTGGTGCTGCCGCTGAGCCAGCAGCTGTGGTGGAGCGCGCTGGCGCTGGCGCTCAGCGAGATCGGCCAGGCGGTGCACAGCATCGCGATCAAGGCCATGATCAGCGATTTGCTGCCGCCGGAGCGGCGCGGCAAAGCCTTTTCCCTGCGTTACACCCTGGCCAACGTCGGCTGGGCGCTGGGGCCCTTGCTGTGCAGCCTGCTGTTGGCTTGGGACGGGAACTGGCCGTTCTGGTGCGCGATCGCGCTGGCCGCGGCCGGCGGAGCGGCGACGCCGCGCGGCCCTTGCGCGCCCAGCCGGGAGGCCGGCGCGCCGGCGCCGGGCTTTTTGGCGACGCTGGGCCGTTTGCGGCAAGACCGGGTGCTGGTCTTGTTCACCCTGAGTTGCGCCTTGGCCAACCTGGTGTACGCGCGTTTTTCCAGCTATCTGCCCCTGTATCTGATGCAGAGTTTGCCGGAGGCCGAGGTGTTGCGCTGGATGTCGGCGCTGATCAGCTGCAACGCGGTCGGCGTGATCTTGCTGCAATACCCGCTGGGCCGGCGGATAGGCGACGCCGGCTTGATGAAAGCCATCGGCGCCGGCTTTCTGCTGCTGGGGCTGGGCACCTTGGGCTTGGGCTGGGTCCCCGGCGGGCTGCTGGGCATGTGCGCGGCGATGCTGGTGTTCACCGTGGGCGAGATCGTGCTGGTGCCGGCCGAATACCTGTACATAGACGCGATCGCGCCGGAGGACTGCAAGGGCGTCTACTACGGCGCGCAGAATCTGGCCAGTCTGGGCGGAGCGCTGGGGCCGATGCTGGCCGGCTGGATGCTGGCCCGCGCGTCCGGCGGGACTTTATTCGCGGCGATGGCGAGCTTGTGCGCGCTGGCCTGGTGGCTGGCGCTGCGCGGCGAGGCCTTGCGGCAGGCCCGGGGCGGCGGCGTGTGGCAGGCTTCGGCCTTGAAGACCTGAGAACCTGTTCAAAGTCTGCTGCGCTTCGGCGATACGGCGTTGAAAACGTCTTCAGAATGCTCATTACCACCCGTACATTCCGCTTCTTCAGCCGTGTCCGCCTTGTCTCGCTCTGGCTCGAGAGGCTTTGAACAGGTTCTGACGCAGGGCGGGCTTTCTCTTTGGCGGCTTTTTTGTCATGATCAAGCGCTTGTTTGAATTGTCGCGCAGACGACGAAGCAGACGCCGATACGAGGAGAAGGCATGGAAAAGCGCCAGCAGGACCGCTTTGTCGCGGTGGGCGGCGAGCAGCTGTATCTGAAACGCATTTATTGCCGCGAGGACGGTCCGCCGGTGCTGTTGTTGCACGGGGTGATGGCCAACGGCCGCACTTTTTACAGCAATTCCGGCCGAGGGCTGGCTCATTACCTGGCCGAGGCCGGCTACGATGTGTTCGTCGCCGATCTGCGGGGCCGCGGCCGCAGCCTGCCCAAGATCAGCCGCGCCTCGCGCCACGGGCAGACCGAGACCATCTGCGAGGATTTGCCGGCGCTGCATCGCCACATCCGCGAACTCAAGAACGGCGCGCCGCTGCATTGGATGGCTCATTCCTGGGGCGGCGTGCATATGTCCAGCTGCCTGATCCGCTTTCCCGAGCTGGCTGAGCAAGTGGCCAGCCTGGTTTACTTCGGCAGCAAGCGCAGCGTGCGGGTGCGCAATCTGAACAAGCTGGTGGAGGTGGATTTCATGTGGAATATCGCCTCGCGGGTTTTGATCCGCCTGTTCGGCTATCTGCCGGCGCGGCGTATCCGGCTGGGGGCGGACGACGAGAGCGACAAGAGCCATCTGCAAAGCAAGCTGTGGGCGCAGCCCAAGCCCTGGGTGGACAGCGACGACGGCTTCGATTACGGCGCCGCCGCCCAAGGCGCCCGTTTGCCGCCGGCCCTGTACTTCGCCGCCGGCAACGATCCCTGCCGCGGCCATCCGGAGGACGTGCGCCGCTTCCGCGACGAATCCGGCCCGCACCTGTCGCGGCTGCGCCTGCTGTCCCGGCGCGTCGGCCATCTGCACGATTACAACCATGTGTCATTATTGACCCATCCTGATGCCATCCGGGACCATTTCCCGCTGGTATTGGCATGGCTGCATGGTGAGTATGATCAGGTCAGCGAAAATTACTGATAAATGACATTTTCCTTGGCGCGCGGCTGTGGTAGAAATCGCGCCTGGGAGAATGAACCATGACACAAGACTTTGAAGTTTCGCCCTATTTGCTAGGGCCCGTTATCGACAACCTTGCCGAACAGGGCTGGGTCGTAGACCGCAGCCTGTTCTCTGCCGAAGACATCCGCCTGCTGCGCGAGGAATGCCTCGTCCACTGGCAGCAGGGCAAGTTCCATGAAGCCGCCGTCGGGCGCGCCGCGCAGCAAAACCGCCGCAGCGAAATCCGTTCCGACTCGGTGCTGTGGCTGGAGCCGGACAATGCCGATTCCGCCGCATCCTTGTATTTCTCCAAGCTGGACGCCGTCCGCCAGGCGGTCAACCAGGCCTTCTACATGGGGCTGGAGGACTTGGAGTCCCACTTCGCCGTGTATCCGCAGGGCGCTTTCTATAAAAAACACCTGGACCGCTTCCGCGACGACGACGCGCGCGCGCTGACCGCGGTGCTCTACCTGAACGACGACTGGCCGGCCGACGCCGGCGGCGAGATGCGGCTTTATCTGGACGAGGACGGCGAGCGCCATGTCGACGTCCGGCCGGAGGCCGGCACCCTGGCGCTGTTTTTGTCCGACCGCTTCTGGCACGAGGTGTTGCCGGCCGGCCGGCAGCGTTTGTCCATCACCGGCTGGTTTCGCCGCCGCATGGCGACGGCGGCCGGCTGGTAGGCCGACGGCTCGTGCTAGAATCTTCGCCAAGGATTCCGCATACAAAGGACAGTGAAGATGTCAGGCAATACCATGGGGTTGTTGTTCACGGTGACTTCCTTCGGCGAAAGCCACGGCCCGGCCATTGGCTGCGTGGTGGACGGCTGCCCGCCGGGGCTGGAGATCAGCGAAGCCGACATCCAGGCGGAGCTGGACCGGCGCAAGCCCGGCACCAGCCGCCACGTCACCCAGCGCCGCGAGCCGGACGCGGTGGAAATCCTGTCCGGCGTGTACGAGGGCAAGACCACCGGCACGCCGATCGCGCTGCTGATCCGCAACACCGATCAGCGCAGCAAGGACTACGGCAATATCGCCGACACCTTCCGTCCCGGCCATGCGGATTACTGCTATTGGCATAAGTACGGCATCCGCGATCCGCGCGGCGGCGGCCGTTCCTCCGCCCGCGAGACCGCGGTGCGGGTGGCCGCCGGCGCCATCGCCAAGAAATGGCTGCATCAGCGCTACGGCATCGTCATCCGCGGCCACATGAGCCAGATCGGCGAAATCGCCATCCCGTTCAAGGGCTGGGAGCATGTGTCCGGCAACCCCTTCTTCGCCGCCGATCCCGAGGTGGTGCCGCAGCTGGAAAGCTATATGGACAGCGTGCGCAAGAGCCTGGACTCCATCGGCGCGCGGCTGCGGGTGGTGGCTGAAAACGTGCCGGTGGGCTGGGGCGAGCCGGTGTTCGACCGGCTGGACGCCGACATCGCCCACGCGATGATGAGCATCAACGCGGTCAAGGGCGTGGAGATCGGCGCCGGCTTCGGCTGCGTGACCCAGCGCGGCAGCGAGCACGGCGATGAACTGACGCCGCAGGGCTTCGCCAGCAATCACGCCGGCGGCGTGCTCGGCGGCATTTCCACCGGCCAGGAGATCGAAGTGTCCATCGCCATCAAGCCGACGTCCTCCATCGCCCAGCCGCGCCGCTCCATAGACAAGCAGGGCCAGCCGCTGACCATGGAAACCCACGGCCGCCACGATCCTTGCGTCGGCATCCGCGCCACGCCGATCGCCGAGGCGATGCTGGCGCTGGTGTTGATCGACCACGCCTTGCGCCATCGCGCGCAATGCGGCGATGTTTCGGTAGATACTCCCAGAATTGCCGGCCGAATCGGCTAGACTGTAAACCGTAAGCCGGGACGACGCCGGCATATCCGGTAGGATGGAACATGCTGAAAAATCTGATCAGCGGCCTGACCGGCCGTATGAAGAAATCTTCGGACTCCTCCAGCGACGAACAGGTCGTGCCCGCGCCGTTCACCGAGCTGGCGCACGACTCGCCGGCCAGCCGGCAGCTGGAAAACGCGCCGCCGCTGGATTTGCCGCCCACCCTGGGCTTTGTTTCGCACCAGCCGGTGATGGACAGGCTGCAAAGGGTGGTGGCTTACGATTTCTTCGTGCGCCAGGGCAAGCGCAATATCGCCGCCGGCAAGCAGCAAGAGTTCGACAGGCTGATGCTCAGCACGCTGCAGAATATGGACATCTTCCGCTTGCTGGCTTTCCGCCGCGCCTTTGTCCATATCTCCATCGACACCCTGGACGAGCCTATGCTGTCGAATATGCCGGCCAGCAGCGTGATCTTCGTGCTGGAGCCGTCGCAGACCGGTTCGGTGTCCGAGGAGATGATCCGGCAGCTGGACGCGCTCAAGCAAAAAGCGATGCGCTTTGCGCTGGAGCCGGCCGGCTACGATCCGGGCAGCCTGCCGGCGCACCTGCAGAACGATTTGTTCAGCCGCATGGACTTCATGATCCTGGACTTCGACGCGCCGTCCGGCAAGGTGCTGGAGCCCATTCTGGATCAACTGCCCAAGCGTTATCCCACTGTGCGCTGGATGGCGCGCAACGTCGGCACCGCCGAGGATCTGGACGTCTGTCTGCGCGGGCCGGGGCATAATCGTTTCGCCTTGTTCCACGGCCCCTTCATCGCCACCGTGCGCGCGCTGGAGGGCGGCAAGGTGGACGCCAGCCAGACCCGGGTGCTGCAAATCATGCGCATGTTGCGCGCCAATGCCGAAGCCGCCGAGATCGAGACCCAGTTCAAGCTGGACTCGGTGCTGCTGTTCAAACTGCTGCGTTTCATGAATTCGCCGGTGCACGGTTTGTCGCGCAAGGTGCAGACCATAGAGGAAACCCTGCTGCTGCTGGGCCGGGAAACCTTGTTCAAGTGGTTGTCCATGCTGTTGTTCACCGCGCGCAAGGACGACGGCACCGCGGTGTCGCTGCTGGAAAAGTCGCTGATCCGCGCCCGCCTGCTGGAGCGCATGGGCAGCTATCGCGGCAACCGGGTGGAGGCCGAACATCTGTTCCTCACCGGCATGTTCTCCATGCTGGACGTTTTGCTCGGGGTGCCGTTTCCCGATGTGCTGGACCCGCTGGAGCTGGCCTCGCCGGTGCGCGAGGCGGTGGTGGAGCGCCGCGGCATGTTCGCGCCCTTCCTGGCGATGGCGCTGGCCTGCGAGCAGGGCGACACCGAGCAGATCGAAGCCTTGGCCAAGGTGCTGGATTTCGAGGTGGAATTGGTCAATCAGTACTATATGGACGCCGCGGTGTGGGCGCAGGTGGTCTTGCGCGACAGCGAAGTCCACAACAATGTGGAGGCGGTTTGAGGGCCTGTTCCAAATCAGGCATGACGGCGCGCTGACAGCAAACAGGCCGCATCCTCGGATGCGGCCTGTTGGCTTTCCTGTGCTTGTTTATTGGCCGTTGCCGGCCGGAGCCTGTCCCTGAGCGGCCGCATCGTCGGCGCCCGGCGCCGCGCGGCGGTCTCCCGGCGGTTCCCCATGGGGCGCGCCGGAAGGCGCGTTGCCGGGGGCCGCGCCGTGTTGCGGGCCGCCGTTGGCGTTGCCGGGAGCATGACCGCCGCCCTGTGGGCCGCCATCATGGTTGCCGCCGCCTCCGGAGCCACCGCCGGCGCCGCCTCCCTCATGTCCGCCGCCGCCGGAACCTCCGCCGCCGCCCTCGTGTCCACCGCCACCGCCACCGCCACCGCCACCGCCACCGCCACCGCCAGCCTGGCTGAGCAGCGGCCCGTGGGCAGGCGAGAAGGACCAGGCGGGGGAGGAAAGGGCGCCGAGCGCGTAAAGCAGCGCCGCCAGCAATGTCAGACGTTTCATGGAATGGCCTCCTTGAGCGATGGCCGGCCCGCCGCGACGGCGGCGCTGATGAGGGCCAGACGCTTCAGCATAGCCGCCAAGGGGCGATGACGCCGGCCGCTCAAGGAGACGCCGCCGGGCGTCAGCCGCCTTTCAAGCCCAGCGCGTAGCGTATCGCTTCGCGTTTCAGCGGGCCGGCGCGGTCGGCCAGGCGCATGCCCAGGCGGCGCGCCAGCCGCAGCGGCGCGATATCGTTGGCGAAGCCGTAGCAGAACGCGTCCATCGCGGTCTGCATCGCCAGGTTGGCCGGCTTGCGCGCGCGCTGGTAGCGCTGCAGCGTGTCGGCGCTGGCGAAGTCGTGGCCTTGGGCCGCGGCTTCCCGTATCACCTCGGCCAGCTTGGCCGCGTCCTGGAAGCCCAGGTTCACGCCCTGGCCGGCCAAGGGGTGGATGGTGTGGGCGGCGTCGCCCACCAGGGCCACGCCGTCCTTGACGTAGCGCTGCGCGTGGCGGCGAGTCAGCGCGAAGCTGCCCTTGGCCACGATGCGGCGGATCGCGCCCAGCTTGCGGGGGAAGGCGGCGTGAAAGGCCGCGGCCAGCTCGGCCTCGTCCAGCGCCAGCAGCCGCTGGACGTCCGGCGGACGGTGATACCAGACCAGCGAGCCGTATTCGCCGGTCAGCGGCAAAAAGGCTTGCGGGCCGGTGGGGGTGAAGCGTTGCCAGGTGATGTCCTGCTGCGTTTGCTCTTGCTCGCAGCAAGCCACCAGCGCGTGCATGGGATAGTCCCAACTGGTGACGCCGATGCCGGCGGCGTCGCGCACCGACGAGCGCGCGCCGTCGGCGGCGATCAGCAAGCGGGCGCTCAGTTGACGGCCGTCTTCCAGCTCCACGCGGGAGGCGAAGGGCTGGTAGACGATGCGGCGGATGGCGGCCGGGGCCAGATAGTCGACGTCGGCGCATTGGCGCAGGGCCTGGGTGGCGGCCAGTTGCACCACCCGGTTTTCCACGATGTGGCCGAGCGCGGCCTCGCCGGCCTCCTCGGCGGTGAACAGCGTGCCGTCGGCTTCTTCGCCCTCCCACACCTGCATGCGCAGATAGGGGGCCGCGCGCATCGCCAGCACCGCGTCCCAGGCGCCGATGCCGGCCAGAAAGCGAGCCGAGGCCGGACTGATCGCCGAAACCCGCAGATCTGGCGGCTGGGCCGCGTCGAACGGGGCGGGCGGCGCTTGCTCCAGCACCGCAATGCTCAGGCCGTGGCCGGACAGCGCGGCGGCCAGCGCCGAGCCCACCATGCCGCCGCCGACGATGAGAATATCGCTGTATTGCATAAATCCCTTTCCAATCGTTTGCCCGCGCCTTTCGCCGAGCGCCGGGTCGCGCGCCAGCATAGCCCAGGGGAGGCGCCGCGCGTCTTGGCCTGGATCAAGCCGTTTGCGGTTCCGCCGCCAGCAGCGCGCGCAGCCGCGGCACCACGTGCTGGACGAAGATCTCGTTCTTGCGCGGCAGCGGGTGACGGTAAGGGTAGACCAGGAAGGCCGGCCAGCAATCGTGGCTCCAGCCCGGCAGCACCGGCACCAACTGGCCGGTGGCGAGAAAGCTGCTGGCCACGTAGTGGGGCAGCAGCGCCAGTCCGCAGCCGGCCACCGCGCCGGACACCAGCGGCGAATACTGATTGCAGCTGAGCACCGGCCGCACCGGCATGCGCACATAGACGCCGTCCTTCTCCAGCGCCCATTCCACCGCCTCGCTGGGCGCCTTGCTGGAATCGTAGAGCACGCGGTGCAGGCACAGGTCTTCCGGGTGTTCCAGCCTGGGTGCCTGGGCCAGGTAGCCGGGCGAGGCGTAGACGGTTTCGCGCATGAAGCCCAGCGGTTTGGCCACCAGTCCATCGTCGTAGACATTGCGCGTGCGCACGCAAAAATCCAGCCCTTCCGCCACCGGGTCTTGCAGCCGGTTCTCCACTTGCAGCTGCATCTCCAGCCCCGGGTACTGATTGGACAGCTCGGACAGGATGGGGACCAGCAGGAACTGGGCGAAGGCGGACGCGGAGCTGATCACCAGCGGCCCTTCCACGCAATCCTGCACATTGCCGACGTCGCCGCGCACCCGGTCCAGCATCTCGCGCAGCTGGCGCGCGTGCACGGCCAGCCGCTGGCCGGCCTCGGTCAGCGCCACGCGCCGGGTATTGCGCAGCACCAGCACCGCGCCCAGCTCCAGCTCCAGTTGCTTGACCAATTGGCTGACGCGGCTTTTGGCGCAGCCGAGCGCGTCGGCTGCCGCGGTGAAACTGCCGTGGCGGGCCAGCGCGTCGAAGGCCAGCAGAGCATCCGGAGAGGGAGGGTGGTTTGTTTTCATTTCAGAACAGTGTGTGGATATTTCACGGATTTTATTGTATGCGCATGTAGATTAGCATGCTTGCGTGATCAATAGCAGAACAATTGGAGCGCATCATGGCATTGGGAGCCTGGGGGGCGTGGAGTCGATTCTGGGGGCGGCTGGGCCGTTTGTGGTGGCAGGGCATGCAAGCCCACACGCGGCGGGCGTTGCGCGATGAAACCGAGGCGCTGGAGCGGGCGAGGTGCGCGGCGTCGAACGGAGGGCGGCAGTGCGCCAATCCGGTGGATTGCGCGCGGAACCGACGGGTGTTTCATTGACCGTGATGTCGAATCGAGGAGAAACGAAGATGCAGGATACCAGAGCGGTAGTGACGGGGTTTTTGAAGGAGGTGCGTTCCGGACGCAATCCGGACGCGGCCGGCGATTATCTGGCGCCCAAGGTATTGGCGCATCAATTGGTGGCGGAGTCGCCGCATACGCTGGAGCGCAGCCCGGCCGACTACGCCGCCCATGTGCGGGACTTCCTGCGCGACTACGGGGCCTTTGAACTGAGGGTGGACGAATTGCTGGTGGACGGAGACAAGGCTTACGCGCGCTGGACCCAGTTGGGACATGACCTGGCCGGCCTGGACGGCCGCCCGCCCAGCGGCGAGCCGCTGCGCCAGATCGGCAGCGCCTGCTACCGGGTGGCGGATGGCCGCATTGTCGAGTACTGGATACAAAGCAGCTGAGCCGCCGGCGCCGTTTGCATGTTGAACGGCGTTAATTTAACTTATTGTCATTTTTTTGGGCTAATTACCGGTCAATTAATATCGTCTTTCAGTTTTATCAAACATAGCCGATATTGCATAAATATAATGACCGCCAAGATGACAATAAGGAGTGGTAAATGGGGATGCTTGGACGCAGGCGCCGACTGGCGCTTTGTCTCTTGTTGTTGACGGCCCAGGCTTGGGCGGAGGAGGCGGCGCCGGCCGAAGGGTCTCAGCCCAAGACGGTGATCAAGCTGCCGCTGAAGTTGAAGCCGGCGGCGCCGGAAGCCCACAAGGCGGAGCCGGCCAAGCCGGCCGCGCCGGCGGCGGAACACAAGACCGAGGCCAAGCCCGCCGCCAAGGCGGAGGCCAAAGCGGAGGCCAAGCCGGAGGCGAAGCACGCGGAAGCCAAACCGGCGGAGGCCAAGCCCGCTGAAGCCAAACACGCCGAGGCCAAACCGCCGGAGAAAATGGAACCGGCGGTGAAGATGGCGCCGCCGCCGGCGGCCAAAAATTTGAGCGAACCCAGTCCGGAAGTGCACGCGCCGGTGAAAAAGCGCCGCGTGGTCAAGCCCAAGCGCAAGGCGGTTGCTGCCGAGCACGGCGACGCGCACGCCGGCGCGCATTTGGCCTCCGAGGCCCAGCAAGTGCGCGGCGTGGTGGAGACCATAGTCGAAGCCAACGCCCGCTATATGAAGGCGCACGACAAAGCCTATTTTGAGCGCTTCGCCGAGCATCAGAGCCCGCGCGCCACCGTGGTGACTTGCTCGGATTCCCGGGTGCAAACCAATGCCTTCCACGGCGACGCGGTCAACGATCTGTTCATGGTGCGGGACATCGGCAATCAATTGGCCACCGCCGAGGGTTCGGTCGAATACGGGGTGAGGCATTTGCATACCCCCTTGCTGATCATCATCGGCCATGCCGCCTGCGGCGCGATCAAGGCCGCCTCCGGCGACTACGGCGGGCTGGAGCCGGCAATCCGCAAAGAGCTGTCCACCATCGACATTCCCAAGGGCATAGACCCCACCAACGGCGCGCTGCTGAACGTCAACAATCAGGTGGAAACCGCGATCATGACCTACGCCGGCGAGGTGGAGGCGGGCAAGCTGGCGGTGCTGGGCGCGTTCTACGACTTCCGCAACGATCTGAAGCAAGGCTATGGCAAGCTGGTGATCACCAATCTGAACGGCGAGACCGATCCGGCCAAGATCCGCGAAATGAGCCGCGCCGGCCAGTTCTTCAAATACAGTTTCATGAAATAGCGGCGCGCCGCATTTCCGCTTCGCCCATGGCCGCCGACAGGCGGCCATTCTATTTGCGCGGCGTCGGCGCGGTAGCGTCGCCGTTACAGCCGACGCGCGCGCGTTTCCCCTCATGATTCCGGTTGTGACATTTTTTCTCCGCTTAATCCGTATTTGTTTGGCAATGCGCAAAAACGAATATCGTTTTTTCGCTTAGCATGGACTTATTGATGCCGCCGCTATGGTTTCGCGTTTGCGGGCGACAGGGTTTTTCGGTGTTGAAAGCGTATCGCTGTAATGCGCTTGCTACAAAAAAGTTTTGAAGCGATGAGAATGGGCGGTGAATGGACAATATTATTGTCTAGATTTTATTTTCATAAATGAAAGTAAAATGTCACTAATTAGTCATTCTCTCGCTGCGACAGGTTTAACTGTTTGGGAGACTTGAAATGACCGTTGGCAATGAACTGGAACTGGACGCGCTGGTGGCGCGGGTGAAAAAGGCGCAGGCCGCGTTTGCCGGCTTCAGCCAGGAGCAGGTGGACCACATCTTCCGCTCCGCGGCGCTGGCCGCCGCGGACGCGCGGATACCGCTGGCCAAGATGGCGGTGGCGGAAACCGGCATGGGCGTGCTGGAGGACAAGGTGATCAAAAACCACTTCGCCTCCGAATACATCTACAACAAGTACAAGGACGATAAAACCTGCGGCGTGCTGGCCGAGGACGACACCTTCGGCACCATCACCATCGCCGAGCCCATCGGTCTGATCTGCGGCATCGTGCCCACCACCAATCCCACCTCCACCGCCATCTTCAAGGCGTTGATCTCCTTGAAAACGCGCAACGGCATCATTTTCTCGCCGCATCCGCGCGCCAAGCGTTCCACTTGCGAGGCGGCGCGGCTGGTGTTGCAGGCGGCGGTGGCGGCCGGCGCGCCGCCGGACATCATCGGCTGGATAGACGAGCCCTCGGTGGCGCTATCCAATCAGCTGATGCATCACCCCGACCTCAATCTGATCCTGGCCACCGGCGGGCCGGGCATGGTGCGCGCCGCCTATTCTTCCGGCAAGCCCGCCATCGGCGTGGGCGCCGGCAACACCCCGGCGGTGATAGACGAGACCGCCGACATCAAGCGCGCCGTCGCCTCCATCCTGATGTCCAAGACTTTCGACAACGGCGTGGTCTGCGCGTCCGAGCAGTCCGTCATCATCGTCGATGAAATCTACGAGGCGGTGCGCGAGCGTTTCGCCAAGCACGGCGGCTACATCCTGTCCAAGCGCGAAGCGGAGGCGGTGCGCAAGGTGATTCTGCAGGACGGCAGCCTCAACGCCGCCATCGTCGGCCAGAGCGCGGCCAAGATCGCCGCGATGGCCGGCATCGAAGCGCCGCCGGCCACCAAGGTGCTGATCGGCGAAGTCAGCGATGTGTCCGCCGCCGAGGCCTTTGCGCATGAAAAGCTGTCGCCGACGCTGGCGATGTACCGCGCCGGCGATTTCATCGACGCTTGCGACAAGGCCGCGGCGCTGGTGGCGATGGGCGGCATCGGCCACACCTCGGCGCTGTACACCGACCAGGATCTGCAAGGCGAGCGCATCCGCTACTTCGGCGACAAGATGAAGACCGCGCGCATCCTGATCAACACGCCGTCGTCCCAAGGCGGCATCGGCGACCTCTACAACTTCAGCCTGGCGCCGTCGTTGACGCTGGGCTGCGGCTCCTGGGGCGGCAACTCGATCTCGGAGAACGTCGGGCCCAAACACCTGATCAACAAGAAAACCGTGGCCAAGAGGGCGGAGAACATGTTGTGGCATAAGCTGCCCAAGTCGATTTACTTCCGCCGCGGCTGCCTGCCGGTGGCCTTGGAGGATCTGTCCGGCAAACGCCGCTGTCTGATCGTCACCGGCCAGTATCTGTTCGACAACGGCTTCGTCGACGAGCCCATCCGCCTGCTGAAGAAAATGGGTCTGGAGGTGGAAGTGTTCTTCGAGGTGCCGGCCGATCCCACGCTGGCGGTGGTGCGCAAGGGCGCGGACCTGGCCCACGCCTTCAAGCCGGACGTGATCATGGCCTTGGGCGGCGGTTCGCCCATGGACGCGGCCAAGATCATCTGGGTGATGTACGAACACCCGGAAGTGCATTTCGAAGACCTCGCGCTGCGTTTCATGGACATCCGCAAACGGATTTACCAGTTCCCCAAACTGGGACGCAAGGCGGAGTTGGTGGCCGTGCCCACCACCTCCGGCACCGGTTCGGAAGTGACGCCGTTCGCCGTGGTCACCGACGAGAACACCGGGGTCAAATACCCGATCGCCGACTACGAGCTGACGCCGAACATGGCGATTGTCGACGCCAATCTGGTGATGAATATGCCCAAGTCGCTGACCGCCTTCGGCGGCATCGACGCGGTGACCCACGCGCTGGAGGCCTACGCCTCGGTGATGGCCAACGAGTATTCCGACCCTCAGGCCTTGCAGGCCTTGAAGATGCTCAAGGACTATCTGCCGTCCGCCTACCGCAACGGCGCCGGAGACCCCAAGGCGCGCGAGCAGGTGCACAATGCCGCCACCATCGCCGGCATCGCCTTCGCCAACGCCTTCCTCGGCGTCTGCCACTCGATGGCGCACAAGATAGGCGCCGAGTTCGGCCTGGCCCACGGTCTGGCCAACGCGCTCTTGATCAGCAATGTGATCCGCTACAACGCGGCCGATGTGCCGACCAAGCAGACCGCCTTCAGCCAGTACGACCGGCCCAAGAGCGTGGCGCGCTACGCTGAAATCGCCCGCCATCTGGGCCTGGAAGCCAGCCGCGACCACGAGCGGGTGGAGAAGTTGATCGAGTGGGTGGACGAGCTCAAGCGCACGCTGGACATTCCGGCGTCCATCCAGGCCGCCGGCGTGGCCGAGGCGGATTTCCTGGCCAAGGTGGACTTGCTGGCGGAGGCGGCCTTTGACGACCAGTGCACCGGCGCCAACCCGCGCTATCCGCTGATCAGCGAACTGAAGCAGCTGCTGTTGGACAGCTATTACGGCCGCGCCTACAAGGAAAGCTGGGAGCGCGAAGCCGGCGCCGAAGCCAAGTCCGAGGCGCGCCCGGCCAAGGGCAAGCTCAAGGCGGTGTGAGTCCCGCCGCCGTCCGCCAAGCCGCCGCGCCTCAGCCCGGCGGCTTTTTCACGGCGCGGCTCAGTATTTGAAATAACCTATGGTCTGCGCCAGCTCCACCGCCTGCTCGCTCATGCCGCGCGCGGTGGCGGTCAGCTGTTCCGACGCCGCGGCGTTGGCCTGCATGGAACGGCTGATTTCGCTGACGCCCTGATTGATCTGCTCCACCCGCTGCGCCTGCTGGTTGGAGGACTGATTGATTTCCTGCACGAAGCTGGCGGTGCTCTGTATCGTCGGCAACATCTGATTGAACAGTTCGCCCGCGTGTTCGGCGCGGCGCACGCTGCTTTGCGTCAGCTGGCTGATTTCCTTGGCCGCCTGCTGGCTGCGCGCCGCCAGCTTGCGCACTTCGCCGGCCACCACTGCGAAGCCGCGGCCGTGTTCGCCGGCGCGCGCCGCCTCGATCGCCGCGTTCAGCGCCAGCAGATTGGTCTGGTAGGCGATGTCGTCGATGATCAGCACCTTGTTGGCGATGTCCCACATCGCGGCGATGGTCTCGTCCACCGCCTGGCCGCCGGCCGCCGCGTGCCTGCTGCTGTCGCTGGCCATCTGATCCGTGGTGCGGGCGTCGTCCCGGTTCTTCCACACGAAGGCGGAAATCTGTTCCAGGCTGGCGCTGTTCTTGTCGATGTTGTTGGCCTGCTCCGACGCTTGCTGGCTCAGGGTGTCCACCGCCTGGCTGATCTGGCGCGCGGCGTTGGCCAGGTCCGAGGAAAAAGCGTCGATATGCGCCAGAATGCCGGCCAGCTTGGCGACCAGCCGGCGAGTGGATTCGGCCAGATCGCCCAGTTCGTCCTGGCTGGCGTAGCGCGGCGGCGCGGTCAGATCGCCGTCGGCGATGGCGTGCAGCGCCTGGCTCACCTCGCGGATGGGCCGGTGCAGCAGGCGGCGCACCAGCAGGGACAGCACCAGGACGGTGACCAGGTCCAGCAGCAGGATTTCCGCCGTCACCCGCCACAGCACCGCGCGCAGTTTCTCGCGGATTTCTTCCGTGGACACTTGCAGGCTCAGCTTGCCGACGACGCGCGCGGTCGCGCCGTCGTGAAAGACCACGGCGCGTTCGCGCGTCAGGTCCGCGTCCGGCGCCGGAGCGGCGCCGCGTAGCAGCGAGCCGTCGGCCTCGCGGCGGTAGCCGGCGAAGGGAACGCCGTTGGCGTCGCGGACGAACACGCCGCGGAGCGCGCGTTTGCCCATCTCAGCCTCCAGCACCCGCAAGCCTTGGGCGCTGTCGAAATTCCACATGGGTCCGGCCAGATTCGCCGCCAGCCGCGCGCTGATCGCGGCGATTTCTCCGTCCAGTTCCTGACGCAGTTCCTGTTGGGTGCGCCAATAGTCCAGCGCGCCGAAGGCCGCCAGCAGGGCGGACATGATGAGCATGAAGGCCAGGTTGAGCTTCAGGCTGATGCTGTGGTGCCGCATGGGTGCATGCTCCCGGCTCGATAAACCGATTCAACGCTTTATTGATAGCACCTGTCGGCTTGGGCCGGGCCGCCGGATGCCGGCGGCGGAAACGGCGGCGGGGCTTGCGTTAAATCCTTATGGCATTAAGCGGGGACGCTTGATCACAAAGCGTCGCGTTTATGCCTTTTGCGCGCATGTATATTCTGAAACATGACATGACAAGGGTCTTGAGGTAATCTCGACCCCCATGTGTTATGGGCCATAACGACAATCCAAAGCCATAGCACCGGCGGCGGCGCTGCCGTTTACCTGTTCAAAGTTTGCTGCGCTTCGTGAAAGCCGGCGCGGCGAGTACCGCTGCGAAACGCCGATGTGCCTTGTGCGCCGTGCGCTTTCTCAGCCGTTTTCGCCTTGTCTCGCTCTTGCACGCGACGCTTTGAACAGGCCTTAAGCGCCAAGGCCACAACCCTTACGCAATACAAAGACAGTTAAAGGAGCAACTATGCAACCTGCTCAAGACACCCTGCACCGGGGTTTGGAAGAGCGGCATATCAACCTCATGGCCTTGGGCGCCACCATCGGCGTCGGCCTGTTTCTGGGATCGGCCACCGCCATCAAGATGGCCGGCCCCGCCATCATGCTGGCTTACGCCCTGGGCGGTTTCGCCATCTTCCTCATCATGCGCGCGCTGGGCGAAATGGCCATCCACAATCCGGTGGCCGGCTCATTCAGCCGCTACGCGCTGGATTACCTCGGCCCCTTGGCCGGCTACCTGACCGGCTGGAATTACTGGTTTCTGTGGCTGGTGACCTGCATGGCGGAAATCACCGCCGTCGGCGTCTATATGGGCATCTGGTTCCCGGACATTCCGGCCTGGTACTGGGCGCTGGCCGCGCTGGTGGCCATGGGCGGCGTCAACTTCATCGCGGTCAAGGCTTATGGCGAATTCGAGTTCTGGTTCGCGCTGATCAAGATCGTCACCATCGTGCTGATGATCATCGGCGGCCTGGGCATGATCGTGTTCGGCCTGGGACACGGCGGCGTGGCCACCGGCATCTCCAATCTGTGGAGCCACGGCGGCTTCATGCCCAACGGCTTTGGCGGCGTGCTGATGTCGCTGCAAATGGTGATGTTCGCCTACCTGGGCGTGGAAATGCTGGGCCTGACCGCTGGCGAAGCCAAGAACCCGAAGAAAGCGCTGGCCCGCGCCGTGGATTCGGTGTTCTGGCGCATCCTGATTTTCTACATCGGCGCGCTGTTCGTGATCCTGGCGATTTATCCGTGGAACGAGCTGGGCACCCGCGGCAGCCCCTTCGTGCTCACTTTCGAGCAGCTGGGCATCCCCGCCGCCGCCGGCATCATCAACTTCGTGGTGCTCACCGCCGCGCTGTCCTCGTGCAATAGCGGCATTTTCAGCACCGGCCGCATGTTGTACAACCTGGCCCAGCAACAGCAGGCGCTGCCCATCTTCGCCAAAGTGTCGCGTCAGGGCGTGCCGGTGTTCGCCTTGCTGATGTCGGTGTTCGCGCTGTTGGTGGGCGTGCTGCTCAACTATCTGGCGCCCAAGGAAGTGTTCACCTGGCTGACCGCGATCTCCACCTTCGGCGCGATCTGGACCTGGGTGATCATCCTGCTGGCCCAGCTGCGCTTCCGCCGCACCTTGAGCCGCGAGCAGCTGGCGGCGCTGGCCTACAAGATGCCGTTATGGCCGTATGGCTCCTACATCGCCATGGGCTTCCTGATCCTGGTGGTGGGCTTGATGGCCTATTTCCCGGATACCCGCATCGCCTTGATCATCGGCCCGGGTTGGCTGGCCTTCCTGGTGGTGGCCTATTATCTGTTGGGCTACAACAAGCGCAGCGCCGAGGAAGTGGCGCGGCTGGCGCAGAACGCTCGCTGAGCGCGCGCCGCCGTCTTGTCAGCCCGCTCTTTTGGAGCGGGCTTTTTTGCGTCTTAACGCGGCAGCCAGCTGCCGCTCAACGAGTAATCGCCGGCTTGCTGCCGCGTGGGGCCGCTGAGCGGATGGGCCGGCGGCGGCGCGTGCTGCCCGCAGTCGCTCTGGCCGAAGCAGCGCGGCAGCGGGTTGAAGCCGGGGCAGCCCGGCGGCGGGTTGACGCCGACGCAATGCTGCATTTGCTCTCTTTGCCGCCGCTCCAGCAGGCTGGGGCTGCGTATTTCGGCCTTGACCGAGAAATCCGGACCGGCGTCCAGGTTCTTCAATTGCACCGCGCCCTTGTACTTGAGCGCTTTATCGGTTTTGTCCTTCGCCTTCATCGACGGCTTGGCGCGCGTCTCCCAAGGGTCTTTGACGGCGAAGTCGTAAGAAGGCAGAGGCGCCGCCGCCAGGCTCGCGCTCAAGGCGGCCAGCGACAGCAATAGGGCGTGTCTACACTGCATGATGGATCTTTGTCCTGCGGTGGCAATGCCGCTGGCGCCCGGCTGCTGCCAGGCAGGGAGGGGCGCGCGGAATGCTCTTGTTGGGGGAATTGGCTGGCGCGGCCGTGGCCGCGGTGGCTGAACGCCGCTCCTGTAAATTTCAATGGGAGCGGGCGGATGCTTTTTATAACATTAAAGTTTTTCAGCTGGCAATAAGATGCAATGACAGGCGAAGCGGCGCGCGGCTTAATCAGCAGGCCGCGGCTTAGAACCTGTTTACGATCTCGCGAGCTAAGGCGAGGCAAGGCGAAAACGGCTGAGAAAGCGGAATGTACACGTGGTACATGAGCATTTCGAAGGTGTGCTCGCCGTGTAAGGCTCCACGACGCGCAGCAGATCGTAAACCGGTTCTTAGGCCGTTCACACTCACGGAGATTTTCTATGGCGCATTATCTGGTGGAATTGTACAGCCCGAAGCCGGCTTGGCTGGCCTTGAGTTTTTTGCACCGCACCGACTTCCTGGATCAGGTCAAAAGCAATATCGAGGCGCTGCCCGGCCTGGGCATTCAACTGCTGACCTTGAGCCAGATCGCGGCCGACGCCGATCAGGCGGCGCCCTATCGCTTCCTGGGCGTGTGGAGCCTGCCTGACCAAGAGGCCTGTGAGGGGATGCTGGCCGGCATCCGCGCCAGCGGCTGGTACGATTATTTCGATCACGTCAACGCGGTGGGCGCGGCCGGCGGCGTGGACGTGCATCTGGCGGACCTGCTGCAAGTCAAGTAAGCGCTTTGGAAACCGTTGCGGACGGCAGCTTGGGCTGTCGTCCGCAAAGAGACGTCAAGGGCGGCCGGCGGACAGCCGGCCGTTCCGCTTACCGTTCCCGCAGCACGCGCCACTCCACGAACTCGGCGGGATCGCCGGTTTCCTTGGTCTCGAAGACCGCCGGAATGTGGAAGGGCTTGCCGGTGGCGACATTGGTGCCGGCGATGGTGACGGTCATGCCTTCTTGCAGCGGTTTAGGCCGCTCGCCGCCAGCTACGGCCACCGACCATGTGCCGCCGGGCAGCAGGCCGGCGAAGGTGGCGATGCCCTTGCCGTTTTCAATCAGCGGAATAGACCGTGGTTCATTGGGCGAGATGTCAGCGCTGACCGACACGTCGTTCAGGTGGATCTGGTAAGCGATATCCTCATGGGGATCGGCGTCGTCGCGCACCTGCGGCCGCGGGCGGCGGGCATGGCGCGCGGCTTGCGCGGCTCAGGGATATTTGGCGGCGATATAGCAGCGGCAGAAGCGGGCGGTCATGCCCGCGATCAGCGCGCTGGCGTCGTCGATATCGGTGAGCGCGCGCTTGGGCGGCGGGTTTTCCGACGCGCCGTGGCGGGCGTAGATGCCCAGGATGCTGGTGTTGTTGCAGGCGGCGGTGAACAGGCTGAGCTGTTCCGGATCCGCGAAGGCGTCGATGCCGGCGTCGATCTCCTTGGCGTAGTGTTTGACGCTGTCCAGTATCTTGTACAGCGTGCTCCAGGCCAGCACTTTTTCCAGCGTGGTGTTGGTGGAAATCAGGCCCAGCAGGAAGAGCAGATCGCGCAGACAGGGGTCGCGCTTGGCCAGGTAGAGCAGGTAGGACGGGTAGCGCTGGCGCGGATCTTCGTAACGGGTGTGGATCTGGTCGATCCTGGGGTTGCGGCTGAACGGGTCTTCTTCGATCCGGTGCGCGCTGACGGGATAGCTGCAGCCGTTCTCATAAGCGCTGAAGCCCAGAAACTGGATGGGCATGCTGCTCACGCAGCCGGCGGCGGCGCGCAAGGCGCCGTTGAGCAGCAGTTGCAGGCTGTAGAGGCGTTCGGATACGTGATCGGGATCGTCCAGTTCGTCGATGTGGCGCGAATAGGCGTAGAACTGCATGCCGATGTGGTCGTTCTCGTAGCCCAGATCGATGTCGTTGCCGAAGAAATGATGAGCGAGATCGGGATAGTAGCCGCCGGCGGCGACGGTGATTTCCCATTTGTGTACTGGCGACATGGGGCTTCCCTGGCGGTGGCTGGAGGGGGGATGGTTGCGGGCGCGGGCCGCGCTAGGGGCCGGATGCTAGCATAGCTTGAGTCCAAGCGCATAAATTGCTTGGGCCTGCGAGACTTTGGTCATGTCCGGCCAGCATTGATTGGGGGAGAGGATGGCGCTTGAAGCTTTAAGCCCGGCGCCGGCATTGCCGGCCCGGCATGGCAACGGTCTGCTCTTGCGGGCGGCGGTTGCGGAGGAGATGGAGGCGGTTTATCTGATGGGCCGGGATGTTTGGGGCGAGGGCTGCTCCGAGGCCGAGTATTTGCGAATCTGCCGGGATTCGCATAAGTATCGACGCGGCAGCTGGCATGTGTTGGCGGATACGGATGGAAGCTTGCTGTGTTCGGCGATTGCCTATCGCTTGCCGTCGCTGGCGGAACGGGAGGCAGTTGGCATCGGTTCGATCGCCACGGCGCCCGCCAGGCGTGGTCAGGGCTTTGCCAGCCTATTTTTGAAGGAAGTGTTGAGCGCCTACCGAGAACAAAGTTTGGCGGAGGTGTTTTTGCTGTACGCCGATATCCACTGCGAGTTTTATCGACGCTTTGGCTTCCGAGTCTTGCCTGAGGCTTCGCAAGCGCGCGGCGATGCGCTGGGGATGATGCTATGCGCGCCGGAGCTGTGGGAGGACGCCATGCTGGCGCTGGCTGAGCGTCCTCTTGGATATTTCTGATCGGAAGTGGCAATGGGGGCGTGCGGTTTTCCGCCGGCGCCGGCCTGCGCCGGCGCCGGCCTGCGCGGGCGCCGGCGGCGTCAGAACAAGCTGGGCTGCGCGCCTTGCGGATGGTCGATCACGGCCTCGGTGCTGCCTTCGGCCAGGCGTAGGCTGACGCGTTCGCGGTCGCGCAGTTCCGCCGGGGATTTGACCGCGGTGCCGTCCTGTTTTTGCACGATGGCGTAGCCGCGGGCCAGCACCGCTTCCGGATTGAGCGCCAGCAGGGTGGCGGCCAGGGTGTCCAGTTTCTGGGCCTGCCGGTTGAGCAGATCCCGACGCGCGCGCTGCAGCCGGGTTTGCAGCCGGTCCAGCGTTTGCGCGGTTTGGGCCAGGTCCGGCCGACGGCGCTGCAGCTTGCTGTCCGCCAGTTGCAGCGCCCAACGCCGTTGTTCGAACAGGCTGCCCAGCCGGCGTTGCAGCCGCTCTTGCTGGCGCTGCAGCGCTTCGCGCTGGCGTTGCAGCTTTTCGCCGGGGTGGGCCAGCCGGCGCGCCAGATAGTCCAGCTGCTGGGATTTGTCGGTCAGCAGGCGGCCGAGCGCGCGCTCCAGGCCGCGCTTGGCGGTTTCGAGCTGAGCGTTCAGGTGCTCGCGGCTGGGGGACACCAGTTCCGCGGCGGCGGTGGGCGTGGGTGCGCGTTTGTCGGCGACGAAGTCGCAGATGGTGAAGTCGGTTTCGTGGCCGACGCCGCTGACGGTGGGAATGGGGCTGGCGGCCACCGCGCGGGCGACGATTTCCTCGTTGAACGACCACAAGTCCTCGATGCTGCCGCCGCCGCGGCAGACGATGAGCACGTCCACCTCGCGCCGTTCGCCGGCGCGGCGGATGGCGTCGGCCACCTGCTGGGCCGAGCCTTCGCCCTGCACCTGGGCCGGGTAGAGAATCAGCGGGATGGAGGGCATGCGCCGGCGCAGCGTGCTGACCACGTCGCGCAGCGCGGCGGCGGCGGGCGAGGTGACGATGCCGATGGCGGCGGGGTGGACCGGCAGCGGACGTTTGCCCGCCGGGTTGAACAAGCCTTCCGCCTGCAGCTTGGCCTTGAGTTTTTCAAAGGCCTCGTACAAACGGCCCAGGCCGGCGGAGCGCATCTGGTCGACGTTGATCTGGAAGTCGCCGCGGGCCTCGTACAGGGTGACGGTGCCCTTGAGTTCCACCTGCATGCCTTCCGCCGGGCGGAAGGGCAGTTGCGACACTTTGCCGCGGAACATCACGCAGCGCACTTGGGCGCCGCCGTCTTTCAGGGAGAAATAGGCGTGCCCGGACGCGGCCAGGGTGAGGTTGGAAATTTCGCCGCCTATCCACATCGGCGGCAGTCCGCTTTCCAGCAGATCGCGCGCCATGCGGTTGAGGGAGGAGACGCTGATGACGTCGTTCTGGGGTGCGGTAAAAAACATGATTGTCAAGTGATCCACAGCGGTGGGTGGAAAATATTTTCAGCTAAAGCGAGTTGCAACTTGGCTTGCGTAGCGTTTGATATCTCTAAAAAAATCAATAAAATCAATAACTTGATTGTTTTCTTATCCAGGACGGCTTTCAGCTCAAAACGGCTTGGCGCTTGGCTTGAGAGCATATTTGCACAGTTTTATCAACAAAGTTATCCACAGGGTTTTCGGTTTCAATCCTGTGACGCTATTTTTTCCTGTAAAAACAAGGGGCAAGGCTTTTTGTCTCAGAGTCGCTGTCCTCGTTTATCTTGATGTTGCTCAAGTAAGCGCTTTCTTCTTTCGTCCGCAGGCCATGCCGAAGGCTTGGCATTGTCGCTTCATTATGCCTTTGGATTGGCTTGCCGGCCGCCTGGCTGAGCCGGGCGTTTGCCATCCCAAAGCGGGTGTCGCCTCTTGCGAGCCTGAGCGATAAAGGCGCCGGGACCGGGAAAGCGGCATGCGTGTTTGGCGCATGGGCATTGCCCGGCCCTCGCCGTTGCGCGAGGCCGCGCGACAGACTTTAGGAGCTCAACTCCTTCAACAGTTCCTTGACCCTGACCACGCGCAGCGCCACATCCTGAATATCGGCCTCCACGCGCAGCTTGTCCTGTCCCGCCAGCCTGTAGTTGCGCTTGGTTTGCAGCAGCTGGATGATTTTCATCGGGTCTATCGGCGGGTTCTTGGCGAAGTGGACCTGGATGGCCACTTCGCTGGCGTCCAGCTTTTGCACGCCCAAGGGCTTGGCCAGCAGACGCAGGCGGTGGCTGTCTATCAGGGTCTTGACGGTTTGCGGCGGCAGGCCGAAGCGGTCTATCAGCTCTTCGTGGATATCGTCGATTTCCTGTTCGCTCTCGCAAGTGGCCAGCCGCTTGTAGAGCACCAGCCGCTCGTGCACGTCGGGGCAATAGCCGTCCGGCAGCAGGGCCGGGCTGTGCATATTGATTTCGGTGGTGACGCCCAGCGGCGCGTCCAGGTCCGGGGTGCGGCCTTTCTTGAGATCGCGCACCGCCTGCTTGAGCATTTCGGTGAACAGGGAGAAGCCCACTTCCTGCATCTCGCCGGACTGGCCTTCGCCCAGCACTTCGCCGGCGCCGCGGATTTCCAGATCGTGCATCGCCAGGTAGAAGCCTGCGCCCAGTTCCTCGGACATCTGGATGGCTTCCAGCCGTTTCATCGCGTCCTTGGTGATGCCGTCCGGCGTCAGCAGATAGGCGTAGGCCTGATGGTGGCTGCGGCCTACGCGGCCGCGCAGCTGGTGCAGCTGGGCCAGGCCGAACTTATCGGCGCGGTTGATCAGGATAGTGTTGGCGTTGGGGATGTCGATGCCGGTTTCAATAATGGTGGAGCACAGCAGCACATTGAAGCGCTGCTGCAGGAAGTCGCGCATCACTTGTTCCAGCTCGCGTTCGCGCAGCTGGCCGTGGGCCACGCCGATGCGGGCTTCCGGCACCAGCTCCGCCAGCTTTTCCCGCATGTTTTCTATGGTGTCCACCTCGTTGTGCAGGAAGAACACCTGGCCGCCGCGTTTGAGTTCGCGCAGCACCGCTTCGCGGATCACGCCGTTGGCCATCGGGCTGACGAAGGTTTTCACCGCCAGCCGGCGGCTGGGGGCGGTGGCGATGACGGAGAAGTCGCGCAGGCCTTCCAGCGCCATCGACAGCGTGCGCGGAATCGGCGTCGCGGTCAGCGTCAGCACGTCCACATTGGCGCGCAGCCGTTTCAGTTGCTCTTTCTGGCGCACGCCGAAACGGTGTTCCTCGTCGATGATGACCAGGCCCAGGTTCTTGAACTGGATGTCCGGCTGCACCAGCTTGTGGGTGCCGATGACGATGTCCACGCCGCCGTCGGCCAGGCCGGCCAGCGCGGCCTTGCTTTCCTTGGCGCTGCGGAAGCGGGACAGTTCGGCGATTTTCACCGGCCAGTCGGCGAAGCGGTCGGAGAAGTTCTGGAAGTGCTGTTCCGCCAGCAAGGTGGTGGGCACCAGCACCGCCACCTGTTTGCCGCCGAGGACGGCGACGAAGGCGGCGCGCAGCGCGACTTCGGTCTTGCCGAAGCCGACGTCGCCGCAGACCAGGCGGTCCATCGGCTTGCCGGAGCACATGTCCTGCACCACGGCTTCGATGGCGCTGGCCTGGTCCGGGGTTTCCTCGAAGCCGAAGCCGGCGGCGAAGGCTTCGTAGTCGTGGTGGGACAGGCTGAAGCTGTGGCCTTCGCGCGCGGCGCGTTGGGCGTAGAGGTTGAGCAGCTCGGCGGCGGTGTCGCGGGCTTTTTCCGCGGCGCGCTTCTTGGCTTTCTCCCAGGCCGGATTGCCCAGCTTGTGCAGGTGGATCTGGTCCGCCGCGCCGCCGGCGTAACGGGAAATCAGATGCAGCTGGCTGACCGGCACGTAGAGGGTGGCGCTGTCGGCGTACTCCAGCTGCATCAGCTCGGTTTCGCCTTCGCCCAGGTCCATGGACACCAGGCCGACGTAGCGGCCGATGCCGTGCTGTTCGTGCACCACCGGGTCGCCGGCCTTGACCTCGGCCAGGTCGCGCAGCATGGAGTCGGAGCCGGCGCGCGCGCTTTTGCGGCGGGTGTGGCTGCGGGCCACATGCTGGTAGAGCTCGGATTCAGTGACCACGGCGATGCCGGCGCCGGGCAGGGCGAAGCCGGTATAGAGCGGGGCCACGCTCAGCGCCAGCGGCATGTCGCCGGCGATGAACTCGGCCCAGCCGTCCACCGGGCGCGGCTTGATGCCGTGCTCTTGCAGGAACTGGTGGACGGTTTCGCGGCGGCCCAGGCTTTCCACGGTGATCAGGATGCGTTGCCCGCCGCTGCGGATGAAGGCGTCCAGCTTGTGCAGCGGTTGTTCGGCGCGGCGCTCCACCGCCAGTTCCGGCAGCGGGGCGCAGCCTTCCGCCAGTTCGCCGTCGCCGGCCAGTTCCACGCGGGCGTAAGGCTTGAGCCGCGCCATCAGTTCGTCCGGGCGCAGGAAGATGTCGGCCGGCGGCAGCACCGGGCGCTCGGTGTCGCCGCGCGCCATGTCGTAGCGGCTTTCCACGTCTTGCCAGAAGACCTGGGCGGCCTGTTGCACATCGTGGTGCAACACGATCAGCGCGTCTTCGCCCAGGTAGTCGAACAGCGTCGCGGTGTCGTCGAAGAACAGCGGCAGGAAGTATTCGATGCCGGCCGGCCACAGGCCCTGGGAGACGTCTTTGTAAATGCGGCTCTTGCTGGGGTCGCCTTCGATGCGCTCACGGTAGCGCTGGCGGAAGGCGGTGACCCCGCTTTCATCCGCCGGGTATTCCCGCGCCGGCAGCAGGCGGATTTCCGGCACCGGGTATAGGGTGCGCTGATTGTCCGGGTCGAAGGTGCGCAGGCTGTCGATTTCGTCGTCGAACAGATCGATGCGGTAGGGCAGCGCCGATCCCATCGGGAAGAGGTCGATCAGACCGCCGCGGATGGAGAATTCTCCCGGGGCCATCACCTGAGTGACGTGGTGGTAGCCGGCGGTGACCATATTGGCGCGCAGCTGCTCCACGTCCAGCCGCTGCTTGGCCTGCAGGAAGAAGGTGCGTCCCAGCAGATAGCCGATCGGCGCCAGCCGCGTCATCGCGGTGCTGACCGGGGCGATGATCACATCGCATTCGCGCTGATGGATCTGCCACAAGGTGGCCAGCCGCTCGCTGACCAGTTCGCCGTGCGGGGAGAAATGGTCGTAGGGCAGGGTCTCCCAGTCCGGCAGCAGCGCCACGCGCAGCGAGGGCGCGAAGAACGGAGCTTCGGCTTGCAGGCGCTGCGCCGATTGCGCGTCGGCGGCGAGGATGAGCAGCGGACGCCGCTCTGCGGCGAGGCGGGCGACGATGTTGGCGTCCAGCCCGGCGGGCAGGCGTCCGTGACGAGTTTTCTGACTGGCGGGAGGGATCCGCGGGAGGTTATCCAGCATGCTGCTTCACTAGTTTTGGCGGTTTCGGGCTTGGCGGTTTCGGGATTATAGCAGCCGTCCGGCGCGCGCCGTTTACCCGGCTTGCGCTGGGCGGGCGTCGCTTGTGTCCAGCGGGGTGAATATTTTCATCGTCATTGTCTGGCTGCATCCGGCAATTGCATATATTGTATGTCAGCCGGGTGATTTTGTTTTTCGTTTGGCATATATGCGCTTGATTTGTTAATGCAAAATTAATTTCGGCGCGCGGCGGGGCGCCGGCGCGAATGGGGGCGGGGTGGCGTGACAGTCGGATCGGCTTGCCGGGACGCGGCGGTGTTTCTGGGGTTTTTGGCGTGCACGGCTTTTTGGCCGCGCGAGCCGGTATTGGGATTTTCGCTGGCGGCCTTCCTCGCCCACGGTGTATGGAGCTATCGTTTTTTGCGTCGCGGCTGGCGCCAGTCCTGGTGGTGGCCGCTGGCCGCCGCCGCGCTGGCGGCGCAATGGTCGCCGCCGCAATGGGCGGCCCTGCTGCTGATCAGCCTGTACGCGCTGGCGCCCGGCCTGTACGCGGCCGGCCTGCGTGGGGGGCTGGCGGTGCGTCAGCCGGCGGACTTGCTGCGGCTGCTGCTGCGGCTCGCCTGCTATCCCTCGGTGCTTTTGGCCGGCCTGGCCGCCGGTGCCGGCTGGCGCTGGTTCGGCATGGAGGGCTTGTGGTCGTGGGCGGCGCAGGCCTGGGGCGTGTCCGGCCTTGCCCTGTCCTTGTGCGCGCCGCCGGCCTTGTACGCGTCCGGCGCGCCGCCGACGCGGCGCCAGGTCTTGGAAACCGCCCTGATCCTGGCCCTGGCCAGCGTGATGTGGTTCAGCCTGCTGGGCAGCAGCGTCGCCTATTCGCTGCCCTGCCAATTGCTGTTTTTCCCGCTGATGCTGTGGGCGGCTTTCCGCGTCGGTTTCCGCGGCGCGGCGCTGGTGGGGGCCTGGGTGCTCGGCCTGCTGTCGCTATACGTGCTGGCGCCGGAGCTGACCATGCACGCCAGCGTGCTCAACGGCGCCAGCGAGGTGGCGCTGACCCTGGCCTTGAGTTGCGCCACCCTGCTGGTATCGGTCTTGGCCGACGGCCATCGTCAGAACGAGAGCGCGCTGCGCGAGTTTCGCGCGCGGGTGGAGTCCCTGGTCAACAACAGTCCCAATATGATGTCGCTTAAGGGGTTGGACGGCCGGTTTCTGCTGGCCAACGCCGCCTATGCGCGCCGGGTGGGGCGCGCGCCTCAGGGCATGCAGGGGCTAACGGTGGAGGAGCTGTTCGACGAGCAGGACGCCGCCCAGATCCGCGAGCAGGACGCGGTGGTGCTGTCCTGCCTGGAGCCGCGCCAGTTCGAGGAGAGCTTTCTGTTCAACGGCGTGCTCAGCCATTTGCTGGTCACCAAGTTTCCCTTGTTCGACGCCCATGGCCGCCCGGCCGGGGTGGGCAGCGTGGACACCGACATCACCCAAACCCGTCAGGAGCAGAAAGCCAAGCGCGAAACGGAGGAGCGTTACCGCGCGCTGGTGGAGCAATCGCTGGTGGGCATCTACATCCTGCAGGACGAGAAGCTGATCTACGCCAACCCCAAGCTGGCCGCCATCATTGGTTATCAGCCCAAGGAAATGGAGGGCATGGGTCTGGAGCAACTGCTGGTGCCGGGCGAGGCCGCGCGCATCCGTCAGCAAATCGTCAAGCGCTACCGCGAGAACATCGCGGTGCTGCAATACGGCACCCGCGCGGTGCGCCAGGACGGCGTGGTGGTGGACGTGGAAATCCACAGCAGGCTGTTCGACTACGAGGGCAAGAAAGCCATCATCGGCGTGGTGATGGATGTTTCCGAACGGCTGGCGGCGGACGCCAATCTGCGGCTGGCGGCCAAGGTGTTCGAAAACTCGGCGGAAGGCATTCTGCTGATGGACGCCGAGGCGCGCATCATCGCGGTCAACCACGCCTTCAGCGGCATTACCGGTTACGCCGAGGCGGAGGCGCTGGGCAAGGTGTCGCGCATTTTTGGCGATCAGAAACAGCTGAGCCGGCAGGCGATGCTGGAGGCGTTGGCGGGCGGCGGCCATTGGCAGGGCGAGATGCTGGACCGCCGCAAGAGCGGCGAGTGGTATCCGGCCGAGCTGGCGATCTCGGCGGTGCGCGACGCAGGCGGCGCGCTCAGCAATTACGTGGCGGTGTTCTCCGACATCACCCTGCGCAAGCAGTCCGAGGAACGTCTGCAGTTTCTGGCCAATCACGATCCGCTGACGCAGCTGCCCAACCGCAGCAGCCTGACCACGCGTCTGGACGAGGCCATCATCAGCCTGGATTGCGCCAGCGGCTCGCTGGCGGTGATGTTCATCGACCTGGACCGTTTCAAACTGATCAACGACTCCTTCGGCCATCAGGCCGGCGACGAGTTGTTGCGGGAGACGGCGCTGCGTCTGCAGCGGGCGGTGGGGGCGCGCGGCCTGCTGGCGCGGCTGGGCGGCGACGAGTTCACCCTGGTGATGACCGGCTTCAAGGACGCCGCCGCGCTGGTGACCGCCGCCGAGGACACGCTGGCGGCGCTGGGCCAGCCGCTGCGGCTGGAAAACCACGAGGTCTACGTCACCGGCAGCATAGGCATCAGCGTCTACCCCAATGACGGCACCGACGCTCAGACCCTGCTCAAGAACGCCGACGTGGCGATGTACCGCGCCAAGGAAGCAGGCAAGAACACTTACCAGTTCTTCGCCGCGGAAATGAACACCCAGACCTTCGAACGCCTATTGCTGGAAAACGGCCTGAGGCTGGCGCTGGAGCGCGGCGAGCTGGAACTGCATTACCAGCCGCAGGTGGACGCGGTCAGCCGCCGGGTGCTGGGCGCGGAAGCGCTGATCCGCTGGCGCCATCCGCAACTGGGCCTGGTGCCGCCGGGCCGCTTCATCCCGCTGGCGGAGGAAACCGGCCTGATCAAGCCCATAGGCGACTGGGTGCTGCAGGAAGCCTGCCGCCAATTGGCGGTCTGGGACCGTCAGGGCGTGGCGGTGCCGCGGCTGGCGGTGAATTTGTCCGCGCGCCAGTTCGAACAGCAGCTGCTGCCGCTCAAGGTGGCGGAGGCGTTGCGGGCGGCGGGCCTGTCCGCGGCGCGGCTGGAGCTGGAAATCACCGAAAGCATGATCATGCTCAACCCCGGCGAGGCGGTGCGCCAGCTGGGCGAATTGAAGGCGCTGGGCGTGGGGCTGTCCATCGACGATTTCGGCACCGGTTACTCCTCGCTGTCCCATCTGAAGCGTTTTCCGCTGGATACCTTGAAGATCGATCAATCCTTCGTCGAAGGCCTGCCGGACGACGGCGACAACGCCGCCATCGCCGAAGCCATTCTGGCGATGGCGCGCAAGCTGCAGTTCCAGGTGGTGGCGGAGGGCGTGGAGAGCGAGCGCCAGGCGCAATTCCTCACCAGCAAGGGCTGCGCCTTGCTGCAGGGCTATCACTTCGGCCGCCCGGTGCCGGCGGCGGAATTGCCCGCCTTGCTGGCCGGCATCGTCGCCGTGGGCGAGCAGCGGCAGCTCGGGCTGATGTCCGGCGTGGAGGTGCTGGGCAGCTGAACGCAAGCCGGTTTTGCCCTGAACCGCCGCGCGCTCTAAAATGGCGGGATTGTCATTAGAGAATCGCCATGAGCAACAAACGCCTGATCCACGGCTTTCACGCCATCAATGCCCGTCTGTGGCAGAACCCCAAGAGCCTGCTGGAAGTCTGGCTGGCCGGCGGCCGCCACGACGCCCGCGCCAAGGCGGTGCTGGACAAGGCCGCCGAGGAGGGCATCAAGCTGCACATCGTCGACAAGGAACGCCTGGACAGCATGAGCGGCAACGCCCGTCACCAGGGCGTGGCGGCGATGATAGACGCCAGCCGCAACTTCGTGCACCTGGACGACGTGCTGGACAATCTGAGCGAACCGCCCTTGTTGCTGATCCTGGACGGCGTCACCGATCCGCACAATCTGGGCGCCTGCCTGCGGGTGGCGGACGCGATGGGCGCGCACGCGGTGATCGCGCCCAAGGACCGTTCCGCCGGCCTCAACGCCACCGTGTCCAAGGTGGCGTGCGGCGCCGCCGAGGTGATTCCCTATCTCACGGTCACCAATCTGGCGCGCACGCTGCGCGACTTGAAAGACGCCGGGATCTGGATCGCCGGCACCACCATGGAAGCGGATACCGACCTCTACCACTGCGACGCCGCCGGCCCGCTGGCCTGGGTGATGGGCTCGGAAGGCGAGGGCATGCGCCGCTTGACCCGCGAGCACTGCGACGTGCTGGTGTCCATCCCGATGTTCGGCACGGTGGAAAGCCTGAACGTGTCGGTGTCCGCCGGCATGGTGCTGTCGGAAAGCCGCCGCCAGCGCACGCTGGCGCAGGCCAAGGCCGATTGAGCCCTGGCCACCCGCACCGCAAAGCCCCCGTCCTCGGGGGCTTTTTCTTGGGTGCGGGGTTTGACTGTGATCAGATGCGAGCCTAAAAAAGTAGACAGAATAAGGAACCGATCTGGCGCCGCCGCAGTCTTGTTGATACCTTACCTGGGTATCCTATTTGCGAGAGGGGAGTGCAGTGATGGATAGACGTGGATTCATCTGCGCCGGCGCGGCGTTGGCTCTGGTTCCGTTGTTGCGGCAGGCCTGGGCGGCGCAGCCGCCCGCCGTCGATCACGCGGCGATGGGACATGGCGGCATGGGCGCGGCGGCGGAGACAATGCCGGCCGCGGCCGCTTTGGGCCTGCCGGCGGGCCTGGCTTTGCCGGCCCTGCCGCTGTTGCGAAACCAGAGCGCCTTGCCCGGCGTGTTCAGCGCGGCGCTCAGCGCCGGCGCGCAGGCGCTGCCGCTGTTGCCCGGCAAGCCCGCCACCGTGTTCTGGAGCTATAACGGCCAGGTGCCGGGGCCGACGATAGAAGTGTTCGAAGGCGACGAATTGCGGCTGCATTTCGAAAACCGCCTGTCCCAGCCCACCACCATTCATTGGCACGGCCTGCCGATTCCGGCTGACCAGGATGGCAATCCGCAAGACCCGGTACCGCCGGGAGGGAGCCGCGAATACCGCTTTACCTTGCCGCAGGGCTGCGCCGGCAGTTACTGGTATCACCCGCACCCGCACGGACATACCGCCGAGCAGGTGTATAGGGGGCTGGCCGGCGTGTTCGTGGTCAAGAGCCGCAGCGATCCGCTGGCGCATCTGCCGGAGCAAAGACTGGTGTTGTCGGACCTGAAGCTGGACGCCGACGGCAAGATCGCGGCCAATAGCGAAGCCGATCGCATGGACGGCCGCGAAGGCCAGTTCCTGCTGGTCAACGGCGCCTGGCGGCCGCATCTGACGCTGGGCGTCGGCGAGCGCCAGCGCTGGCGAGTCTGGAACGCCAGCAGCGCGCGCGTGCTCAAGCTGGCCCTGCCCGGCCACGAACTGGAACTGGTGGGCAGCGACGGCGGCCTGCTGCAGCGGCCGCGACGCATCGACAGCCTGACGCTGCCGCCCGGCGCCCGCGCCGAGCTGGTGGTGACCGGACGCTTCGCGCCCGGCCACGGCGCCGGCCTGCTGGCCCTGCCGTATCGGCGCGGCAAGATGATGTCGGCCGAGCAGGACGCGAGCCTGACGCTGCTGGAGCTGCACCGGGGCGCCGTCGCCAAAGCCACGGCGCCGCTGCCTGAGCGGCTGCGCGAAATCCAGCCCCTGGGCGCGCCGGCGGTGCGGCGCAGGGTGGTGCTGTCCGAAGACATGGCCAATCCCGCCGCGATGTTCCTGATCAACGGCAAGACCTTCGACATGGAGCGGGCGGACTTCCTGGGCAAGGTGGGGGCGGTGGAGGAGTGGGAGATCGTGAACGAGGCCGATATGGACCACCCCTTCCACATTCACGGCACCCAGTTCCAGGCGCTGGCGCGCCGCAAGGACGGCGTCTGGCGCGAAGAACCGTTCCTGGCCTGGCGCGACGTGGCCAACGTCTCCGCCGGCGAGACGCTGCGGCTGCGTTTCCGCCAGGACATGCCGGGCCTGCGCATGTTCCATTGTCACATCCTCGAGCACGAAGACGCGGGGATGATGGGCATGCTGCGGGTGGAGGCCTAGGCGGCCGCGCGCAACTGCGTCACAATGGCCGCAGCCCGGCCCGCCGGACGGCGGCCGGGCTCGTTTTGAACCCGCTTGGATTAGGATGGACATGACGCAAGAAAAACCGCAGGACGGCTGTTGCGACGCAGCGGCCCCGCTTTCCGACAAAACCGTGGTGCAGCCGGGCAAGAGCGCGCTGATCAAGCGTTTGGCGCGCATCGAGGGTCAGGTGCGCGGCATCAGCGGCATGGTGGAGGCGGACCGTTATTGCGTGGACATCCTGACCCAGGTGGCCGCGGTCAAGTCGGCGCTGGACGCGGTGTCGATGCAATTGCTGGAAAATCACATGAAAGGCTGCGTGGCGCGCGCGCTGCATCAGGGCGACGCCACCGGCATGGTCACCGAACTGATAGACGTGGTCAAAAAAGTGCGCTGAGCCGCGTCGCCGCAAAGGAATGCACATGAAAACCCCGCTCGCCGTCCTGTTGTCCCTCGCTTCCGCGCTGGCCGCGGCGGGGCCGATTCCGTTCGAGGTCTACATCAAGCTGCACAAGGGCATGTCCGAGGCCGAACTGGTGTCCCAGGCCGGCGCGCCCGATTACAGCAGCAACGGCCCCACGGTCAAAACCAAGGACGCCAACGCGGTGGTGGAAACCAGCACCCGCTCGCTGTCCTGGCTCGCCAACGACGCCGTGCCCTATACCACCACGGTGACGCTGAGCAATGGGGTGGTGGTGGATATCTCCCGCGACAAAAAGCTCTGAGAACCTGTTCAAAGTCTGCTGCGCGTCGTGAAGCGTTGTACGGCGAGTACGAGCTCAGGATGCTCATGTACCCCCCCTCGTACATTCCGCTTTTTCGCTCGTTTTCGCCTTGCCTCGCCCTCGCTTGAGAGGCTTTGAATCGCGACTTGGGGCGGATTCCGAATCCCGTCTTCGCCACAGCCTTGCCGCCGTTCCGCGCGGAAGCCACTGATTTATTTGCCTGCCGCCGGCTTAGCGCGTAGAATGCTGCGGTTTCAACCCCTTGCCTTTTGCAACTGCATGGCAAAAGGCTTCAATAGCCACAAGGAGTTAACATGCGTCATTACGAAATCGTGTTCATCGTCCACCCGGACCAGAGCGAACAGGTTCCGGCCATGATCGAGCGCTACAAGGGCATGGTTCTGGCCGCTGAGGGCAAGATCCACCGTCTGGAAGACTGGGGCCGCCGTCAACTGGCTTACCCGATCCAGAAGCTGCACAAGGCTCACTACGTTCTGATGAACGTAGAGTGCCAGTCCGAGACCCTGGCCGAAATCGAACACGCCTTCAAGTTCAACGACGCTGTTCTGCGTCACCTGACCATCAAGCTGGAGCGCGCGGTTACCGAAGCGTCCCCGATGATGAAGGACGAAAAGGCCAAGAACCTGCTGGACGCCCAGCAGCCGGCAGCCGAGGCTGAAGCTTCCGCCTAATTGGCCGGAGCAAAGTCTTGCAGAACCGTCTGGCGCTGACCGCCACGGTCGACCGAGAGGATGCGCTGAGATACACGCCCGCCGGCTTGCCGGTGTTGGAAATGTGGCTCAAGCATCAGTCCAGACAGACAGCTCACGGTTTTGATCGGGATGTGGCCTGCGAAATACAGGCCGTGCTGATAGGCGAAGACGCCCGGAAGTTTTCCGGGAAACTGGCGGGAAACACGGTGAATCTCACCGGCTTCCTGTCCCAGCGCAGCCTCAGGAATCCGCGGTTAGTGCTCAATATCGAATATGTTGAATTTGTAAAAGGTTAGTCAAAATGGCTCGTCAACTCTTCAAGCGCAAGAAGTTCTGCCGCTTCACGGCAGAAGGCATCAAGGAAATCGACTACAAATCCGTTGATCTCCTGAAAGACTTCATCGCCGAAAACGGCAAAATCATTCCGGCTCGCATCACCGGCACCAAGGCCCGCTACCAGCGTCAGCTGACCACCGCTATCAAGCGTGCTCGCTTCCTGGCCTTCCTGCCGTACACCGACCAGCACTAAGCCGGGAAAAGGAACTTAAAAGATGCAAATCATTCTGCTCGAAAAAGTTGCCAACCTGGGTCAACTGGGTGATGTGGTTAAAGTCAAGGATGGTTACGGTCGTAACTTCCTGATCCCGCAAGGCAAAGCCAAGCGCGCTACCGAAGCCAACCTGAAACAGTTCGAAGCTCGTCGCGCCGAACTGGAAGCCAAGCAAGCCGAGATCCTGGCCGACGCCAAGGTCCGCGCCGAGAAGCTGAACGAAGCCGTTGTCACCATCGCTCAGAAAGCCGGCGTTGACGGCCGTCTGTTCGGTTCCGTGACCAACGCCGACGTGGCTGAAGCCGTGACCGCCTTCGGCGTTGCGGTTAAGCGCACCGAAGTTCGCCTGCCGAACGGCCCGTTCAAGGCCATCGGCGAGTACGACATCGAGATCGCTCTGCATCACGACGTCGTGACCCCGATCAAGATCGTGGTGGTTGCCGAAGCTTAATTCCTGTTTTCAGGAACGCTTTATCAAAAAGCCCGCTCATTCGAGCGGGCTTTTTGTTTGGGCGCGCGCCGGGGCGCGGATCAATCGTCCTGGCTCAGCACCAGGCGCGCGCGCAAGCCGGGCGCGTCGGCCTCGGCGATGGACAGCAGGCGGTCGATATTGGGGTGTTTGCCCGGATTGGCGCGCGCGTCCGGCGTGTGTTCGGCGTAAAGCGCCAGTCCCTCGCGCGCGGCCTTGCGGTCGATATGGCCGTGGGTCTTGATCAGGGCGTGGTAGACGCGCACCGAGCCGGCGGTGCCGGGCTGATTGTCCAGCCGGCCGACCGGCTCGCCGCTGGCGTTCAGCAGCACGATGGCGCGAATGTCGTCGACGGCGGGCAGGGTGTTGAGGATGTCCTTGAAAGCGCTTGCTTGCATGATGTGTTTCCTATTGTCGTTATCGTGGCGGGCCGCCGGGGCGGCCCGTTGAGGGGGCGTTGCGCATGGGCCGCGGCGTTGGGCCGGGCCGGATGCAAGACCGTTCCAGTGTAGCCGGGTATTAGGCGGCGGGCCGGCTGAGAAAGTTCAGCCGGCTGCCGCGCGTTGCACATTTTTGGTGCGGCCGCTCGGCCGTCTTGCCTTGATTTGGTGCAATGTATGCCGACAGCTCTTCATTACACCATGCTTTGGATGATTTTGTGTTGCGAATTTGTTAATGAATCAAAGGCTTGGCCTGTGATTGTTAACTTGGCACGGCAATTGCTAACTATAAAGCGATCTGGTGACGTCAGGGCATGGCCCGGCGTCTCGCGCCAGTCTCCAAAGGGGATAAGAGAGCGGCAAAGCCGCCTTGGATCGGGGTCGATCGGCGAAGCCGGCGACCCCGTTTCATTTTCAGCGCATCAGGGCTGCTCGCCCACCAGATAGCGCTGGCTCATCCGCTTGAAGTGCTCGCTGCCGGCCTGGCGCAAGCATTCGAACAGCACCATCTCCTTGCTGACGATGACGGCTCCGGCGTCGCGCATCCTTTGCAAGCCCAGTTCAATGTCGGACGCCTTGCGGCTGGACACCGCGTCCGCCACCACGAAGACCCGCTTATCCAGCTCCAGCAGTTCCAGCACGGTTTGCAGCACGCAAACATGCGTTTCCATGCCGCAGACGATGACTTGCGGCCGGGCCAGCACGGCGTCCGGCAGACAGTGGGCGGCGATGCAGGAAAAATGGGTCTTCTCGACCACCTTGGGTTCCGGCGCCTGGGCGAGCAGCTCGGGCAGGGTGTGGCCCAGGCCGCGCGGATATTGCTCCGAAAACACCACCGGCAGGCCGTGGTCGCCGGCCACGCTGATCAGCCAGCGGCAGCGCGCCGCCATGCCGGCCGCGTCGACGACCGCCGGCGCGAGTTTTTCCTGGACGTCCACCACCAGCAGGCTGGCCAACTCCTTGTGCATCAGCATAATGCGCTCCTTGGGGCGTGTGAGGGGTTTGTCGCAGCATTCAGGATACCTGTTTTGACGCGGGCTTGCGCCGCGCCGAAATCCTTTTGTCATTTTCGCTTGCCGGCCTCATCCCGTTCCGTTGATGATGACTCAAAGGCCGAATCGCAATAATCGACAGGAGGTGAATCGTGGATGGACTGCATATCCGCAAGGTGGAGCCGGAAGACGCGCCCGTCTTGGCGGCGATGATGGTGTTGGAGGAGGTGGTGGCCAATACTTTGCAACTGCCCTACCAATCGGTTGAGGACTGGCGGCGGAAGCTGGCGCACACGCCGCCGCATGTGCATTCCCTGGTGGCCTGCAACGCCGAAGGGCGGGTGGTAGGCAATGCCGGCCTGATAGGCGACGAGCGTCCGCGCATCCGGCACGCGGCCAGCCTGTTCATCGTCGTGCATCCGGATTGGCACGGCCGCGGCGTGGGCTCCGCCTTGTTGCGGGCGCTGCTGGAGCTGGCCGACAACTGGTTGGGATTGTTGCGGGTGGAGCTGGCGGTGGTGCACGACAACGAGCCGGCGATCGCCCTGTATCGCAAATTCGGTTTCGAACTGGAAGGGAGGCGGCGGATGGAACAACTGCGCGCCGGCCGTTATGAAGACACCTTGATCATGGCGCGTTTGCGCCGGCCGGAATGACGAAGCGCCCGCGTGGGCGGGCGCTGGCGCGGCTGCGCGCTTATTTGGCTGCGGCGTCCTGTGCTTGCGGCGCCGGCTGCTGCGTTTGCAGCTGAGCGTCCATGCGCGCGCGCATTTCCCACATATTGGACAATCCTTCGCCGGCCATCGCGGCGCCGGACAGCAGGATCAGGGACAGGGTGGTCAGTACGGTTTTCTTCAGCATGATGTTTCCTTTCATGGCAAATCGACCGGTCGACCGGCTCGGCGCAGGGCGTCGACGGAGGTCGGCTGCGGGCCTGGCGAAGCCTGTCGCTGTTTGGGCGGCCTGCATCGCCATTGAATTCTAGTGAAGGCAGGGACTTTGTCCGGCCATGGCGGTGATCAATTTGCAAACGAGTGTGAATCGCGTTTCGCGGGGCCTGGCCTCCCGCCGCGGAGCGCGGGCGGGAGGGGGCGGTTCGCCATCTTAGCTGGCGGATTGGCTGGTCTGAGCGCCGGCTGCCGCGCTTGGCTGGGCGGCGGTTTGCTTGGCGGCGATCTGGGCCTCCATGCGCTCGCGCATTTCACGGGCGTTGCTGGCGCCTTCGCCGCCGGCCATGGCGGCGCCGGACAGAATGATCAGGGACAGCGCGGTGAGTACGGTCTTTTTCATGATGATTTCCTTTCATTGCGATCTTGCCGGGGCCGGACTTGCTGCGTCCGGCGGCAGGGCTTGAGTCGACATTCTATGGCGGGCTTTGCCGCAGTGCGGTAAACGATTGTGAGCGTGTGCTAATGAGTTTTGACGGCGTTTACAAAGCCGGATTATCGGCCGGCCTGGCTGGTTTGAGGCGCTGTCGGGGCGATCTGGGCGTTCATGCGTTCGCGCATTTCACGGGCGTTGCCGGCGCCTTCGCCGCCGGCCGTGGCGGCGCCGGACAGAACGATCAGGGACAGGGCTGCGATAAGGCTGTGTTTCAACATGGTGAATTCCTTGTAAAGTGTGGGATGGGCGCTTATTTGGCTTGCGGAGCCTGGGCCGGGGTTTGGGCCTGCTTGGCGTCGATCTGGGCTTGCATGCGTTCGCGCATTTCACGAGCGTTGCCGGCGCCCTCGCCGCCGGCGGCGGCGGCGCCGGACAGAACGATCAGAGACAGGGCGGCGATAAGAGTTTGCTTCAACATGGTCAAAATCCTTGTGTGATTGAGTGGCTTGGCGGCGGCGAGGATGTTCAAAATGCTAGAATCGATCCGGCGCTCCGCTAAGGAGTCGCTTAGCCTGCTCTGGCGGGCTGTGCGACTTAGTGACTGAATATTAAGGATGTTTTTTCGCCGCAGATAGCGGAATGATTTGCACTGAACCATCAGTAAATTTGAATATGAAACTATCTCTCGACGCTTTGCTGGTGCTGGACGCCATCGATAATCACGGCAGCTTCGCCGCCGCCGCGGACGCCCTGTTCCGGGTGCCGTCCGCGGTCACCTATACCGTGCAGAAACTGGAGCAGAGTCTGGGCGTGCAGATCTACGACCGCAGTGGCCACCGCGCCCGGCTGACGCCGGCCGGCGAGCGCCTGCTCAAGGACGGCCGGCATCTGTTGGACGCGGCGCGTCAGCTGGAGCTGCGGGTCAGCAAGCAGGCTCAGGGCTGGGAACACCAGTTGCGCATCGTGATCGGAGACCTGGTGGATTTCGCCCAGGTGATTCCCTTGATCGCGGAATTCGATCAACTGGCCTCGGCTACGCGGCTGATTTTCCGCAGCGAGATTTTCGGCGGCACCTGGGACGCGCTGTACGACGACCGAGCCGATCTGGTGATAGGCGCGCCCAATATGCCGCCGCCCGGGGATTATTTCACTCGCACCATAGGCAGTTACGATTTCGTCTTGGTGGTGGCCGCCGGCCACCCGCTGGCGGCGGAGGACAAGCCGCTGCCGCCGCATGTGTTGCGCCAGCACCGCGCGGTGGCGATAGGCGACACCTCGCGGCGCTTGCAGCCGCGCACCGGCGGTTTGCTGGACGGCCAGGACGTGCTGACCGTGCACAGCAGCCGCGCCAAGCTGGACGTGATCCTGGCCGGCCTGGGCAGCGGTTATCTGCCGCGCTCCATGGTGGGGTCTTATCTGGCCAGCGGGGACTTGGTGGCCAAGGAGGTGGCCGAGGACAGCCCGGACCACCAGATGTGTTTCGCCTGGAAGCAGGCGCAGCCGGGCAAGGCTTTGCAGTGGTTCATCCAGCGGCTGGAGCAGGCGGTGGAGGCGGGCGAGCTGCGGCCGTGAAAAAGCCGGCGTCCGCGAGGAGGCCGGCCGGATAGGCTCAATTGCGTGGGGGTGCTTAGAGCGTGTTTACGATCCCGCGAGCTAAGGCGAGACAAGGCGAAAACGGCTGAGAAAGCGGAATGTACACGTGGTATATGAGCATTTCGAAGGCGTACTCACCGTGCCACGTCTCTCGACACGCAGCAGATCGTAAACAGCTTCTTACACGTCCTGGCCCTCGACGATGCCGTCATGGCTGGCGGCGCGCTTGGGCAGCAAGAGGTTCAGCACGATGGCCAGCAGCGAGCACAGGCCGACGCCGGCCAGCTCGAAATCCCCCAGCTTCAGACTGAGGCCGCCGATGCCGGAGGTCAGCACCACCGAGATGATCACCAGATTGCGCGGTTCCATCAGGTCCACCTTGGCCTCGATCAGGGTCTTCAGGCCGATGGAGGCGATGGTGCCGAACAAGAGCACCATGATGCCGCCCATCACCGGCAGCGGGATGGACTGCAGCAGCGCGTTGAACTTGCCGAAGAAGGCCATGGCGATGGCGAACAGCGCGGCCCAGGTCATGGTGACCGGGTTGAAGTTGCGGGTGATCATCACCGCGCCGGTGACTTCGGCGTAGGTGGTGACCGGCGGGCCGCCGATCAGGCCGGCCACGCAGACGCCCAGGCCGTCGCCGGACAGGGTGCGGTGCAGACCGGGCGACTTGGTGTAGTCCTTGCCGGTGACGCCGCCTATCGCCATCACGCCGCCGATGTGCTCGATGGCCGGCGCAATCGCCACCGGCAGCATGAACAGCGCGGCGGCCCAATTGACTTCCGGGCTGTGGAAGGCGGGCATCGCGAACCACGGCGCGGCGGCCAGCTTGGCGAAATCCACCACGCCGAGCAGGGCGGCGGCGATGTAGCCGACGATGACGCCGGCCAGAATGGGCACCAGCTTGAACAGGCCGCGCGCGTAGATGGACACGATGACGGTGGTGGCCAGCGAGATCGCCGCCAGCAGCATGGACACCGCGTAAGGCGTCACCTGCTTGCCGCCGGCGACGCCCATCGCCATGCCGGAGGCCGCGGAGGCCACCGACAGGCCGATGATCATGATCACCGGGCCGATCACCACCGGGGGCAGCAGCCGGTTGACGAAGGCCATGCCGCGCCAGCGGACCACGGCGGAAAACAGGAAGTACATGAAGCCGGCGCAGAACAGGCCGAACTGCGTCGCGCCCTGGCCCCAGGTGTGCATGGAATAAATGATGGGGCCGATGAAGGCGAAGGAGGAGCCGAGGAAGATCGGCACCTGGCGCCCGGTGTACAGCTGGAACAGCAGGGTGCCGACGCCGGCACCCAGCAGCGCCATCGCCGGATTGAGGCCGGTCAGCAGCGGCACCAGCACCAGCGCGCCGAAGGCGACGAACAGGATCTGGGCGCCGGACACGGCCAGCTTGAGTTGTTGGAACATGGTTTTAACCTTTTGGCTCGTCTTGGTCTGAATGGGGGGCGGGGGCCTGGTCCAGCCGCTTGCCCAGAATGCGCGACTGCGGTTCCAGGCCGCGACGCAGGTAGAAATTCAGCGCGGCCTGATTGAAGTCCTTCACCTCCAGGCGGATCTCGTCGGCCGAATGCCGCCGCGCCCAGTCTTCGGCCGCCGCCAGCAGCGCGCTGCCTTGGCCTTGCCCGCGCTCAGCCGCCGTCACCACCAGGGTGGTGACGCGGCAGATGCGGCGCGGCCGCAGGAAGGGCAGGGTGAGTTCCAGCAGGGACAGGGCGATGAAAGCGCTGACCTCTCCGCCGGATTCCGCCAGCAGCAGCGCGCCGCCGGGCGCGTCCAGCAGGCCGGCCCAGAACGCGCGGTCGCGGTCGGCGGCGCCGTTGGCGGCGAAGATGTGCGGCAGCGCGCGATGGTGCTGCAGGTTGATCTCGTCGGCCAGGCGGCAGATCGCCGCGAGGTCGCTTGCGGCAGCGGGACGTATTTTCATGCTTGGGGCCGGGCTGGGCGCGCAAAAAAGCGCCGCTTCCGGAGTGGGAGCAGCGGCGCTGGACGGGCTCATGATCAGGCTTGCTTGGTGCCGAAGATCTTGTCGCCGGCGTCGCCCAGGCCGGGGATGATGTAGCCGTGCTCGTTCAGGTGGCTGTCGAGCGAGGCGGCGTAGATCTGCACGTCCGGGTGGGCGTCGTTGACGATCTTCACGCCTTCGGGCGCGGCCACCATCACCACGGCCTTGATCTGTCTGCAGCCGTTGCGCTTGAGCAGGTCTATGGTGGCGACCAGGGAGCCGCCGGTGGCCAGCATCGGGTCGATGATGATGGCGATGCGCTCGTCCAGGTTGCCGACGAACTTCTCGAAATAGGACACCGGTTCCAGCGTTTCTTCGTTGCGGGCCAGGCCGACCACGCTGATCTTGGCCGAGGGCACCAGGTCCAGCACGCCGTCCAGCATGCCGATGCCGGCGCGCAGGATGGGCACCACGGTGACCTTCTTGCCCTTGATCTGCTGGACGTCGATCTTGCCGCACCAGCCGTCTATGGTGACGCTTTCCAGTTCGAAGTCGCGGGTGGCTTCATAGGCGAGCAGGCGCGCCAGCTCTTGGGTCAGCTGACGGAATTTCATGGTGCTGGTGTCGGCTTCGCGCAGCAGGCCGAGCTTGTGTTGCACCAGCGGATGCTGGACGACGGTGATGTTCATGAGACGTTCCCATACCTTGGCAAAGAGCTGCTTTCGGCGCGGGCGCGCCAAAAGCAGCTCTTGGTATTAATTATGAAGCCGGCAGCCTTCGATGATCCCGGGCTGCCGGTGCGGGGTATTTGGTATGGGGCGGTATTTTACCCCTTTTCCCATTCCGAAATCCACTGCAAGAATTCGGCGGCGGCCCGCGGCGGGCTGCAGATATAGCCTTGCACCGCGTCGCAGCCCAGCTCGGCCAGCGTGGCCAAGTCGGCGCTGTCCTCCACGCCGATGGCTACCGTGGTGAGGCCGGAGGCCTTGGCCAGGCCGATGTCTTCGCGCAGGATGGCTTGCAGATGCTGATTGGAGCTGACGCCCTGCACGAAGGCGCGGTCCACTTTCAGCAGGCTGAAATGGCTGATCAACAGCTTGTCGGTCAGGGTGACGCCGATGCCGAACTCGTCTATGCCGATGCCGAAGCCGGCGGCGCGCAACTGGGACAGCTGCGCGTCGGCCTTCTGCCAGTGCTGGCGCAGCGTGGATTCGGAGAATTCCAGCGTCAGCTTGGCAGGCTCCAGGCCCAGGATGCGCACTTTCTGCAGCAATTGCTCGCACAGGCTTTCATCGTCCAGCGACATCGAGGTCAGGTTGATGGTGACCGGAATGTCGTGGCCGCGCTCCTGCCAGTCGCTGCAGGCGTACAGCGATTTTTCCAGGATCAGTTCAGTGAGTTCGCGAATCATGCCGCGCTCTTCCATTGCCGGCACGAAGCTGACCGGAGACAGCACGCCAAGCGCCGGGTGCTGCCAGCGCGCCAGCGCCTCGGCGGCGATCACCTTGCGGCTGGAGATTTCGACTATCGGCTGAAACCAGGGAATGAGCTGATCGTTGACCAAGGCGCGCCAGATCTCTTCGATGGGCATGGCGCTGGCGGGGCTGAGGGCGGCTTTGGTTTCCTGATGTGTCGGCATGGGGCGATTTGGGTCGGGCAAGCGGATGTCACCCTGATTGTATGACATGGCGGGTGTTTTCGAAACGCTAAATTCCGCTTCAAAAACAAAGGTCCCGGCCATGGCCGGGACCTGGGAGAGGAGCTTACAGGTCTTTCAGCAGCTCTTGCAATTCACCGTTTTGGAACATTTCATACATGATGTCGGAGCCGCCGACGAACTCGCCTTTGACGTAGAGCTGCGGAATGGTCGGCCAGTTGGAGAAGTCCTTGATGCCCTGGCGGATGTCGGCGTCTTGCAGCACGTCCACGGTTGCGAACTGTTCAAGGCCACAGGCCTTGAGGATTTGCACCGCGCGGGAGGAGAAGCCGCATTGCGGGAATTGGGCCGAGCCCTTCATGAACAGCACTACCGGGTTGTCGGTCACGGTTTGCTGGATGGTTTGTTGCGCGCTCATTCAGTGGTCCTTGCTTGGATCGTCAATGTGGCTGCGGGGCCGCCTGCGGCGAAATACCCGAGCGTTTCAATGGGTTATTTTACTTTTCGGCCGCCCGCGGGTCAATTTGCTTCGCAGCGGGCGCCGCCTGCGCGGCGTGCCATTGCCGCAGAAAGATGTGCACCTGGCCGTCGTAGAGCGCGCGGCGGGTAATCAGCCGCGACACATTGGACGCCAGCAGCGCGGTGGCCATCAAGGGGATGATCATCGCCGAGGAGTCGGTCATCTCCATCACGATGATGAAGCCGGTCATCGGCGCGCGGGTCATGCCGGCGAAGAAGCCCACCATGCCCAAGAGCACGATCAGGGTCTGCGGCAGGAAGGGCAGCAGATTGGCCATGTTCAGGCCGAAGCCGGCGCCCACCGCCAGCGACGGCGCGAACATGCCGCCGGGCACCGCGCTGATGAAGCTGATGAACATGCTGAGCAGTTTGAGCAGGCCGTAGCCCTGCATGCCGGCGCCGCTGCCCTCGATGATTTCGCGGGCGCGGAAATAGCCGGTGCCGAAGGTGACGCCGTCGCTGGCGATGCCGATCACCGCCAGCGCCAGACCGCAGCCGGCGGCGAACAGCACCGGTTTTTGCAGCCGCCACCCGTGCAGCGGGCCGGGCAGGCGCTGGGTCAGCGCCAGCATGATGCGGCAGCAGACGCCACCGAGCAGGCCGCCGATGATGCCGCAGACCGGGATGGCCAGCCAGGACTGCTCCAGTTCCATATTCACCGACACCATGCCGAAATAGCTGTAATTGCCGAGGATGGCGGTGGCGGTCAGGCCGGAGACGATCACGGACAGCAGGATGGTGGAACTGGCGCGCAAATCGAAGGTGCGGCCCATTTCCTCGATGGCGAACACGATGCCGGCCAGCGGCGCGTTGAAGGCGGCGGCCACGCCGGCGGCGCCGCCGGCCAGGATGAAGCTGCGCGCCGCGCCCTCGTGGCGCAGCGCCGCGTGGCGGTTCAGCGAGTATTTGATGGCCGCGCCCACCTGCACGATGGGGCCTTCATAGCCGAAGGTGGCGCCGGAGCTGATGCCGATCAGGGTCAGCAGCATTTTGCCGATGGCGGCGCGTATGGTCAGGATGCGCTCGCGCAGCGCCTGCATGCCGCCTTCCAGCGCGGCGATGGACTGCGGGATGCCGCCGCCGGCGGAGCCGGGAAAGTAATGGCGCATCAGCCAGATGGCCAAGGCGAGGCCGGCCGGAGTGATCAGCAGGCTCCAGTACGGCGAGTTGTCGTAGATGCGGGTGAAGATGGCGTGCGACAGATGGCTGCCGTTGGCGAAGACGCTGGCCATCAGGCCAATCAGAATGGCGGCGGTCCAGATCGGGATGTGGCGGCGCCACAGGACTGCGGACAAGTAGAGGTAACGCAGGCGGCGCTGGACGCGGCTGCGGACTTGTCTGGCAGTGGGGGTGTCTGGCATGGAGCCGGCCTTTGCGAATGAATATGTGAGATTTTTCTAATATTCAATGGTAAGGCGTATTGCCCGGAATGACAAACCCCGGCCGCATCAAGGGCCGGGGTTTGAGCATGCTCAGGCGTTTTTTTCCAGCACCGCGGCGAAGAAGCCGTCGGTATTGTGCAACTGCGGTTTCAGTTCCAGATAATCGCCCATTTGCAGCGAGATCTTCTGCTCCGCCAGCACCTCGTCCATTTTCACCAGCTTGAACTCGGGGTGATCGGCCAGGAAGGCGGCGACGATGTCCTGATTCTCCTGCGGCAACAGGCTGCAGGTGGCGTAGACCAGGCGGCCGCCGGCGCGCACCAGGCGGGCGGCGGAGGCCAGGATGGACGCCTGTTTGGCGTTCAGCTCGGCCACGCTGTCCGGGCTCTGGCGGAATTTCAGGTCCGGGTTGCGGCGCAGCGTGCCCAGGCCGGAGCAGGGCGCGTCCACCAGCACGCGGTCGGCCTTGCCGGCCAGGCGCTTGACCTTGGTGTCGTTTTCCGAGGCCAGCAGCTGCGGATGGACATTGGACAGGCCGGAACGCGCCTGGCGCGGCTTCAGCTTGGCCAAGCGCTTTTCCGAAACGTCGAAGGCGTACAAGCGGCCGCTGGAGGCCATTTGCGCGCCCAGCAGCAAGGTCTTGCCGCCGGCGCCGGCGCAGAAGTCGACGACCATTTCGCCGCGGCGCGCGCCGGTGATCAGGCCCAGCAGCTGGCTGCCCTCGTCCTGCACCTCGAACACGCCGGCCTTGAACAGCTCGTGCTTGGCCAGCGAGGGCTTGGTTTTGAGACGGATGCCCAGCGGAGAGTAGGGCGTGGCTTCGCACTCGAGGCCGTCGGCCTGCAGCCGGCCCAGCAATTCGTCGCGCTTCATCTTCATGGTGTTGACGCGCAGATCCAGCGGCGCACCTTCGGCCAGGCCCTTGCCCAGCGCGATCACCTGTTCCGGCGTCTGTTCGCCCAGGCGCTCGATCACCCACTGCGGCAGTTCGGCGTCCACTTCCAGGCTGGCCGGCAGCGCCTTGCCCTTGATCTGGCCCAGCCATTCCTTTTCGCCGGCGCTGGCGGCGTCGCCCAGCTCCTTGACGTTGAGCCTGTGGATTTTCAGCAGGGCCACCAGGGCCAGCCGGCGCGGGGTGGCCTTGTCCGGCGCGATCAGCGCGCGCAGCTGCAAGAGGCGGCGCAGCGCGCCGAAGGCGGTTTCGGCGATGATGTGGCGGTCGTTGGCGCCCAGTTTGCTGTGTTCGCGGAAATAGGCCGACAGCACCGCGTCGGCCGGGCGGTCGAAGCGGATCATCTGGCCGATGACGGTTTCGATATGTTTCAGTTGATGGTGATTAATAGTCATTCTTGTGTTTTCTCGTGGGTTGCGGCGGCAGCTTCCATTGCGGCGCGCCGTTCACGTCGATGCGGACGGCTCTGAGGTCGATCCGCTTATCCTTGTCGATGCGCTTGATGCGCACCGGCAGATTGGAGAATTCCGGCGCCAGCCAGAATTCATTAATGTCGCCGTCGCCCTGGGCGCGGAACACGATGACCCGGATCTTGCCCGCGCCGGTGTCGTAAACGGCTTCGCCGCTGGGGCGCATCGGGTACTCGTACACTTTTTTGCCGGTGGTGATCTGGATCGCTTCCGGTCCCAGTTCGCCGCCTTTCAGCCCCAGTTGGAAAGCCAGGCTGAATACGTCCTGCGCGCCGGGCTTCAGGTCCAGCAGTTTGTCGCCCTGGTCGCCGTAGCGCAGCTGACCCGCATTGTAGTCGAAATGCGCGGACTCTTTGGCTTGCTCGCCGCGCCAGGCCTGCAGGCTGTCCGGCCGCAACCCGTTTTTTAGCTGGAAGCCACCCTCGGAAAGATAGCGCAGCTTCGGGCCGATAAAGGGATTGGCGCTGATGTCCAGGCGGTAGCCGCCGTTGCCGCGGCTCCATTCCAGCGTGCCGGTGCCGGCCATGACCGAACCCCAGAACACTTGGTAGCCCAGTGTGGCCTGGCGCGGAAAGCCGCGCAGCGCGCCCTTGGGGTGAATGTAGCCGTCATCGGCGGCGGTTTCGGCCGCCGGCGCGCTGGCCTCGTCCTTGTCGTTCGCCGCTATATTGTCCGCGACCGGCGCCGACGAAGCGAGTTTGTTCTCCGCGTCGGGCATGGAGGCGTCGGACTTGGCCTCCGCTTGCGGCGCGCTGCTGTCCTTGCTTGGCTGCGCCTGGGCGAGGATGGGCTCCGACGCCGCTTGCGGCGCCGAGGCTTCCGCCTTTTTGGCGGCGGGCTTGGGCTTGGCCGGCGCCGGTTTGGGCGCGGCCGGCCGCAATTGGGCGACCGCGCCTTGCGGCGCCGGCTTGGCCGCCGGCTCATCGGCGTCCAGCGCCTGCATCTTGACGCTGATGCTGCGCAAGTCCTGATCCGGGGGCAGTTCCAAAGCCGCTTCCGGCAGCAGGCCGGAGCCCAGCACGCCCAGATGCAGGGCGAGCGACAGGGCCAGGGCCAGCAGGATCAGGCGACGGCTTTTCATGGGTTCAGGGCGCGGGCGCCATCAGGCTGCCGGCAAGCGCGGCGCGGCTGGCGATCTTGCCGGCGACGATGTTCAGCTCGCCGGCGACGAAGCGGCGCACCGCGGCCGGGTAGAGTTGGTGTTCCAGTTGCAGCACGCGTTGGGCCAGCGTGTCGGCGCTGTCGCCGTCCAGCACTTCCACCACGCCCTGGGCGACGATGGGGCCGTGGTCCAGCTCGGCGGTGACGAAGTGCACAGTGCAGCCGGCCACCTTGCAGCCCATTTCCAGCGCGCGCTGGTGAGTGTTGAGGCCGGTGAAGGCCGGCAGCAGCGAGGGGTGCACGTTCAGCATGCGGCCTTCGTAGCGGCGGGTGAAGCCGGCGCTGAGAATGCGCATGAAGCCGGCCAACACCACCAGGTCCGGCTGGTGGCCGTCTATCAGCTGCGCCAGCGCGGTGTCGAAGTCTTCGCGGCTGGCGAAGGCTTTATGGTCCAGCGCCGCGGTGGCGATGCCGCGCTCGGCCGCCCAGGCGAGGCCGGCGGCGTCGGGTCGGTTGGAGATCACCGCGGCGATGCGCGCGCCGGCGATCTTGGCGTCGACGATGGCCTGCATATTGGAGCCGCGGCCTGAAATCAGGATGACGATATTCTTCATGATGGAATCGACGGAGACTTTGCCAGATAGTGTTCCCAGTCGGCGGCATCGGTGATGCAGCGCAACTCTTGTTCGTGCCAGCCGCCGCCCAGGTCCAGGCAGCGATCGAGGTCGGCCAGGATGGCGGCCTCGCGATAAATGACAAACGCCGCCAGCAGGGCCAGCGGCGCCAGTAGCATCCAACGCAGCGCTTTAGGCGATCTGAGTTTGATGTTCGTCTCCATTGCGGGCGCGCACCGCGCCGATCCGGTACGCGGTCTCGCCTTCGGCCTGCAGCAGGGCGACGGCCTGTTCCGCCTGTTCCGCCGCCACGATCACCACCATGCCGATGCCGCAGTTGAAGGTTCGGTACATTTCCTGGCTATCGACCTTGCCTTCCTGTTGCAGCCACTGGAACAGCTTGGGCTGGGGCCAGGCCGCGGCGTCGATCTGGGCGACGACATGTTCCGGCAGCACGCGCGGCGTGTTCTCGGTGATGCCGCCGCCGGTGATGTGGGCCATGCCTTTGACCGGCAGCGCCTGCATCAGCTTGAGCAGAGGCTTCACATAGATGCGGGTGGGGGCGATGATGGCGTCGCGCAGGCTGCGGCCGTCCTCGAACGGCGCGTCCAGGTCCGGCTGGGCGCGGTCGATGATCTTGCGCACCAGCGAGTAGCCGTTGGAGTGCACGCCGTTGGATTTCAGGCCCAGCACCACGTCGCCCGGGGCGATGTCGCGGCCGCTGATCACGGCGCTCTTCTCCACCACGCCGACGGCGAAGCCCGCCAGATCGTATTCGCCTGTCGGGTACATGCCGGGCATTTCCGCGGTCTCGCCGCCGATCAGCGCGCAGCCGGCCTGTTCGCAACCGGCGGCGATGCCCTTGATCACGTCGGTGGCTTGGGGCACGTCCAGTTTGCCGCAGGCGAAATAGTCGAGGAAGAACAGCGGTTCCGCTCCTTGCACCAGGATGTCGTTGACGCTCATTGCCACCAGGTCGATGCCCACGGTATCGTGACGATTCCAGTCGAAGGCCAGTTTCAGCTTGGTGCCGACGCCGTCGGTGCCGGAAACCAGCACCGGTTCCTTGTATTTCTTGGAAATCTCCACCAGTGCGCCGAAACCGCCGATGCCGCCGATCACCTCCGGGCGCATGGTGCGCTTGGCATAAGGCTTGATGTTCTCGACCAGCGCGTCGCCGGCATCAATGTCGACGCCGGCATCACGGTAACTGAGGGAAGTGGTGTTCAAGGTAAACTCGCTTTCTGCAAATCTTGAAGTATTTTTACATCAAGCTTTCGCCGACGCGAAAGCAGCACATTTTAACTGAAGTCGCGATGAAACGCTCCCAAAACCGTCTGATTCCCTGGGTCATCGGCGCAACAGCCCTGCTGTTCGCCGGCTGGCTGTTGCAGCAGTTGGCGGCCGCGCTGACGCCGTTCGCGGTGGCCGCGGTGCTGGCCTATGTGCTCAATCCCGCGATGCGCTATCTGGCCGGCAAAGGCCTGCCGCGGCCGCTGGCCGCCGGCTTGGTGACGCTGGCCGGCATGGCCGCCACCTTCGCCTTGCTGCTGGTGGTGGCGCCCATGCTGTTCAAGCAGACCCAGGGCCTGATCGACCGCCTGCCGGTCTTGGTGGATTTCGCCCAGGGCCGGGTGCTGCCCTGGCTGCGCGCCGAGTTCGCCATCCAGCTGGAGCTGGACGCCGCCGGCTGGAAGCGGGTGCTGGCCGCCAACGCCGGCGCCTTGAAGAGCGCGCTGTCGGCGGTGGCCCTGCGCGCCACCCAGAGCGGTTTCATGCTGGCCGGCCTGTTGTTCAATCTCTTGTTGCTGCCGGTGCTGCTGTTTTATTTCCTGCAGGACGGGCCGCGGATGGCGGCGACGCTGGCCACGCTGGTGCCGCGGCGCTGGGCGGACGAGGTGACGGCCCTGGCGCGGGAGCTGGATAGGGTGCTGGGCGAATTCCTGCGCGGCCAGCTGTCGGTGATGCTGATCATGGCGGTGATCTTCGCGTCCAGCCTGGCCTTGCTGGGCCTGGAGTCCGGCATCGCCATCGGCGTGGTGGCCGGCCTGCTGGTGTTCATTCCCTATCTGGGCACTTTTCTCGGTTTCGCGCTGGCGGGCCTGGCCGCCGCGCTGCAGTTCGATTCCGCCGGCGAGGTGCTGCTGGTGCTGGGCGTGTTCGGCGCCGGACAATTGCTGGAAAGCCTGCTGATCACGCCTTGGTTGGTGGGCGAGCGCATCGGCCTGTCGCCGGTGGCGGTGATCTTTTCCCTGCTCGCCTTCGGGCAGTTATTGGGCTTCGCCGGCCTGCTGCTGGCCTTGCCGATGGCGGCCGCCACCTTGGTGATCTGCCGCTTTCTGGCGCGCGCTTATTTCAACACACGCTTTTATCAGCGTAAAATCAGGAATAGACATCAAAACCTAGTTTGATCGCCTTCACTTGGACCAGTTAATACTTGATTTGACGCCCACCCCCTTGCCGGCCTTCGACAATTTCCTGGCCGAACGCAACCGCGAGGTGATTACCGCGCTGACGGCCGAGGCCGGCGAGCGCTTCATCTATCTGTGGGGCGAGCCCGGCTGCGGCAAGACGCATCTGTTGCAGGCCTGGATCGCCCACGCCGAGCGGCTGGGGCGCGCCTCCATCTATCTGGACGGCAAGACCGAGCATCTGCCGGACTTCGCGCGCGAAGCCAGCTTCATCGCCGTCGACCATGTCGACGACCTGGCGCCGGACGACCAGATCACTCTGTTTTCCTTCTACAACTCGCTGAAAGAGAGCGGGGAGTCGCGGCTGTTGATGGCCGGCCGCCAGCCGCCGATGGCCTTGGCGGTGCGCGACGATCTGCGCACCCGCCTGGGCTGGGGCCTGGTGTTCGAAGTCAAGGCGCTGTCGGACGAGGACAAGCTGGCCGCCTTGCGCAGCCACGCCGCCAGCCGCCAGCTGTCGATTCCGGACGATGTCTACCGCTACCTGCTGACCCATTGGCGGCGCGACCTGTCCAGCCTGATCGGCATGATTGACATATTGGACCGCTATTCTCTGGCCATGAGGCGGCCGATCACCGTGCCGCTGGTGAAAAACGTTTTGCAAACCGCAAGCCCGGAACCATGACCGACACTTCTGCATTGCGCAATCTGGCGCTGTTCGACCTAGACCACACCCTGATCGCCGGCGATTCCGATTTCGAATGGCCGCGCTTCCTGATCCAGCGCGGCATTCTGGAGCAGGCGCATTACGACGAGCGCAACAATTATTTCTACCGGCAGTATCAGCAGGGCACGCTGGACATCCACGAATACCTGGTGTTCGCGCTGGAGCCCTTGAAGCGTTTCAGCCGCGCCGAACTGGACGCCTTGCATGCGGACTACCTGGAACAACACATCAAGCCCATCATCACCCGCAAGGCGCGCGATTTGCTGGCCGCGCACGCGGCCCAGGGCGACGAGATCATCATCATCACCGCCACCAACCGCTTCATTACCGGGCCTATCGCCCGCGAGCTGGGCGTGGAGCATCTGATCGCCATCGAGCTGGAGGAAGACGAGCAGGGCCGCTTCACCGGCCGCGTCAGCGGCGTGCCCAGCTTTCAGCAGGGCAAGATCACCCGTTTGCAGCAGTGGCTGGACGAGCGCGGCCTGAGCATGGACAGCTACGGCCAGAGTTTTTTCTACAGCGACTCGCACAACGATCTGCCCTTGCTGAAGCTGGTGGATCATCCAGTGGCGGTGGACCCGGACGACACCCTGCGCGCCCACGCCGAGCAAGAGGGCTGGCGGGTGATTTCGCTGCGCGATTGAGGCGCGGAAATTATCCACAGCGGCGGCTGAATAACCTTGTGGATAACTGTGTGGATCGCTTGCCAGGGCTTGGCTTTTGCTGGCAAAGGTTAAAAAAGCGGCAGCCTCCAATCATGGCGCGGATCTTGATAGTCTGGGTTGAAAGCCTTGCCTGGCGCGGCTTTCGCCGGCTTGAGTTTCGAGCGGCGCCGATGAAATGGGGCCAGCATTCGAAAGCCTTTATAAAAGATGGGTTTAGACGGCTTTGTTGACAACTCTGCGTAGTTTTCGCCGCTAAGCGCCTGTTTGAGGGCGCGGCGGCGGCGGCGCGTAGCGGAGCCGGTTGCTGAACCGGCATGGATGCCGCTAAAGTTCAGCGTTTGCAATCGTTTTTCGGAGAACCTCCTCGTGTGGTCAATCATTGAAGCGGCCGGCTGGCCGATCTGGACCATCATCGCCGCCTCGGTCGTGTCGCTGGCGATTATCTTTGAACGCCTGTTCAGCCTGAGGAAGAGCAGCGTGGCGCCGGAGGGCCTGCTGGGGCAGGCTTTGCAGGAGTACCGCCGCGCCGGCGCCAGCGAGGAGCTGTTGCGCAAGCTGCAGGAGCATTCGCCGCTGGGCCGCCTGTTCTGCGCCGGCCTGCGCAATGTCGGCGGCAATCGCGAAGTGATGAAGGAAGCGATCGAGGACGAGGGCCGTGTGGTGGCGCATCAACTGGAGCGCTTGCTGACCACGCTGGGCACCATCGCCGCGATGGCGCCCTTGCTGGGCCTGCTGGGCACGGTGATCGGCATGATCGAGATCTTCGGTTCGCAGTCGCCGGCGGGCAACAACCCGCAAGCATTGGCGCACGGCATTTCCATCGCGCTGTACAACACCGCCTTCGGCCTGATCGTCGCCATTCCCAGCATGATGTTCTATCGCCATTTCCGCTCCAAGGTGGACGGCCTGCTGGTGGAGATGGAGTCGCAAGCGGTCAAGCTGGTGGAAGTGCTGCACGGCGAGCGTAAAAACGGGGGTTGAGCATGAATTTCCGCCGAGGCCGCAGCCGCGAAGAGCCCGAGATCAACTTCATTCCCCTGATCGACGTGCTGCTGGTGATCCTGATCTTCCTGATGGTCACCACCACTTATTCCAAGTTCGCCGAACTCAAGATCAATCTGCCGGCCGCCCAGGGCGAGCAGGCCAAGACCAAGTCGTCGGAAATCACCGTGGCGGTGGCCGCCAACGGCGAAATGGCGGTGGGCGAGGCCAAGTTGGCCGCCGGCGACAAGGCGGCGCTGTTGAGCAAGCTGAAGGACGACGCCGCGGGCAAGAGCGATGTGATCGTCATCGTCAACGCCGACGCCAAAGCCACCCACCAATCGGTGGTGACGGTGATGGAGGCGGCGCGCGAGGCCGGTCTGAACCAGTTGACCTTCGCCACCCGTTCGCAGTAGCCGCATGCATTGGATAGAACGGCAATGGTATCGGCCGCGCTGGTGGCTGACGGCCCTTCTGGCTCCGCTGGAAGGGCTGTTTGCCCTGTCGGCGGCGACCAGGCGGCTGGCTTACCGCCGCGGCTGGCTGCGCGCGGAGCGCCTGGCCGCGCCGGTGGCGGTGATCGGCAACATCAATGTGGGCGGCGTCGGCAAGACGCCGCTGACCCTGGCCCTGTTGCGCGATTTGCAACAAGGCGGCGTCAAGGCGGGGGTGATCAGTCGCGGTTACGGCGGCAGCCACCGCCAGCCCACGCTGGTGCGGCCGGACAGCTCGCCGGAAGAAGTGGGCGACGAGCCGCTCTTGCTGGCCGCCGCCGGTGCGCCGGTGGTGGTGGGGCGCGACCGGGTCGCCGCCGGCCGTCATCTGCTGGCGCTGCATCCCGATTTGGAATTGATACTGACCGACGACGGTCTGCAGCATTACCGCTTAAGCCGCGATCTGGAGATCGTGGTGCTGGACGGCGCGCGCGGCGGCGGCAACGGGCGGCTGCTGCCGGCCGGTCCCCTGCGCGAGCCGTGGTCTCGGCTGTGCTCCGTCGGCGCGGTGGTGATCAACGGCGGGGACGCCGCCGGCCTGGCCTTGCCGGCCGGGCCGCGGCGTTTTGCCATGCGTTTGCGTCCGGCCGCGCTGCAGCGGCTGGACCGGCCCGAGGAGACGCGGGCGGCGGCGGATTTCGCCGGCTTGCGGCTGGCGGCGATGGCCGGCATCGGCCACCCGCAGCGCTTCTTCGACACGCTGGCCGGCCTGGGCCTGCGGCCTGAGCTTTGCCTGGCCTGGCCCGACCATCATCAATTCGCCGCGGCGGACCTGCCGGCCGACATGGACGCGGTGATCGTCACCAGCAAGGACGCGGTCAAGCTGCGGCGGGTGATTCATGATGCAGCGCAGCGTGCTAGACTATGGGTTTTGCCGGTTCAGGCGGAGTTGGAGCCTGATCTGAGCGCTTGGATTCTGGATCGACTGAAGATAAAACATGGATGCTAAATTCCTGGATATTCTGGTGTGCCCGCTGTGCAAGGGCCCGCTGGTTTTCGACAAGGCCAAGCAGGAACTGGTCTGCAAGGGCGACCGACTGGCTTACCCGATCAAGGACGGCATCCCGATGATGCTGGAAGCCGAAGCCCGCGAGCTGGCGCCGGAAGAAGAAATAAAATGAGCCGCGGCTTTTGCGTGGTGATCCCGGCGCGTTTGGCGTCCAGCCGCTTGCCGGGCAAGCCGCTGGCCGATCTCGCCGGCAAGCCCATGGTGGCGCGGGTCGCCGAGCAGGCGGCCAAGAGCGGCGCGACGCGGGTGATCGTGGCCACCGACCACGCCGATGTGCTGGACGCCTGTCGCGCTCACGGCGTCGAGGCGTTGATGACGCGCGCCGACCACGCCAGCGGCACGGACCGGCTGGCCGAAGTGGCGCAGGCCTTGAACCTGGCCGACGATGAGATCGTGGTCAATGTCCAGGGCGACGAGCCGCTGATCGATCCGGCGCTGATCGATCAGCTGGCGGCGCTCCTGGCCGCCGGCGACGCGCCGGTGGCGACGCTGGCGCATCCGTTCCGCGACGCCGCCGACATGTTCAATCCCAATGTGGTCAAGACGGTGCTGGACCACGCCGGCCGCGCATTGTATTTCAGCCGCGCGCCGATTCCCTATGCCCGCGACGCCTTCGCACAGGATGCGAGCGCGCTGCCCGCGGACCTACCGGTGCTGCGGCATATCGGCATGTACGCCTATCAGGCGGGTTTTCTGAAGACCTATAACCGTTTGGAACCGGCGCCGCTGGAGCGTTTCGAAGCGCTGGAGCAGTTGCGGGTGTTGTGGCACGGCTTCGCTATCAAGGTGGCGGTGGTCGAGTCCGCGCCGCCGGCCGGCGTGGACACGCCGGAGGACCTGGAGCGGGTGCGCCGCTTGCTGGGCGCCGGACGGAACTCATAAGCCGGGCCGCGTCGGCGCGGCCCGGATTTCGATATCAAATCATCTTATTCAAATTGACGGAGCGATCTTCATGCGACTGATCCTGTTGGGGGCGCCTGGCGCCGGCAAAGGCACCCAGGCCAATTTCATCAAGGAAAAATTCGGCATCCCGCAAATCTCCACCGGCGACATGCTGCGCGCCGCGGTCAAGGCCGGCACGCCGCTGGGCCTGGAAGCCAAGGCGATCATGGACGCCGGCGGCCTGGTGCGTGATGACATCATCATCGGCCTGGTCAAGGAGCGCATCGCCGACGCGGATTGCGCCAACGGTTTCCTGTTCGACGGCTTCCCGCGCACCATTCCGCAAGCCGAGGCGATGATCGCCGCCGGCGTGGACATCGATTACGTGGTGGAGATCGACGTGCCGGACGCGGCCATCGTCGAGCGCATGGCCGGCCGCCGCGTGCATATGGCCTCCGGCCGCACCTACCACATCAGCTTCAATCCGCCCAAAGTGGCCGGCAAGGACGATGTGACCGGCGAAGAGCTGGTCCAGCGCGACGACGACCGCGAAGAAACCGTGAAGAAGCGTTTGTCGGTTTACCACGAACAGACCGCGGTGCTGGTGGGCTTCTACGGCGAGCGCGCCGCCAGCGGCGACGCCAAGGCGCCGAAATACGTCAAGATCGACGGCACCCGCGCGGTGGAAGTGGTGCGCGACGAGGTGCTGAAGGCGCTGGGCGCCTGAGAACCTGTTCCGGGTTCTCCAAGAAGACAAGCGGGCCTTATGGCCCGCTTGTCTTTTGACGTGTAGAGAAAGGGCTGGCGCGGCGGCGGCAACAGGCGGACAATTGAACCCGGAGCCCGCGAGCGGCTCCAAAAGTTTTTGTGCGTCAAGCCGGCGCGATGCCGGCGCAAGGATAATACCTATGTATCACGGGGAACGTTTCAACGGGATTTCCCATTTGATCGGCACTTTGCTGGCCATTACCGGCCTGGTGGTGCTGGTGACCATGGCCGCGCGCGAGGGCGACCCCTGGAAGGTGGTCAGCTTCAGCCTGTACGGCGCCACGCTGGTGGCCTTGTATCTGATTTCCACGCTGTATCACAGCTTCCGCGGCCGCGCCAAGGCGGTACTGCAGAAGTGCGACCATTCGGCGATCTATCTGCTGATCGCCGGCAGCTACACGCCGTTCGCGCTGGTGACTTTGCGCGGCGCCTGGGGCTGGAGCCTGTTCGGCGTCAGCTGGGGCCTGGCCGTGTTCGGCATCATCCAGGAACTGACCCTGGGCCGGCGCACCCGTTTGCTGTCGATGATTCTTTACGTGGTGATGGGCTGGCTGGTGCTGGTGGCCTTGCCGCCCTTGATCGAGTCCTTGCCCAGCGGCGGCCTGTTCTGGCTGGCCTTGGGCGGGATTCTGTACAGTGTCGGCATCTATTGGTTTCTCAACGACGAGAAAATCCGCCACGGCCACGGCATCTGGCATTTGTTCGTGCTGGGCGGCAGCGTCTGCCAGTTTGTCAGCGTCTTGTTCTACGTGGCCTGAGCCGAGGCTTGAAGTCCTCCGCGCCGCGGCGGGACGAAGAAGAAGGGCGAAACCAGCGCAAACGCTGCTTTCGCCCTGTTTTATTGCGGCGTGGACGCTGGCGTTCGCTCAGGCGTCCGGCAAGTCCTGCAGCCGGCGCTCCTTGACCAGGGTTTCCAGCGCGCGCACCACTTCCGGATCGAACTGGCTGCCGGAGCGGCCGGAAATGTATTCCATGGTGTCGTGCAGCGTCCACGGCTCCTTGTAGGGCCGTTTGTTGAGCAGGGCGTCGAATACGTCCACCACCGCGACGATGCGCGCCGACAGCGGGATTTCGTGCGCTTTCTGCTTCCTGGGGTAGCCGTTGCCATCGAAGTGCTCGTGGTGGCCGCCGGCGATTTCCGAGCCCAGCGACAGATAACTCATCCCCTCCACCATGCTGGCCGATCTGGCCAGAATCTGCGCGCCTATGGTGGCGTGCTGCTCCATGATCACCCGCTCGTCCGGGTCCAGCTTGCCCGGCTTGAACAGGATGTGGTCCGGCGTGCCTACCTTGCCGACATCGTGCAGGATGCTGGCCATGCCCACCATGTCCATGAACTCCTTGCCCATCAGTTCCGGATAAGCGCCGTTGTCCCGCATCTGCCCGGCGATGGCGTCGGTCAGCCGCTGCACGCGCAGCACGTGGTTGCCGGTGTCGGTGTCGCGGAATTCCGCCAGATCCGCCAGCGCCACCACCGTGGCCTCCTGCGCGCTGCGCAGCTGGCTGTAGAGGTAGAGATTGTCGTAAGCGGCGGAAATGCGTTGGCAGAACACGTCGAGCAGATCGCGCTCCACTTCTTCCAGCGGCCATTGCGGGGTGAAGTGGATGATGAACTCGCGGCCGTTGCGCGAGGTGATGTAGAGCACGTCGTAGGGGTGTTGGTAGATGCTGCGCTTCTCGGCGAAGGAGCGCAGGATCACCTGCTCCAGCTCGGGGAAGGGGCTCAGGTCGCCGCTTTGCCCCAGAGGTTCGTAATTGCCGGAGGCGGCCAGGATTTCCAGTTCCGGCCGGCCGTTGCTGCTGTCGTTGCGCACGCAGAGGATGCCGTCGCTGCCGATGTCCAGCAGCGCGCTGATCTGGCGCAGCACGCCGGAGGCGAACTCGCGCAGCGAATACAGCTGGTACAGGTCGGACGCGCTTTCCAGGATCTTGGACAGGCCTTGGCGGTTCTTCTCCAGCGACAGCAGGTTTTCGTAGGCGCGCAGCGAGGAGATGATGGTGGTGAACAGCTTTTGCACCGTCAGCTCGGTCTTGGTCTTGTAGTCGTTGATATCGTAGTTGAGGATGACTTCCTGCTCCGGCGCCTGTCCGGGCTGGCCGGTGCGCAGCACGATGCGCACCAGGCCGTTCTTCAGGTCCTGGCGGATCTGGTGCACCAGCTTCAGGCCGGCGTCTTCGCTCTCCATCACCACGTCCAGCATGATCAGCGCGATGTCCGGATGCTGGCGCACCACTTCGTAGGCTTCCTTGCCGGAGTGGGCGCTGAGCAGTTCCAGCGGCCGTTCTTTGTAGCGGATGTTGCGCAGCGCGATGCGGGTGGCGGTGTGCACGTCCTTCTCATCGTCGACGATCAGGATTTTCCACGGGTGGCGGCCGTCGCCGGCGGCGGAGGCTGGGGAGGACGCAGACGGAGCGTCATCATCGTCCAGCAGCCAGTCGTCTTCCTGGTTGGTGATGTCGCTCATGCTATGTTCTCCTTGCTCTGATTGACCGGGGCGGAGCAGGGCATGGTGATGGTGAAGGTGGTGCCTTTATTCACTTCGCTGTGCACCTCGATCGACCCGCCCAGGCGTTGCCGTACGATGTTGTAGACGATGTTGAGCCCAAGACCGCTGCCGCCGCTGCCGCGGCGGGTGGTGAAGAAGGGGTCGAACACGCGGCTCAGGTTTTCCGGCGGAATGCCCTTGCCGTCGTCGCTGAGCGTCAGCGTGATGTAATGCGGATTGTTGCGCCTGGCCTCGATCAGGATTTTGCCGCTGCTGCGGTTTTCAAAGCCGTGCACCAGGGAGTTGACCATCAGATTGGTGACCACCTGGGCGAAGGAGCCCGGATAGCTGTCCAGCAGGATGTCTTCCTCGCACTGCACGCTGATGGTGGTGTTGGCGTGCTTGAAGCGCGGCTTCAGGCTGGTGATCACCTCGTTCAGATAATCCTGCAACTGGAAGCTGCGCCGCGCCTCGCTGGTCTGATCCACCGCCACCTGCTTGAAGCTGTGGATCAGGTTGGCCGCGCGCTCGGCGTTGGACAGGATCAGATCGCTGCATTCCTTGGCGGTGTCCAGATAAGCCTGGAAGTCGCTTTTCTTGACGGTGCCGCCGTCCACCTTTTCTATGATGTGGCTGGTGGCGGTGCCCAGATGGGAAGCGGTGGTCAGCGTGATGCCCACCGGGGTGTTGATCTCGTGGGCGACGCCGGCCACCAGGCTGCCCAGCGAAGCCATCTTCTCGGTTTCCACCAGGGTTTGCTGCGCTTCCATCAACTGGCGGTAAGCTTCTTCCGCGCGGTCGCGCTCGGCGCGGGCCACCGCTTCGGCCTCGGTGCGCTTGGCCAGATCGCCGGCGGTGCGGGCCACGATGCGGTTGAAGCCGTTGACGATGCCGCCGATCTCGTCGTCGGCGACGTGGGTGACTTGGGCGCCGCTGGCGTCCGGCGCGCGGATGGCGGTGTTCAAGGCCTGCTGCAGCCGCGCCAGCGGCTGGAACAGGAAGCGTTGCAGATTGAAGGACATGATCATGAAGATCATCACGTCCAGCAGCAGGATCTGGGCGGACAGTTCGATCAACTGGTCGCGCTGATGCTTGGCCAGCGCCTGGCGCGACAGATAGACGGTGGCGTTGCCCAAGTGCTCCTTGCCCTGGTAGACGATGGGAATGTTGAGCATGTCGTCGGAACGCGGCTCCTCCGACGGCGGCATGTCGCGGATGCTGCCGTCGCTGTCATGGCTGCGGCCCAGGCTGAGCCCGGACTCCCCCTTGACGCTGATGGCGATGATGGATGGCCAGCTCAGCTCGCTGTCCAGCGTCAGCCTGACGTTTTCATCGTCCAGCTGCCAGACGCTGTGCGGCAGCGACATCGCCAGGCGGGCTTTGACCGCGGCGCGTTGGGATTGGTAATCGGCCTCATTGCGTTCCTGGTTGTGCAAATAGGAAAACAGGCCCGTCGTCCCCAGAATGGCGGTGATCCAGGCCATCAACCAGAACATCAATTTGGTTTTTATGCTTTTCATTATGTTCACAGTTCCAAGTGCCCACACTGAATCCTAGGCAGTTCTGGCGCGAATACCAAATCCGGATGCGCGCGGAGCTAGCCGCCGCCGTCGGCGCTCAGCGCCGCGGCGGGCTTGGCGCGCGGGGCCAGTTTTTGCAGCGCCAGCCCGCTCAGGATCAGGCCCAGACCGACCAGGGTGGAGGGCAGGATGGCCTCTCCGATCAGGAAATGAATCAGCGCCAGCGACAGCAGCGGCGACAGGAAAATCAGGTTGGCGATGCGGGCGGTGCTCGGCGTCAGCTTCATCGCCGTCAGCCACAGAACAAAGGTGAAGCCCATCTCGAAGGCGCCGACATAGGCGGCGCCGGCCAGGCCCTGCCAGGCCACCGGGCCCAGCTGTCCGGTATAGGCGCACCAGGCCAGGCTCAGCGGCAGCGAGAAGGCGAAATTGAGCGTCAGGCCTATCACCGGCTCGCGCGCGTCGCGGGCGTTGAAAATCCAGTAGCCGGCCCACAGCAGGGTGGAGGCCAGCGCCAGCGCCACGCCCAGCGAGTCGGAAAAGCGCAGTTCCAGCACCTGGCCGCGGGTGCCGATCACCAGCACGCCCAGATAGCAGACCAGCGCGGCGGCGATGTCGCAGCGTTGCAGCTTTTGTTTGAGCAGCGGCACCGCCAGCAAGCTCATGGTCAAGGCCCAAGTGTAGTTGATGGCCTGGGCTTCCTGCGCCGGCAGCAGCGCGTAGGCCTGGAACAGGATCAGATAATACAGCGCCGGATTGACCGCGCCGAAGATCAGGGAGGCGCGCCAGTGGCGGCGCAGGGCCGGGGCGAGCTCCGGCAGCCTGCCCTGGACGGCGAGCAAGCCCAGCAGGCAGAAGAGAGAGGCGGCGCTGGCGTAGAGCACCAGCTGGGCCGGGCTAAGGTGGGCGAGACTGATCTTGAAGGCGCTGGCCACCGTGGACCAGGCCAGGACGGCGGCGAGTCCGTAGGCGTAAGCTTTAGATTGTGACTGCAAGGTAATCCCCAGGGTGACGGATGAGGGGCCGCGGGACGGCCATGCCGCCGGCCCGCGCGCCGATGACCCATTCTAATGCAAATGGATTTCCCCGGGGGCTTGCAGGGTCTTGGATCTAGGTGGCCTGTTCCTGCGCGCGTTCCTGGATCAGGCGGTTCAGCATCAGGCTGGCGCGCCAGGCGGTGTCGGAGGCGGACAGACCGATGGGGCCGCCGGTTTCCATTTCGAAATCGTCGCCGGCCAGGCCATGGATGTGCACGGCCAGGCTGGCGGCTTCGAACGGCTCCATGCGCTGGGCCAGCAGCGCGGCGATGATGCCGGTCAGGACGTCGCCCTGGCCGGCCACCGCCAGCGCCGGGCCGCCGCTGGTGTTCAGATGGTAGAAGCCGTCCGGGCCGACGATCAGGCTGCCGGCGCCCTTGAGCACCACCACGCAGTTGAAGTGGTTGGCCAGCCGGCGCGCGGCCATCAGCCTGTCCTTTTGCACCGTCTCGGTGCTTTGTCCCAGCAGGCGCGCGGCTTCCGCCGGATGCGGGGTCAGCACGGTGCCGGCCTGGCGTTTGGCGATCAGGGCGGCGGCGGCGTGGTCGTTGGCCAGCAGGTTCAGCGCGTCGGCGTCCAATACCAGCGCCTGCGGCAGCTGGATGACTTGGTCCAGCAGGCGGCCGGCCCGTTCTTGCTGGCCCAGGCCGGGGCCGACGGCCAGCACGTCGGCGTCGGGCAGGCCGGCCGCTTCGTCCAGCGCGGAAATCATCAGTTCCGGCACCACCGGGTCCACCGGCAGCCGGTCGTCAAGCGGGCAGACATGGACTTTGCCGGCGCCGCAGGCTAAGGCGCTGCGCCCGGCCAGCAGCGCCGCGCCCAGCATGCCCGGTGCGCCGCCTATCACGCAGACGGTGCCGAACAGGCCCTTGTGGCTGTTGCGCGGCCGCAGCAGCGCGCGGACGTCCGGCTGGTTGATGCTGCCGTCCGCCGCGGGGATCAGCCTGGGCGGGCAGTCCAGCAGTTCCAGTTCCACATTGCCGGCCAGATCGGCGCCGGAGGCGCTGAACAGACCGGGCTTCTGGCACAAAAAGGTCAGGGTGTGGCTGGCCTGGATCGCGGTGTTGGCCGGCACGCCGGTATAGGCGTCCAGGCCGCTGGGGCAGTCCAGCGCCAGGATGGGGCTGCCCAGCTGGTTGATGCGGTCGATCAACGTGGTCCATTCCAGGTCGAAGTCCCGGCTCAGGCCCACGCCGAACAGGCCGTCTATGACCAGTTGCGGCGCGCGGTAGTCGCGCGGCAGATCGAACATCACATGGCCCTGGGCCTGCTCCAGCTCATGCAGGGCTTCCGAGGTGGCGGGGCTAGTGGGCTGGGTGGGCACCAGCACGTCGACGCGGAAACGACGGCGCATCAGTTCCAGCGCCGCGTACAGCGCGTCGCCGCCGTTATTGCCGGGGCCGGCGCAAATCAACAGCCGGGACGCGCTGGGCAGGTGGTGGCTGACCCAGTCCGCGGTGGCCATCGCCGCGCGCTGCATCAGGTTGTAGCCGGCGTCGGTGGCTTGGCGCTCCAGTTGGCGCAAGGCGTCCAGGCTGAGAATGCTTTGGTCTTGTGTCGGCATCCCAAGATTCCTCTTTGACCGGGCCGCAAGCGGCGCGGCGGCTGGCTAGGGGGCCGCGGGGCGGTCCGGGGCGGGCTCGCCCCAGCGCGGCGTCAATTGATTGTCGATGCGGAGCTGATCCAGAATTCGCGCCACCACGAAGTCGATCATATCGTCCACGGTCTTGGGATGAGTATAGAACCCCGGAGACGGCGGCAGGATGACAACGCCGAGACGAGCCAGCTTGAGCATGTTTTCCAGATGGATGGCGGAGAACGGCGCCTCGCGCGGCACCAGCACCAGCTTGCGCTGTTCCTTGATGCTGACGTCGGCGGCGCGTTCGATCAGATTGTCGCTGCTGCCCTGGGCGATGGCGGCCAGCGTGCCCATCGAGCACGGGCAGACCACCATGGCGTCGGCCGGGTTGGAGCCTGAGGCCACCGGCGCGAACCACTCTTCGCGGCCGAAGACTGCCAGCTGGCCGTCGCGCGCGCCGCTGCGTTGCATCAGCCATTGCCGGGCTTCGGCCGGGCGCGAGGGCAGGGTCAGGTCCATTTCCTGTTTGGCCACCACTTGCGCGGCCTGCGAATACAGCACCCAGACGCGGACGCCGGCGGCGATCAGGCAATCGATCAGCCGCAGGCCGTAGGGCAGTCCGGAGGCGCCGGTCAGGGCGACGGTGACGGTTTGGATCGGGCGCATGAATGTCTCCTGTAGGCGGGCGGCCCGAATGCGTTCAGTTCTGGCGGTAGAGCTGGCGATGGCGCACCAGCACCTGTTCGGCGGCGAACAGGCGGGCAAGGCGTTCCGTGATGTAGACCGAGCGGTGCTGACCGCCGGTACAGCCGACGGCGACGGTCAGATAGCTGCGGTTTTCCATGCTGAAACAGGGCAGCCATTTGCTGACCATCTGCTGGATGTCGTCCACCATCTGCTGCACTTCCGGCGTTTGCTGGAAGAAGTCGATGATGGGCTGGTCGCGGCCGGTGAACGGGCGCAGCTGCGGGTCGTAATAGGGATTGGGCAGGCAGCGGACGTCGAAAACGAAGTCGGCGTCCCGCGGCAGGCCGTGCTTGAAGCCGAAGGATTCGAAGATCAGGGTCAGCCGGCTGCTGTCGGCGTCCACCAGCTCGCGCACCCAGCTGCGCAGCGCGTTGGCGGACAGCTCGCTGGTGTCGATGCGGGTGCCCAGCTCCATGATCTCGGCCAGCATGTCCTGTTCCAGCAGAATGCTTTCCTCCACCGTGACGTCGGCGCCGGACAGCGGGTGGCGGCGGCGGGTTTCGGAGAAGCGCTTGACCAGGGTGGCGGGCGTGGCTTCCAGGAACAGCAGGCGCACGTCCACATGTTGGGCCCGCAGCTTTTCCATTTCCGCCGGCAAGGCGCCCAGCGACGGGCCGGAGCGGGTGTCCACGCTGATGGCGATCTGTTCATAGCCGTAGTCGGCGTACAGCGACATCGCCTCGTGCAGCATGGTGGCCGGCAGATTGTCCACGCAGTAGAAGCCGGCGTCTTCCAGCGCGCGCAGCGCCACCGACTTGCCGGAACCGGACAGGCCGCTAATCAATATCAGGCGCATTTTCCTGGTCTCTGAGGAAGTTGGTGTGGCGTTCGATGAATTCGCGGGTGCTGTCTATGCCGCGCAGCTGCAGGATGTAGTTGCGCACCGCGGCTTCCACCAGCACCGCCAGGTTGCGGCCGGCGGCCACCGGCAGCACCACTTTGCGGATGGTGACGCCGATGATGTCCTGGGTTTCCGACTGGATGTTGAGGCGGTCCAGCGCCTGCATCGCCTGGTCGTTGGCCTTGACCAGGTGGATGATCAGCCGCAGCACCTTCTTCGGCCGCACGGCGGTTTCGCCGAAGATGGTGCGGATGTTGAGGATGCCCAGGCCGCGCACTTCCAGGAAGTCGCGCAGCAAGGGCGGGCAGCGGCCTTCCAGCGTGTCGGGGCCGATGCGGTACAGCTCCACCGCGTCGTCGGCCACCATGCCGTGGCCGCGGGAAATCAGTTCCAGCGCCAGCTCGCTCTTGCCCATCGCCGAATCGCCCATGATCAGCACGCCGATCTCGAACACGTCGAGGAAGACGCCGTGCAGCACGGTGGACACCGCCAGCGCCCGCGCCAGATAGATGCGCAGCACATCCATCAGGTAGGGGCTTTCCAGCTTGGTGGTCATCAGCGGGACGTTGTGGGTGTGGCAGTAGTCGCGCAGCAGCTTGGGCACCGGCTGGTCGTTGGCCACCATCACCACCGACATGCTCTTGTGGAACAGCTGGTCCAGCGCGGTCTTGGCGGCGGACTGCTCCAGCCGGTTCAGGTAGTCCACCTCGGCGAGGCCCAGCACCTGGACCCGGTTGGGGTGGATGAAATTGAGGTGGCCGACCAGCGCCTGCGTGGGGCGCTGTTCGTCGTTGCCTATCATATTGTCGGCGCCGCCGGTGCCTGCGACCCAGGTCAGGTTGAGCTTCTGCTGGTTTTCCTGGTACAGCCGGCGGACGCTGATGCTAGGCATTGGGCACCCAATTATTGAGCAGCTGATAGAGCTCGTCGCGCAGGGGGATGCCCAGCATCTGCTCGCGCATCTGGCGGCTGGAGAATAGCTGCGCCAGTTCGGACAGCACTTGCAGGTGCAGGTCCGTGGCCTGTTCCGGCACCAGCAGCACGAACAGGCACTGCACCGGCTTGCCGTCGGGCGCGTCGAAGGGAATCGGGGTCTTCAGACGGATGAACACGCCCATCGCGTCCTTGAGGCCGCGCGCGCGGCCGTGCGGAATCGCCACTCCCTGGCCAAGGCCGGTGGAGCCGAGCTTTTCGCGGGCGAACAGGCAATCGAAGATTTCGCTGCGCGCGATGCCCCGGGTATTTTCAACCAAGAGGCCGACTTGCTCGAACACGCGCTTCTTGCTGGCGACGTCCAGATCCAGCAGGACGTGTTCGGGTGTCAGGATTTTGCCGATGAGGTTCATATTGGATTATGCATGCGGCTGAGAAAAACCCGGCAATTCTACGTTGCCTTGATAGTACTGAAAACGGGCAAGTGCAAAGAAAAGCGGGAACCCGCAGGCCCCCGCCTTCCAATTCAAGGGATTACAGGCTGGCTTCAGGCGCCGGAGCACGGTGTTCAGACTGCTTTTCCTTGTGTTTCAGCACTTGACGGTCCAGCTTGTCGATCAGCAGATCGATGGCGGCGTACATATCGGATTCGGTGGCTTCCACGTGGATGTCCTTGCCGGACAGATGCACGTTGACTTCGGCCTTTTGCACCAGTTTATCAACAGACAGAGTAACGGAAATGTCGATCACATGGTCGACATGTCGAGTAACGCGCTCCATTTTGGTTTCAACGTATTCGCGCAGGGCGGGAGTTACTTCCAGATGCAGTCCAGTTACTTTGAGGTTCATACCCTAGCTCCTTCTGGTGTTGACAGTCCGGTCGGGTCGGCCGGATCGCTGTATTCCGCCGCCTGGGTCACAGCGTCTTGCGCTGGTTGACCGGCGGTATCTGCATGGCTTCACGATACTTGGCTATCGTGCGTCTGGCAACTTGTATTCCCTGTTTGGCCAGCGCTTCGACCAGGGCGCTGTCGGACAGCGGTTTGCTCGGCGATTCGGCGTCGATCAGGCTGCGGATGTGGGCCTTGATCGCGGTGGCGGAGCACTCGCCGCCGCTGTCGGTTTCCAGCGCGCTGCCGAAGAAATACTTGAGCTCGAACAGGCCGCGCGGGCAGAGCAGGTATTTCTGGGTGGTGACCCGGGACACCGTGGATTCATGCAGGCCCAGCTCGTCCGCGATGTCGCGCAGAATCAGCGGGCGCATGGCCACTTCGCCGTGTTCAAAGAACGATTGCTGCCGTTCAACGATAGCTTCCGCCACTTTCAGGATAGTGTCAAATCGCTGCTGGATGTTCTTCACCAGCCATTTGGCCTCCTGCAGCCGCGAGGACATTTCGCCGTTGCCGCCGCGGTTTTCCGCCAGCAGCCGCGCGTACATCTGGTTGACGCGCAAGCGAGGCACGGCACCGCCGTTGAGGGCGGCCACCCAGCGTCCCTTGCGTTTTCTGACCGAGACGTCGGGGATCACGTACTGGGTGTCGCTGGCGCCGAAACCGGCGGTGGGGCGGGGGTTGAGGCGGGCGATCAGCGCCTGGGCGGCGCGCAGCGCGGCGTCGTCCACGCCCAGCTGTTTTTTCAGCCGGGTGTAGTCGCGGTTGCCCAGCAGGGCCAGGTGGTCGCGGACGATGGCCAGCGCCAAGCCGCGCTGCGGCTCGTCCGGGTCCAGCCGCTGCAATTGCAGCGCCAGCGCTTCCGGCAAGGAGCGCGCGCCGACGCCGGGCGGGTCGAACTGCTGCAGCAGGCGCAGGCCTATCATCAGCTCGTCGGCCTCGATTTCCAGTTCCAGCGGCAGGTGGCTGGCGATGTCTTCCAGCGTCTGGCCCAGATAGCCGTCGTCGTCCAGCTCTTCAATCAGCAGCTGGACGATGGCCTGATCGCGCGTAGGCAGCGCCACTTCGCCCAACTGCGCCAGCAGGTGCTCGCGCAGGCTGATAGGACAGGGCACGTTCAGCATCGGGTCCAGCTCGTCGTCGCCGTCGCCGCGGCGTCCGCCGCTGCCCCAGTCGCTCAGTTCGCCGGTCTCCGCGCCGCGTTCGCCGTCGTCGCCGGAGGCGTCGTCGCGGCTTTCCGCCGGGGCCTCCGGTTCCTGGGCGGCGGCGTCCGGCGCCTCGCCCTGCGGCGCTTCGTCGCCGCGCTCCAGCAAGGGATTGTCCAGCAAGAAGCGCTCGACTTCGGTCTGCAGGTCGAGGGTGGACATCTGCAGCAGCTTGATCGATTGCTGCAGTTGCGGCGTCAGGGTCAGCTGCTGCGATACCTTGAGCTGAAGTGTCTGTTTCATCGCTTACAGGTGGAAGTGTTCGCCAAGGTAAACTTCGCGCACCTTCTCGTTGTTGACCAGTTCTTCCGGCTCGCCGGAGGCGAGCACCGAGCCTTCGCTGATGATGTAGGCGCGGTCGCAGATGCGCAGGGTTTCACGCACATTGTGGTCGGTGATCAGCACGCCGATGCCGCGTTCCTTCAGGAAGGAGATGATTTTCTGGATGTCGATCACCGCGATCGGATCGACGCCGGCGAAGGGTTCGTCCAGCAGGATGAAGCGCGGCCGGGTGGCCAGCACGCGGGCGATCTCCACGCGGCGGCGTTCGCCGCCGGACAGCGACAGCGCGCTGCTGTCGCGCAGGTGGCCGATATTGAGGTCGTCCAGCAGCAGGTCCAGTTCCTTGTCCAGTTCCTTGCCTTTGAGGCCGGACACTTCCAGGATGGCGGCGATGTTCTCCTCCACCGTCATGCGGCGGAAGATGGAGGCTTCCTGCGGCAGATAGCCGAGGCCCAGGCGCGCGCGCTGGTGGATGGGGTAGTGGGTGATCACCTGATCGTCCAGGCGAATCTCGCCGTCGTCGGCGCCGATCAGGCCGACGATCATGTAGAAGCTGGTGGTCTTGCCGGCGCCGTTGGGGCCGAGCAGGCCCACCACTTCGCCGCTGGCGATTTCCAGCGCCACGTCCTTGACCACGGTGCGTTTCTTGAAGCGCTTGCGCAGGCGCTCCACCTTGAGCACGCTTTGCGTCATTTGGCGGCTCCGCTGGCGGGTTTGGCCGTCGCCGGCTGGGAGGCGGTGTTCTTGGGCTGCAGGATCACGGTGACGCGGCCCTTGTTGGGGCCGGTGGCGGTGCCGCCCGTGACTTGGTAGGTTTCGTTCTGGGTGTTGTAGGTGATCACATTGCCCACCACCAGGTCGCCTTCGCGCTTGACCCGGGCGTTGCCGGTCAGCACCGCGAGGTTGGCCGCGCTGCTGTAGTCGAGGCGGCTGGACTGGCCTTCCACCCATTCGTTCTTGCCGTCCATTTTCTGGCGGAAGGTGACGATGCGGCCGGTGGCCACCAGGGTCTGGTTGCCCTGCTTGTCCTGGGTGGCGACGACTTTGTCGGCGTTGAGCCGCAAGGTGCCCTGGATGATCACCACATTGCCTTCGCAAGTGGAGACGCCCTTGATCTGGTCCATGGTGCAGCCGTTGTCGCTGGTGATTTCCATCGGCTTGGTGCGGTCGGCTTGTTCGGCGTGGGCGACGGAGGCGGCGGCCAGTGCCAGGCCGGCCAGCAGGAGACGGAGCTTATTTTTCATAAATGATCTTGGTGTGAGACAGCAGGTTCAACAAACCTGTCTGTTGCTGGTAGACGAAGCCCACGGAGTTGCCGTGCGATTTGCCCTGGAAGAATACGGTGGGCGCGGCGGAGCGGGCGATTTTCTTGCCGGTGTCGACATGCATGGCGCTGGTGACGACCTTGGTCTCCGGCTTGTCCGCGGCGGCGGGCTGGATCATGGTCGCCTTCTTGTCGAAATAGGCTTGCTGGGTTTTGTTGTTGTAACGGCCGACGTCGCCGATCAACTGGTATTGCAGCGCGCCTTGCTGGTACTGGTAGAGCTCGGGATTTTCGAAGAAGGCGTCGTCCTTGCCCGGGTATTGCCACATGCGCGAGGCGATCAGCCGCTCGTAGAGCTTGCCTTGCGGGTCGAAGCGGGTGGCGATCAGGTGTTCGGCCACGTACTCGGGCTTGTCCGGGTCCAGTTCGCGGCGGTTGCTGTCCCAGCGCGAGACCTGGTCCAGCCACACGGTCAACAGGCCGGTCAGGCCCACCAGCAGCAGCGGGAACAGGCGGTGGGAGCGCAGCAGGCGGATCATGCCAGATACCTGGCCAGGATGGCGTCGAAGGAGCCCTGGGCCTGCATGATCAGCTCGGCCAGCTCGCGCACCGCGCCCTTGCCGCCGGAGCAGCCGGTCACGTAGTGGGCGCGCTGGCGCACCAGGGCCGGCGCTTCCGGCACCGCGACGGCCAGGCCGACGCGGGTGATGATGGGCAGGTCGATCAGATCGTCGCCGATGAAGGCGCATTCCTCGGCCGTCAGGCCGGTGAGTTCCAGCAGTTCGCCCAAGGCCAGTTTCTTGTCGTGCACGCCGCCGTAGTAGTGGTCGATGTGCAGCGCCTGGGCGCGATGCTCGACGCAGCGGTCGGCGCGGCCGGAGATGATGGCCAGCTGGACCCCGGTGGATTGCAGCAGGCGCAGGCCCAGGCCGTCCTGCACATTGAAGGATTTGCTTTCTTCGCCGTGGGCGTTGTAGTAGATGCGGCCGTCGGTCATCACGCCGTCCACGTCCATGATCAGCAGCTTGACCTTGCGGGCCTGCTCAAAAATGCTTTGCATGCTTGTCCTTGCTAATGCCGGCGACTCAGATCACGCCGGCCTTGAATAGATCGTGCAGATGCAGCGCGCCTATCAATTTGTTGCTTTCATCTACGACCAGCAGGCTGGTGATCTTGTTCTGTTCCATCAGGAACACCGCCTCGGTGGCCAGCTTTTTGGGGCTGATGGTGCGCGGCGAGCGGCTCATCACCTGATCGATGGTCAGATCGTAAAGGTTGGCGGAACGTTCCAGCGTGCGGCGCAGGTCGCCGTCGGTGTAGACGCCCAGCAGGGCGTCGTCGGCGGCGCAGACGGCCAGCATGCCCAGGCGCTTGCGGGACAGTTCCAGCAAGGCGTCCTTCAGCGGCGTGCCCGGCGCCACCCGCGGCAATTCCTCGCCGCTGTGCATGATGTCGGAAACGTGGACCAGCAGCTTGCGCCCCAGGCTGCCGCCCGGATGCGACAGCGCGAAATCGCCCTGGCCGAAGCCGCGCGCGTCCATCAGCGTGACCGCCAGCGCGTCGCCCAGCGCCATCTGCACCGTGGTGCTGGTGGTGGGGGCCAGGCCCAGCGGGCAGGCTTCCTTCTCCACGCGGGCGTCCAGGTGGATGTCGGCCTCCTGCGCCATGGTGGAGCTTTCGCGTCCGGTCATGCAGATCAAGCGCACGCCCTTGCGCTTCAAGGCCGGCAGCAGGGCGATGATTTCGTCGCTTTCGCCGGAGTTGGACAGCGCCAGCACGATGTCCTGGGCGGTGATCATGCCCAGATCGCCGTGGGCGGCCTCGCCCGGGTGAACGAAGAAGGCCGGCGTGCCGGTGCTGGCCAGCGTGGCGGCGATCTTGCGCGCCACGTGGCCGGACTTGCCCATGCCGGTGATTACCAGACGGCCGGCGCTGGCCAGGATCAGGTCCACGGCGGCGAGAAAGTCGCCGTTCAGGCTGCGCGACAGCGCGGTGAGGGCTTCGGACTCTATCTGCAGGACTTCCCGGGCCAATTGGAGCCGGGACGGAGCTTGTACTTTTTCCATAATTCGAAAGTATATCAAAGGTTATAATCGCTGAACGCAGGCTGGTGCATCTTTTGCTTGGCATGTGTTAAAAATTGCAGTCTTTTTCCTTTCTCTCGCTTCAGGAGCCCCGCCGCGCGATGCATTCGTCACTAGCCCCTATCGTCTTGGTTCTGCTGGCCGCGGTGTTGTCGGTGACCTTGTGCCGCAGCCTGAAAGTGCCGGCCATGCTCGGTTATCTGGTGGTGGGCTTTCTGGCCGGCCCCGGCGTGATGAATCTGATTCCGCAAGGCGAGGAAACCGCCTTTCTCGGCGAGATCGGCATTGTCTTCATGATGTTCTCCATCGGCCTGGAGTTTTCCCTGCCCAAGCTGCGCGCGATGCGGCAGCTGGTGTTCGGCGTCGGCTTCGGTCAGGTGGCGGCCACCATGTTGCTGGTGGGCCTGGCGGTGGGCTGGCTCAGCGGCAGTCCGCTGACCGGTTTCGCCGTCGGCGGCGCGCTGGCGATGTCGTCCACCGCCATCGTCAGCAAATTGCTGAACGAGCGTCTGGAGCTGAACCAGGCCCATGGCCAGCTGGCCATTGGCGTGCTGTTGTTCCAGGACATCGCGGTGGTGCCCTTGCTGATTCTGTTCCCGGCCTTCGCCGGCGGCAGCGACACCTTGTGGATGGACCTGGGCCTGGCGGCGCTGAAGGTGGTGGTGGTGCTGGCCTTGCTGCTGTTCTTCGGCCAGCGCCTGCTGCGGCCGTGGTTCCATCTGGTGGCGCGCCAGCGCTCGGGCGAGCTGTTCATGATCAATGTGCTGCTGGTGACGCTGGGCGTGGCCTGGCTGACCGAGCTGTCCGGCCTGTCGCTGGCCTTGGGCGCCTTCGTCGCCGGCATGTTGATTTCGGAAACCGAATACCGCTATCAGGTGGAGGAGGACATCCGGCCGTTCCGCGACATCCTGCTGGGCTTCTTCTTTGTCACCGTGGGCATGAAGCTGGAACTGACGGTGTTGTTCGAGCGTTTCGGCGAAGTGCTGCTGATGCTGGCCCTGTTGCTGCCGATCAAGGTGGCGGTGGTGTTCGGGGTGGCGCGCGGCTTCCGCCACAAGTCCAATGAATCCATGCGCGCCGCGCTGGCCCTGGCCCAGGGCGGCGAATTCGGCTTTGTGCTGCTGGCGCTGGCCTTGAACCTGCATCTGGTGCCGGCCGGCACCGCTCAGGCGGCGATCGCCGCGATTCTGATCTCGATGCTGATCGCGCCCTTCCTGATCCTGTACGGGGACAAGATCACCCGCCGCCTGATCAAGCAGGATTGGATGTTCCAGGCGCTGGACCTGCACCATATGCTGGTGGAGAGCATGTCCAAGAGTGACCATGTGGTGATCTGCGGCTACGGCCGCAGCGGTCAGGCGCTGGCGCGCTTGCTGGAGGCGGAGGAGATCCCGTTCTTCGCGCTGGACATGGACCCGGAGCGGGTGCGCGAGGCCGGCGAGGCCGGCGATCCGGTGGTGTTCGGCGACGCCGGCAAGCACGAGGTGCTGGTGGCGGCCGGGCTGATGCGCGCCAAGGCGGTGGTGGTGACCTTCGCCGACACCCACGCGGCCCTGCGCATTTTGAGTTCGGTGGAGCATGCGCGGCCGGGGCTGCCGGTGATCGTGCGCACGGTGGACGACAGCGATATGGATCAGCTGCGCCATGCCGGCGCCGACGAGGTGGTGGCCGAGGTGATGGAGGGCAGCTTGATGTTGGCCTCGCAGGCGCTGCTGGTGGTCGGCGTGCCGCCGAGCCGGGTGGTGCGCCGCATCCGCGCGGTGCGCGAGGAGCGCTACGGCCTGTTCCGCGGCTTCTTCCGCGGCGTCAGCGACGAGGGCGAGGGCATGGACGAGGCCTTGGTGCCGCGGCTGCAGAGCATTCAGGTCTGCACCGGAGCGGCGGCGGTGGGCCAGCCGTTGGCCAATCTGCATCTGAGGGATTTGGGCGTGGAATTGAAGGCGATCCGCCGTCAGCGGGTGCGGCGCACCGATTTCGACGACAGTTTCGAGGTGGAGCAGGGCGACGCGCTGGTGTTGCTGGGCACGCCGGAGCAGCTGGCGCTGGCCGAGTACCGGATTCTGCAGGGGGAGTAAGGACCGGCGGGAGGACGTCGAACGGCCCTCGCGGCGTGAGCCGCGGGGGCCGTTCGTCTTGATGCTGTTTGTCGGGCGTTAAGGCAGGATGGTGGTGATCTGCTTTTGCAACTGCTGCTTCAGCGCCTGCTGCTTTTCCACCTCGGTCTTCTTGCCCTTGACCATGGCGTTGAAGTCCAGCGCGTAGACCGGCGCGTTCAGCGGGCCGGTGATCTTCAGCGGCACGTTGACGCCCTTGAGGCGGGCGAAGGCCAGCGGGTTGGCCTGCACGTCCATGGTGTAGTCGACGATGCTTTGCTTCAGGTCTATCTTGCCGCCGCCGCCGACATTCATCAGCTGAGAGGCCAGCTTCAGGTCCTGGCTGCGCGCCACGCCCTTGTCCAGGCGGAAGCTGCTGGACAGCGTGGCGAAGGTGGTTTTCTGGTCGTTCTGCGCGGCGCTGTTCCATTCCTTCAGCTCGGCCGGCAGGTTCTTCAGCGCCGCCACCAGGTCGATGCCGGTCAGCGCGCCGTTGTTCAAGCTCATCTGCACATTGCCGCTCAGGGTGTCGCGCAGCTGGGCGAAGGATTTGCCGTCGGCGTTGATGTCTATCTTGCCGTTGCCCTTGCCGTCCAGGCGGCTGAAGTTGAACAGGTCCACCAGCAGCGGGCGGATCTTCATGCCCTGCAGCGTCTGGTTCACTTTCAGCTGCGGCACGTCGCGGCGGCTGAGGCTGGCGTCGCCTTGCAGCCTGCCTTCGTAGATGTCGGCCGACATCTGGTCCAGCTCCAGCTCGCGCGGGTTGATGCGCACATTGCTGCTGATCTGCTTGATGCGGAAGCGGCCCACCGCCAGCTCGCCCACCGCCACCTTGCCGGTGAGGTCGAACAGGTCCAGCCAGTCCAGCGGGATGTCGCCGGTGTTCTGGAAGATGGCCACCGGATCGCCCTTGCTTTCCGGCAGGTAGCGGTTCAGGTCCAGACGGCCCACCGACACCGTGGCTTCGTGGCGCGGCTTGATCAGGCCGTACTGGCTGACGGTGACGGCGAGGTCGGAGCCGTCCATCTTGCCGGCGACGCGCAGATTGAAGCGCGGCTCGTCCAGATCGCCGTCCAGCGCGCCGTCCATGGTGGACACCAGCTTGCCGCGCGGCAGCAGCGGGGTGGTGATGGTGGAGGTCAGCGCCAAGGGCTGCATCCGCAATTGATTCATGCCGGCCAGGGACAGCGGCGCGTTGAGCTTGACGTTGACCTTGGTGGAGCCGGCCAGCCAGTTGAAGTCGCCGTGCAGCTTGTCGGCGTACAGGCCGGCTTCGTTGAGCTTGAGGTTTTCCAGCGCGGCTTCCAGCTGGTACTGGCTGCGCGCGTAGCTGAGCTTGGCGCTCAGCTGGCCGGAAGGCATGGTCAGCTCGTCGAAGCTGGCGTTGATCTGCGGCAGCGCCAGGTGGACTTCGCTGCTGGGCCGCTCGCTGCTGAAGGCGAGCGCCACATTGCTGCCGGTGGCCTGCAAGGTGGCGAAATTGAGTTTGTACTGGCCGCTGACGGTGAGTTTGCTTTCGCCCAGGCCGGGAACCTGGGTCATCGCCACCGCGTCCAGCGCTTCCAGGCTGACCTGGTCGTCCTGGATGGACAGCGGCGTGTTGACCGCCAGGCGCACCGGGCGCGAGCCCTGTTCCAGGATGGCGCCGGCGCTGAGGCTGGCGCCGCCGCGCAGATCGTCCGCGTCCAGGCTGATGCTGGCGACGCGGCTGTCGGTATGGGTCATCTGGTCGGACAGCACCAGGGTGCCCTCGCGTATCTTCAGCGTGTCCAGCTTGATGGAGAAGCTGCTCTGGCTATGGCGCTGAAACAGATCGGCGATGGACAGGCGGCCGTCTTCGCCGCGGCTGATGTTGGCGCTGGGGCCGTACAGCGCCACCGAGCTCACTTCGCGGTTGCCGAACAGCAGCGGCCACCAGGCCAGGCCGACGCGCAATTCCTCCACGCGGGCAAACGGCGTTTGCTGGCCCGGTTCGGAGACGGAGAGCTTTTCGATCTGGATGCCGGGAGAGGGGAACAATATCGGGGTGACGCGGCCTTCGATGCTGATGACGCGGCCGGTGTCCTGCAAGGCGTGCGACAGGGTGCCGCGCACCTGAGCTTCATTAAATTGCCAGTAGATCAGCGATTGCACCAGCACGACGACCGCCACTAGCGCGGTGAGGCTGTAAACAGCGATGCGAAGCCACAGCCGGCCGGAGTTCAATTTCATGGGTGGATGCTCGGATGGGCCATGCCAGCGGTTTGATCTAGGTTACGGGTTGGGAAATCGGACTGGAGCGGGTGAAGGGAATCGAACCCTCGTCGTAAGCTTGGGAAGCTTCTGCTCTACCATTGAGCTACACCCGCGCGTTTTCGGCTAGAGCGCCCGAATGTAGCGTTTTTTGCCTGTTTTGGCAAGGCGCGCCGCCGCTGTGGGCGGTTCCGGCGACGGCGCGGGCGCTAAGCGATTGATAAAAAAGCACACGCTCAAGCGCCTCCGCCCAGCCCGGCCAGCAGGTCTTCCAGTTGATCGGTGGCCTGGCCCCAGCCGCTGGCGAAGCCCATCGCCTCGTGTTCGCGCAGGTCGGCCTCGGTCCAGTGCAAGACGTCCGCGCGGTAATGCGTCTTGCCGTCGCGGGGCTGGAATTCCAGCGTCACGGTCATGAAGGGCTTGGCCGAAGGCAGCCAGGCTTCGGTGTAAGCGTCGGTGAACACCAGACGGCGCCCGGGCCGCACTTCCAGATAGACGCCGCGATTGGGGAAGTCCTGTCCTTCCGGACTGCGCATCACCACCAGGCTGGAGCCGCCGGGCCGGACGTCTAGTTCGGCCGAGGCCACCGTCCACGGCCGCGGGGTGAACCATTGGCATAGCAGTTCGGGGTCGGTCCAGGCGCGGTAAACCTGTTCCGGCGGAGCGTCGATCAGGCGTTCCAGCGTTAGCCGGTAGGGGGCGTGGGCTTGGCTCATGCGCGGCCTTTAGGGTGAGGGTGTCGGCTCAGATTAGTTCTTTGTCATGAGCTCCGCAATCCCGTCGCCGGAATTTGCCGGCGCAGCGCCTGCGCCAGGCGGGCGACGCCTTGCTCCAGTTGCTCCGCTTCCAGCGCGCCGAAGCCCAGGCGCAGCGCCGGGATGTCGCGGCCGTCGTCGGCGAAGGCGCCGCCGGGCAGGAAGCGTACGCCCGCGCTGCGCGCGTCCGCGCCCAGCCGCGGCATGTCCACCCAGGACGGCAGCCGCAGCCAAAGCGCCAGCCCGCCTTCCGGCAGCTCGTATTCGGCCAGGCCGGCCAGATGGCGGTCTATCGCGTCGGCCAGCGCCTGGCGGCGCGCGCGGTAGATGCGCAGCGCGCGGCGGAGATGGCGTTTCAGTTCGCCGCTGTGCATCAGTTCGGCCACCGCCAGTTCGGTGACGGCGTTGCCTTGGCGGTCTATCAGCATGATGTCGGCGGCGCAGCGCTGGATGAGGGCGGGCTCGGCCACCAGGTAGCCGACGCGCAGCCCCGGCGCCAGCACTTTGGACAGGGAGCCGACGTAAACGATGCGCTCGGCGGCGTCCAGGCTGGCCATGGGCAGCACCGGGCTGCGGCTGTAGTGGAATTCGTGGTCGTAGTCGTCCTCGATGATGGCGAAGCCGTAGCGTCGCGACAGGGCCAGCAATTGCAGCCGGCGTTCGGCCGGCATCATCCGCGTGGTCGGATACTGGTGGTGAGGGGTCAGGTAGACGGCCTTGACCGGCTGGCTCCGGCACAGCCGCTCCAGCGCGTCCGCACGCATGCCGGCGGCGTCCTGTTCCACGTCCAACGGCCGCGCGCCCAGAGAGCGAAAGGCTTCGCGCGCCGGCGGATAGCTGAGCGCGTCCAGCGCCACCGCGTCGCCGGGCCGCAGCAGCGCCCGGCCGGCCAGATAGATGCCCATCTGGCTGCCGCGCACCAGGCAGATGCGTTCGGCGTCGGCGTTGAGCCCGCGCTCCATGTCCAGCATTTCCGCCAAGGCCTGGCGCAAGGGCAGTTCGCCGCGCGGGTCGCCGTAGGCCAGACGCCCGGCGCGGGCCGCGGCGATCAGCGCGCGGCGGTAGGCGCGGCCCAGCACGTCGAAGGGAATCAGCCGCGAATCCGGCACGCCGTCGCCAAAGTCGATGTCGTCGTGCGCGGGGACGCTTGCGGGCGTCCGCGCGGCGGCCGGCGCGGACCGCGGCGACAGCAGCGGCAGGCTGGGCGCGACGAAGGTGCCGCGCCGGCCCTGCGTCAGCAGCCAGCCTTGCGCCGCCAGTTCCTCGTAGGCCAGCACCGCGGTCTTGCGGTTGATGCCCAGCTGCGCCGCCAGTTCGCGGCTGCCCGGCAGCGGCGCGCCCGGCCGCAGCCGGCCGCGTTGGATGTCGGCGCTGATCTGCTGGGCGATTTGCAGATGCACCGGCAGCCCGCCGTCTCTATCCAGGCTCAGTTGCAAATCCCATTTTCGCAGCATGCCGCGGACTCCTTTCCTGGTTCTCGTTCCCGTTTCTGGACCATCAATCTTATCAAAACTGGATGTTTTTGCTGGTCCAGAGACGGCTTAAAGTGATCGAGATGGACATTCAAGGAGCGGCAAATGACACAAGAGGCAGACAGCGGCGCAGGCCGCTACCGGCTGGCGGCGATAGAGCGACTGGGGCGCGAGGTCTGCGGGCTGCGGCTGGAGTGCGCCGACGCGGCGCCGCTGTTTTTCCGCAGCGGGCAATTCGTTGCGGTGACGGCTCCGGGCGGGCTGACGCGCAGTTACTCGATGGCGGCGCCGCCGCGCGCCGACGGCGGCGTGGAGTTGCACGTGCGGCTGCTGCCGGGCGGGGCGTTTTCGGAATGGCTGCGCCGGCAGGCGCGGCCGGGCGACGCGCTTTGGCTGCAAGGGCCCTACGGCGATTGCGTGTGGCGGGAGGACTCCGGCGTCGATCAGGCCGTGATGCTGGCCACCGGCACCGGGATCGCGCCGCTGCGGGCGATGCTGCAGCAGGGCCTGGGCGCGGCCGGGCGGCGGCCGGTGACCTTGTACTGGGGCGGCCGCAACGCGGACGACCTGTATTTGCTCGAGGAGCTGCGAGCCTGGGAGCGCGAGCGGCCGGGATTCCGCTTCGAGCCGGTGCTGTCCGAGCCCGATCCGGGCTGGGACGGCCGGCGCGGTTTCGTCCAGCAGGCGGCGGCCGAGGATTTTCCCTGTTTGCGCACCGCGGAGGTCTACGCCTGCGGCGCGCCGGCGATGGTGGACGCGGCGCGCCGATTGCTGACGCGGCAGCGCGGCTTGCCGGAAGAGCGTTTCCTGGCCGACGCCTTCCAGCCGGCGGCGTCGGCCGCGCCGAGCGCGGCCGTCATGGCGGTGAGCGTTCGCGCCGCGGACGGCGGGGAGCGGCGGCTGGAAGCGCCCGCCGCCGGCAGCCTGATGCAGGCGCTGGCCGCCGCCGGCCTGATGCGCGGCGTCTGCGGCGGGCAGGCCGCCTGCGGCACTTGCCTGGTGCGCGTCGAGCCGGACTGGCTGCCGCGTTTGCCGGCGATGGAGCGCGCGGAGCGTCGGCTGCTGGCGGCGCTGGAGCTGTCGGAGGCGGACGGGGGCCGCTGCCGGCTGGCCTGCCAGATCGCCCTGCAGCCAAGCTTGCACGGTTTACAGATAGCCATACCCGGGTAGGCGACCGCCTGCCCGCACTCAAGCACAGGAGCATGAAATGGAAGCAAGCATTGAACAATCGGCGCTGGAGGGCGTGGGCCCGGCCTTCGATCCGCAGCAATTGATGGCGGTGCGGGACAAAACCCGGCAGGCGATCGCCCTGATCGCCGCGGCGATGCGGCCGGGCATGCTGGAGGAGGACGCGGTGGAACAGGCCAAGGACATCCTGGCCGAGCGCGGCATGCTGCGCGGCTGGCACGACGTCTACGTGCGCTTTGGCCGCAACACGCTGAAGACTTTCGGCGCGGCCTCCGATCCCGGCGTGCGTCTGGGCGAGGACGATATTTTCTTCATCGACATCGGCCCGGTGTGGAAACAGTGGGAGGGCGACGGCGGCGACAGCTTCGTCACCGGCGCCGATCCCGAGATGGCGCGCTGCGCCGCCGACGCCCGCGCCATCTTCCACGAGGTGAGGCGCAAATGGGCGAGCGAGGGCTGTAGCGGGCGTGAGCTGTACCGCTTCGCCGAGGACTGCGCCGCCGGCCGCGGCTGGGTCTTGAACCTGGATCTGTCCGGCCACCGGCTGGCGGACTTCCCGCACGCGGCCATCCACGAGGGGCCGCTGGCGGAGGTGGACTTCACGCCGGCGCGCATGCTGTGGGTGTTGGAGATCCACATCCGCCATCCGTCCCGGCCCTTCGGCGCCTTCTTCGAAGACATGTTGCTGGAGGATGCCTGCTTCGCGGAGTGAGGGCCGCCTAGGTCTGGCTTAGAGCCTGTTCAAAGTCTCGCGAGCGAGAGCGAGACAAGGCGAAAACGAGCGAAAAAGCGGAATGTACTCGTGGTACATGAGCATTTTGAGCTTGTACTCGCCGTGCAAGGCGGCCTGAAGCGCAGCAGGCTTTGAATAGGTTCTTACAAGCCCAGTTCGCTCAGGCCGGGATGATCGTCCGGCCTGCGCCCCAGCGGCCAGTGGAACAGGCGCTCGTCCTCGCGGATGGCTAGATCGTTGATGCAGGCGTAGCGGCGCTGCATCAGGCCGTCGGCGGCGAACTCCCAGTTTTCGTTGCCGTAGGAACGGAACCACTGGCCGGCCTCGTCCCGCCATTCGTAGGCGAAGCGCACCGCGATGCGCTCGCCGTCGTGGGCCCATAGTTCCTTGATCAGCCGGTACTCGTGTTCGCGCCGCCATTTGCCGGCGAGGAAGTCGATGATCTGCGCGCGGCCGCGCGGGAGTTCGGCGCGGTTGCGCCACTGGCTGTCTTCGGTATAGGCCTGGGCCACGCGTTCCGGATTGCGGCTGTTCCAGCCGTCTTCGGCCAGGCGGACCTTGAGGATGGCGCTGTCGCGATCGAAGGGCGGCAGCGGCGGGCGGAGTTCTGGTGCGTGCATGACGACGTTCCTGTCTGGTGAGGGAAGGCGCCCAGTGTGCGCCGGGCCGGCGGCCGGCGGAATATCCGCGGCGGACAATGCAGTGTTGCGCGGAGCGGAAGAACGCGTCCGGCGCGGACTGGCGCGCCGCCCGCGCTTGAGGCAGACTGCCGGACTGGGGCGCTCCGCCAGATCTTGCCGAATCCACGCCGTGAACAAATACAGCCAAATCTTTTCCGACATCGTCGCCGACATCGACAACCAGCGTTACCAGCAAGGCGACCGCATTCCTTCCGAAACCGAGCTGATGCAGGGCTACGAGGCCAGCCGCGGCACCGTGCGCAAGGCGGTGGACATGTTGCAGGAGCGCGGCTATGTGCAGAAGATTCACGGCAAGGGCGTGTTCGTGCTGCGCTCCGGCAATATCGAGTTCCAGCTCAGCGGCATCGTCAGCTTCAAGGAGGCGCATCAGCACCTGGGCCGCCGCGTCAGCTCCCGGGTGGCGGAGATGGAGACGGTGCCGGCGGACGCGCAATTGGCGCGCCTGCTGGACGTGCGCGAGAAAACCCCGCTGCTCAAGATCAAGCGGGTGCGCAATATCGATAATGAAAACGTGATCCTGGACATCAATTACTTCGTGGCCAGCCTGGTACCGGGCCTGGACCGGGAGGCCGCCGCCGGCTCCATCTACGAATTCATCGAACAGCGGCTGGGCCTGAACATCAGTTACGCGCGCCGGGTGATAGAGGCGCAGGCCTGCGGCGACGACGATCGCCGCTATCTGGATCTGAACGGCATGGACCACGTGATCGTGGTCAAGAACCACACTCATCTCTACGACGGCCGTCAGTTCGAATACACCGAGTCCCGCCACCGGCTGGACAAATTCTTCTTCTCCGACGTCGCCCGCCGCAAATAGCGGCGCGGCGGCGCGCGCCGTCATTCCTTGATCTGAAGCGATCCGTCGCGCCTGTTGCGTTCACGCACGGGGGCGTTTGATTTTGCGCAAACTCGTCTATACGAGTGTTGACACAACTCGTCTGTACCAGTTAGCGTGCCATCAGCATCGGCGGCGCTTGCCAATATCGCCGCCAGGTTTGATAACGGGCTAGACGGCGCAGACCGTCGGCCGAGAGATACAGGGACCCTCAGATGAGCCACGATTACCAGAAGATAGCCGCGCGGATACTCGAAGCGGTGGGCGGCCGCGACAACCTCCAGCAGGCCGCGCACTGCATTACCCGGCTGCGCCTGTCCTTGAAGGACGAAAGCCGGGTGGACCAGGAGGCCTTGCGCCAGGTGGACCTGATCAAGGGTCAGTTCAGTCACGGCGGCGTGTTTCAGATCGTGATCGGCTCCGGCGACGTGGACCGGGTCTACCAGCCCTTGATCGAACTGGCGGCGCTGCAGCGCGCCACCGTGGCCGAGGTCAAGGCCAGCGGCGATCAGAAGCAGGGCCGCTTGCAACAGCTGGTCAAGGTGTTCTCCGACGTGTTCATGCCCATCCTGCCCGCCATCATCGTGGCCGGCCTGCTGATGGGCTTGAACAATCTGCTGGGCGCCAAGGGCATGTTCATCGACGGCAAGAGCCTGCTGGACGCCTATCCGGGCCTGGACGGGGTGTGGGGGCTGATCAATATGATGGCCAACACCTCCTTCGTCTTCCTGCCGGCGCTGGTGGGCTGGTCGGCGGCCAAGCGTTTTGGCGGCAGCGAGGTGCTGGGCATCGTGCTGGGCCTGCTGCTGGTGCATCCGGACCTGCTCAACGCCTGGAACTACGGCAAGGCCGCCGCCGGCCTGGACGGCGCGGCGCTGCCGTATTTCGACGTGCTGGGCTGGTTCCGCATCGAGAAAGTGGGCTACCAGGGCCAGATCCTGCCCATCCTGGCCGCCACCTGGGTGATGTGCAGGGTGGAGCTGTGGCTGCGGCCGCGGGTGCCCAATTCCGTCCAGCTGCTGGTGGTGCCCATCGTCACCATCGTGGTCAGCGGGGTGCTGGCGCTGGCGGTGATCGGCCCGGTGGCGCGCCACCTGGGCATCGCCATCACCGACGCGCTGGTCTATGTGTTCAACCTGGCGCCCGTGCTGGGCGCGATGCTGTTCGGCGCCTTGTACGCGCCGCTGGTGTTGACCGGCATGCACCATATGTTCATCGCGGTGGATCTGCAGCTGATCGCCAACCAGGGCGGCACCTTCATCTGGCCGATGATCGCCTTGTCCAATATCGCCCAGGGCAGCGCCGCGCTGGCGATGTTCTGGCTGGCGCGCGCCAGCAATGAGAGGAGCATGGCGTCCACCTCGGCGATTTCCGCCTTCTTCGGCATCACCGAGCCGGCGATGTTCGGCGTCAACCTGCGCTACAAGCTGCCGTTCTACGCGGCGCTGGCCGGTTCCGCGCTGGCGGCGGCCACCATCACCCTCAGCCATGTGCGCGCTTCGGCGATAGGCGTCGGCGGCCTGCCGGCCTTCATCTCCATCATTCCGCAGCAGATTCCGATGTTCCTGGTGGGCATGGTGGTGGCCCTGGTGACGCCGTTCGCGCTGACCTGGGTATTGGCGCGCCGTCAGTTGCCGCAGTCCTGATACGAAAGCCGTTCCGATGAACAAGAATTTGAAATCCGCGGTGGTGTACCAGATTTACCCCAAGAGCTTTTACAGCCACCACGGCACGGCCACCGGCGATCTGCTGGGGGTGGCGGACAAGCTGGACTACCTGGCCTGGCTGGGGGTGGATTATCTCTGGCTGACGCCATTTTATCGTTCGCCGCAGCGCGACAACGGCTACGACGTCAGCGATTACTACGCCATAGACCCGGCCTACGGCAGCATGGCCGATTTCGAACTGCTGCTGGCCGAGGCGCGGCTGCGCGGCATCGGGGTGATGCTGGACATCGTGGTCAACCACACTTCCACCGAGCATCCGTGGTTCCGTCAGGCCTTGCAGGGCCGGGACAATCCCTATCGGGATTTCTACATCTGGCGCGACCGGCCCAATAACTGGCGCTCCAAGTTCGGCGGGTCGGCCTGGGAGTGGGACGAGGCCAGCGGCCAGTATTATCTGCACCTGTTCGACAAGACCCAGGCGGATCTGAACTGGGACAACCCGGCGGTGCGGCGCGCGGTGTTCGACATGATGAACTTCTGGGCGGACAAGGGCGTGTCCGGTTTCCGGCTGGACGTGATCAATCTGATTTCCAAGGACCCGGCCTTTTCCGAGGACGACAGCGACGGCCGCCATTTCTACACCGACGGCCCGCGGGTGCACGAATACCTGCAGCAGATGCACCGCGAGGTGTTCGCCGGCCGCGATCTGATGACGGTGGGGGAGATGTCGTCCACCTCGCTGGAGCACTGCGTCGCCTATTCGCATCCCGAGCGGCGCGAGTTGTCGATGACCTTCAACTTCCACCATTTGAAAGTGGATTACCCGGACGGCGAGAAATGGCGCGCGGCGCCCTTCGATTTCATCGCGCTCAAACGCATCCTGTCTGATTGGCAGCGCGGCATGCATGAGGGCGGCGGCTGGAACGCGCTGTTCTGGTGCAACCACGATCAGCCGCGAGTGGTGTCGCGCTTCGGCGACGCCGGCCGCTACCGGCTGGAGTCCGCCAAGATGCTGGCGACCACGCTGCACGGCCTGCAAGGCACGCCCTACATCTACCAGGGCGAGGAAATCGGCATGGCCAACCCCGGCTTCGCCGATATCGACGACTACCGCGACGTGGAAACCCGCAACGCCTATCGCCAGCTGCTGGCCGACGGCCTGGGGCGGGAAGAGGCGATGGCGGCGATCCGGCAGAAGTCGCGCGACAACTCGCGCACGCCTATGCAATGGGACGACGGCCGCTTCGCCGGCTTCTCGCGGCGCGAGCCGTGGATAGGGCTGGCGCCGGACGCGGAGACGGTGAACGTCGCCGCCGCGCGCCGCGATCCGGACTCGGTGTTGCAGCATTACCGGCGTTTGATCGCGCTGCGCAAGCAGTACCCGATCTTCAGCGACGGCGATTACCGCTGCCTGACGCCGGACGATACGGCGCTATGGGTCTACGCGCGGACCGGAGCGCGCGAGAAGCTGCTGGTGATCAGCAATTTCAGCGCCGAGGAGCGCGACTACTCGCCGCCGGCCGACTACCTGGGCCCGGATCACGCCTGGCAGCTGCTGTGCGCCAATTACGCCGACGCGGCGGCGCATCCCGCCCGGGCGCGGCTGCGGCCTTACGAATCGTTGATGTACCGCGCCGTTCTGAACTGAGCCTCAGATTTTCGAGGAGTGAATCCTCTGCGAGCTGCCGGCATTCCCGGCCGGCAGGCCGCGCTGTGCCCAAAACTAAGGGAAATGGAGAGAACAATGACTCAATTCGCACCCCGCGGCCTGGCCTTGCTGGCCTTGTCCGCCCCCTTGTTGCTGCCCGCCGCCGCCCAGGCGCTGGACTTTCACGGCTACGCCCGCCTGGGCGCCGGCGGATCGGACGGCGGCGGCAAACAGAGCTGCTTCCAGCTGGCCGGCGCCGAAACCAAGTACCGGCTCGGCAACGAATGCGAGCAGTACGCCGAACTGGAACTGGGCCAGCAGCTGTTCCAGGCCGACAACGGCAGCAAGCTCAGCGTGGTGGGCATGGCCAGCTTGTACAACCGCAACGGCCATTCGCTGACTTTCCAGGGCGACAACGGCAATGTCCGGCTACCGCAGGCCTACGCCAAATGGAGCGACATCCCGCAGCTGAACGGCGCCACGCTGTGGGCCGGCCGGCGCTACTACAAGCGTCACGACGTGCATATCGCCGACTTTTATTTCTGGAACCCCAGCGGCACCGGCTTCGGCCTGGAGGATTTCAAGCTGGGCCGGGAGCTCAAGCTCAGCTACGCCTTCTCGCGCAACGACAATTGGTGGCAGGCGGATCAGGCCAATAAGCACGATCTGCAATTGGGCGGCATCGCCGTCAATCCCGGCGGCGAGCTGAGCCTGGGCCTCAGCTACATCCAGCGCGCCGGCCAGGTGGCGGGCGCGAACAGCGGCTGGTCGCTCAGCGCGCTGCACGAGCAAAAAGGCGTGTTGGGCGGCCGCAATCTGTTCTCGCTGCAATACGGGGTGGGACCGGGCACCGGCCTGGGCGGCACCGGCAGCCTCGTCAGCGACAGCGGCGCGCGCCGCAGCCGCCTGGTGGAGGCGCTGGACTGGCAGGCCACGCGCGAGTTCGGCGGCCAGCTGATGCTGGCCTGGCAGCGCGACGCGCGGCCGGACGGCGGGCAGACCTGGTGGTCGGCCGGCGCGCGGCCGGTCTACGCCTTCGGCGAGCGCTTCAAGCTGGCGGCCGAGCTGGGTTTCGACCGGGTCAAGGCCGCCGACGGACAGGTCCGCACCCTGAGCAAGTTCACCATCGCGCCGACGCTGGCGCTGGACAAGGCGTTCTGGAGCCGGCCGGAACTGCGCTTCTTCTACACCTACGCGCGCTGGAACCGCGCCGCCCAGCAGGCGGCCGCGCCCGGCTCGACGCTGGCCGAAGGCGGCGCCTTCGGCAACGCGCTCAGCGGCTCCACCTTCGGGGTGCAGCTGGAGCATTGGTGGTGAGCGGCGTTTGAGCGCAAGGGGGCGGACCATCAAATTTTTTGAACGTCTCGCCCGGATAATTGATCTGTCGATCCCGTCCGGCGGCTGTTAGATTGCCTGTCTGACGCTAGACGGGAGGGACTATGCCGGACATCAACGCTCTTTTTCGGGCCCGCGTCGGCTGGGACGCGCAGCGGCCGCTGGCTTTCGAGGACATCGACGCCTTGTTGCGCGAGACGGCCTTGAGCCTGCCGTTTGAAAACCTGAGCCTGTTCCAGGGCGGGCCCGAGCCCATCAGCGAGCACAGCCTGCTGGAAAAAATCGCGCTGCGCGACGAAGGCGGCCTGTGTTACGAACTCAATCCCTTGCTTTATCTCTTCCTGCGCCGCAACGGCCTGGAAGCCAGCCTGATCCGCGCGACGATCTTCGATGAAGACAGCCAGGACTGGTTGCCGCTGGGCGGCACCCATGTCGCCATTCTGCTGTGGCATCAAGGCCAGGGCTATCTGCTGGATTGCGGCTACGGCCTCAAGCAGCCGCTGCGCATGGTGCCGCTGTGCGGCGAAGTGGCGCGCTCCGCCAACGGCGACTACCGGGTGGCTTGGCCGGCCGGCGCCGGCTTCGCGCAACTGGAGCGGCGGCCGCCGGGGGAGGGCGAGAGCTGGCGCATCGCCTACGGTTTCGATCTGGACGACGAGATCGCCGATTGCGGCGCGCTGAGCGAGATCCAGCGCCGTATCGCCGAGGATCCGCGCTCGCCGTTTAACAAGAGCCGGCTGATGGCCCTGCTGACCGCCGAAGGCAGCCGGGTGCTGACCGAGGACGCGCTGACCGAGACCCGCAACGGCAGGCAATGCCGGCTGACGCTGGCGCCGGGTGAGTTCGAGACCTTCCGCCGGCTGTTCACCCGGCGCTTTAGCGCGTCGCCGGGCTGAGCGGCGAGGGCTTGCCGCCCGCGCCGGGACAGGTACACTGAGGCCCTGATCCATTGCCGGGAGTTTCGCCGCCATGTCCGCCCTGTTTCGCTCCGTCCGCCGGTTCGCGCCGGCGCGCATGCTGCTGGCCCGTCCGCGGCTGGTGATCGCCGCCGCCGTCGGCCTGCTGACCGTGCTGGCGCTGCCCTGGCTGTTGCCGATGCGGGAGATCACCCGCTACATCGTCGGCTGGAACGCCGGCGCCGCGCTCTATCTGGCGCTGGTGGCCTGGATGATGTTCAGCGAGGGCCGTCAGCACATCCGCCATTGGGCCAGGCTGGAGGACGAGGGGCAGACGCTGGTGATGACGCTGGCCGTTTTGGCGGCGCTGGCCAGCCTGGCCGCCATCGTGCTGGAGCTGGCGGCGGTCAAGGACCTGCACGGCTGGCCGCGCGCCGTCCACGTCGCGCTGGCCATCCTGACCATTTTTTCCTCCTGGGCCTTCATTCACGTGATGTTCGCGCTGCATTACGCGCGGGCCTACTACGCCGCCCACGCGCGCGGCCTGGCGCCGGGCCTGGAGTTTCCCGGCAAAGAGGAGCCGGATTACGGCGACTTCCTCTATTTCGCCTGCATCATAGGCACGTCCGGACAGACGGCCGACGTCAGCTACACCACCAGCGCCATGCGCAAGGTGGGCACGCTGCATTGCGTGCTGTCCTTCTTTTTCAACGCCACGGTGTTGGCCTTGATGATCAATATCGCCGCCGGCCTGATCTGATGCCGGCGCGCAGCGAGACCCCATGTTGAATGCTTTGAAATTATTGCTCTTGTTCGGCCTGACCGCGGTGGCGGAAATCGTCGGCTGTTACTTGCCCTGGCTGTGGCTGCGCAAGGAGGGGCCGTGGTGGCTGTTGCTGCCGGCGGCGCTGGCCTTGACGCTCTTCGTCTGGTTGCTCAGCCTGCATCCGGCGGCGGCGGGCCGGGTCTATGCCGCCTACGGCGGCGTCTACGTGGCGGTGGCGCTGTTGTGGCTGTGGCTGGTGGACGGCGTGCGGCCCAGTGTTTGGGACATGGCCGGCGCGGCGGTGGCCTTGTGCGGGATGGCCATCATCATGCTGGCGCCGCGGCCGGTCTGAGAACGGATTGTCTATCCGCCGCGCGGCGAGACGACATGAAAAAACCGGGCTTGGGCCCGGTTTTTTGTGACGGCGGCGCGGCTCAGGCGGCCGGCGGCAGGGTGTCGGCGAAGGACGGCCGCGTCATCAGCCGCTCCAGCAGGCTGGCCAGATTGGGATGGCTGTCGCGCCAGTCTATTTCCGGGAAGCGGAAATCCAGATAGCCCAGGCAGGCGCCGACGGCGATGTCGGCCAGGCTGTAGCCCACGCCGTTGCACCATTGGCGGTCGGCCAGATCGGCGGCGAGCGCGGCCAGGCCGCGGTCTATCTTGCCGCGTTGGCGCGCGATCACTTCCGGCATCTGCTTGTCGTCCGGGCGCCGTTTTTCCAGCACGATGGCCACCGCGGCGTCGACGATGCCGTCGGCCAGCGCTTCCCAGCGGCGGGTGGCGATCAGCAGGCGGTTTTCCTGCGGCAGGATGCGCGACACCGGGGAGATATTGTCCAGATACTCGGCGATGACGCGCGAGTCGTACAGCGTCGAGCCGTCATCCAGTTCCAGAACCGGCACCTTGCCCAGAGGATTGTAGTCGCCGACGCGGGTATCCGCGTTCCACGGCACGTCCTCCTCCAGCGGGCAGTCTATTTTCTTTTCGGCCAGCACGATGCGCACCTTGCGGGCGTAGGGGCTGGTCAACGAGGCGATCAGTTTCATGTTTCGGGTCGTTCTGGATGATGGCTGGCGAAGTGCTCGCCGGACGCGAGGCCTGGCGAGCGACTACTTTAGCGCAATGCCGTGGCGGCTGGAAGGCTTACTTCAACTCCACCTTGCCGCTGACTTGCAGTTGCAGTTGCGATTGTCCTGGCTGTAGGTCCGGTTGGGCCACTTCCGCGTTGGCGGCCATGCCGGCGGCCTTCATCATCATCGGCGGGCGGAAGATGGGCGACTGGCTGCCTATGTCCAGTTCCTTGATATTGCTGACGTTTTTGCCAATCGCCTTGGCGGCGATCTTGGCCTGGGCTTCCAGATTGGCGATGGCCTCCGGCAGCATGCTCTGCTCGGCTTCCTTGCGCGCCTGGTCGGACACGCTGAATTGCAGCCCTTGCAGCAACAGGTTCTGTTGCAGTTTGGCCATCAGTTCGGCGGCCTGGGTGAAGTCGCGGCTCTTCAGCTGGATTTCCACCCGGCCTTGCCAGCCCTGAATCTTGCCGTTTTTGTCGTAATTGGGCCAGGTGTTGTAGCCGCCGCTGGACAGCTGCACCTTGGAGTAGTTGCGGCCCAGCGCAATGCCCTGGGCGGCGGCCTTGTTAAGCCTATCGGCCAGCACCGCCGGCTGGGCGTTGCTCATTTGCTGGTAGAAGGTGGCGCTGATCTGGTCGTTGGCCACTTCGCGCTGCGCGCTGGCGGACAGATTGAGCTGGGTGCTTTCGGCCAGCGCCGGGGCGGCGCTGACGGCGAACAGGGTTCCGAGGCTGGCAAGCAAGAGAGTTGGTTTGTTCATGTGTCGATTCCCATGACATTGTTGTCTTGATCGGAAAAGTCCGATTTGCAGTGTGTAGGCCCATCATGCCCGAGAAAAGTTTCCGACGGCATACTGCCCTTCGGCCAGTTCTATCCGGTTGCGGCCGTTGCGCTTGGCCCGGTAGAGCTGACCGTCCGCGGCGCGGAACAGGCTGGAGAGGCCGTCGTAAGGCTGCTGGCTGGTGCTGGCTACCCCGATGCTGACGCTGACGCGCAAGGGCGGGGCGGCGGCGGCCGGTTGCGGCCGCAGCGCGTCCACCGCGCGCAGGATGCGTTGCGCGGCCGCGTGCGCGTCCTCCAGGCCGGTGCGCGGCAGCAGCATCACGAACTCCTCGCCGCCGTAACGGCCGACGATGTCGTCGGGGCCCGCCTCCGCGCGCAGGCAGGCGGCCAGTTGCTGCAGCACCAGGTCGCCGCACTGGTGGCCGTAGCGGTCGTTGATGCTTTTGAAGTGGTCCACGTCCAAGAGCAGCAGCGCCAGCGGCTTGCGCTCGCGCCAGGCGCGGCGGCAGGCGGCCTCGGCCAGTTCGCGGAAGCGGCGCTGGTTGAGCAGATTGGTCAGGCCGTCGTGGCTGGCCTGGTGCTGGGTCCGCTCCAGCGCGCGCTCGTAGCAGATGTACAGCGCGCACAGGATGAAGCTGAAGCTGAGCCAGTGCATGCCCAGCGAGCTGAGCATGGTGAAGCGCATCGCGTCGGCGTCGTAGACCTCGCCGGCCCAGCCGGCGTGGACGATGCGCGCCAGCGCCAGCAAGGCGTACAGCAGGCAGACCGTCAGCGCCATCTTGCGGCCGGCGCCGCCGATGCGGGAATGTCCGGGCCACAGCTCGCGCGCGGCCAGCAGCCAGGCGATCAGATAAACCAGGCAGACCGCGGCGGTGCGGCGTCCCATATCGGCCGGGCCGGCCAGTATATAGGCGCTCATGCCGGCGGCCGTCAGCAGCAGGCTTTGCCAGACGCGCGGACGCTTGCCGTTCAGATGGCGGATGCCGCAGAGCGCGACGGGATGGAACAGCATCCACAGCAGATTGTTGAACACCAGTTGCGGCCACGGCGGCAGGCCGATGGGCAAGAGGCTGAACACGCCGCCCAGGCTGACGCAGACGCCGGCCGCGCAGAAATACAGAAAGGCCCGCTCGTCGCGGTTGCGCAGCCAGAACATCGTGATGACGGCGGTCAGCACCAGGCCGTAACCGGTGGTGCTGAGCACGGTGGCCTGGAAGTCGAGGATGCTTTGCATGTAGGAGTCTGTTCAAAGTCCGCTGCGCGCGATGAAAGCTCGCGCGGCGAGCGCGGCGCCCTGTGTCGCGGGCGGGCGCCAGAGCTTGAGCAGGCTCCGAGGCGGGCGCGCTTTGCAAGGTGAATTATGACAAGCGGCCCATCATAGGGCCCTTGTCCATGCTCTTCAATCCGCAAAGCTACGCAGCCGGGCTGACAAATCCCGACAATGAGGCCGCCGGGATTCATTTGTCCTGTCAGGCCAGGTATTCGTATCCCGGCAGCGTCAGGAACTCGACGAAATCGTCCGAGGTGGTCAGCAGATCGAACATCGCCGCCGCGTCGTCGTACTGGCGGGTCCAGCGCGCGCCGTACTCGGCCTTGAGCTTGGCCGTCTCCGCCGCGTGCAGCTGGCGGAACAGCTCGACGGTGACTTTGCGGCCATCGTCCAGCACGCCCTTGGGGCTGCGCATCCATTGCCAGATCTGAGAGCGGGAGATCTCGGCGGTGGCGGCGTCTTCCATCAGATTGTGGATGGGCACGCAGCCGTTGCCGGAAATCCAGGCGCCCAGGTACTGGATGCCGACATTGATGTTCATCGCCAGCCCGGCTTCGGTGATCGGCGCTTCCGGCTGGAAGTTGAGCAAGTCGGCGGCGCCGACCTGAACGTCCGGCCGCTGCTTGGCGATCTGGTTGGGCGCGTCGCCCAGCACCTTGCCGAAGGCCTCGGCGGCGATGGGCACCAGGCCGGGGTGGGCCACCCAGCCGCCGTCGTAGCCGTCGGCGGCGTCGCGCTCCTTGTCCGCCCGGACGCCGGCCAGCGCCTTCTCATTGGCCTCCGGATCGTTCTTGATCGGAATCAGCGCCGCCATGCCGCCTATCGCCGGCGCCGCGCGGCGATGGCAGGTTTTCAGCAGCAGCAGCGCGTAGGCGCGCATGAAGGGCACCGTCATGGTGATCTGGGCGCGGTTGGCCAGGCAGAAGTCGCGGTTCTGGCGGAATTTCTTGATGCAGCTGAAGATGTAGTCCCAGCGGCCGGCGTTGAGGCCGGCGCTGTGCTCGCGCAATTCGTACAGGATTTCGTCCATTTCGAAGGCGGCGAGTATGGTTTCGATCAATACCGTGGCCTTGATCGTGCCCTGGGGAATGGACAGCTCCTGTTGGGCGAAGACGAACACCTCGTTCCACAGCCGCGCTTCCAGATGGCTTTCCATCTTGGGCAGATAGTAATAAGTGGCGCTGCCCGAGCCGCGCAAGAATTCGATGTTGTGGAAGAAGGACAGGGCGAAGTCGAACAGCGCGCCGGAGACGATGTCGCCGTCCACCTTGACGTGCTTTTCCATCAAATGCCAGCCGCGCGGCCGCAGCAGCAAGGTGGCGGTGTCGGCGTTGAGCCGGTATTGCTTGCCGTCCGGGTTGGCGAAGGAAATGGTCTTGCGGTAGGCGTCGCGGACATTGATCTGGCCGTTGATCTGGTTATCCCAGCTCGGGCAGTTGGAGTCCTCGAAGTCCGCCATGAAGCTCTTGGCGCCGGAATTGAGCGCGTTGATCATCATCTTGCGGTCCACCGGGCCGGTGATTTCCACGCGGCGGTCCAGCAAGTCGTCCGGCAGCGGCGCGATCTTCCAGTCGCCGGCGCGGACGGCGGCGGTGTCGGGCAGGAAGTCCGGCAGCTTGCCGGCGTCCAGCTCCGCCTGGCGCGCGGCGCGGGCGGCCATCAGCTCGCGGCGGCGCGGCTCGAAGCGGCGGTGCAGCTTGGCGACGAAGGCCAGCGCGTCGTGGCTGAGGATGTCGGCGTAGGCCGGGGTGAGCGTAGCGAGGATTTCCATCCCCTGGGGAAGCGCGGCTGCCATGCTGGGACTCCTTTGCATCGTTGGACGGGGCGGCGAGCGGACGCGCCGGGACGGGCGGCGCCCGCGTCCGGACCTGGGACAGTGAAACGGGACCTGGCTAGTCTATCTAGGCAAAGCGTAAAAAAAAATGCATATATAGACATATCATCTTTTACTTTTTGTTAGCTAATCGTGGGGCGGCCCGGATGTTGAAACAATTGGAGACCTTTGTCGCCGTGGTGTCGCAGGGCAGTTTGTCGGCCGCCGCGCGCCAGGAGGGCGTGGTGCCGGCCATCATCGGCCGGCGCATAGACGCGCTGGAGGAGAGGCTGGGCGTCAAGCTCCTGACCCGCAGCACGCGCAGCCTGGCGCTCACTCAGGAGGGCGCGGCCTTTTTCGAAGACTGTCAGCGCATCCTCGCCGACCTGGAGGACGCCGAAGCGGCGGTGGCTTCCGGCAGCGGCCGCGCGCGCGGCCATCTGCGGGTGTCGGCGCCGGCCGGCTTCGGCCGCAAGCACGTGGCGCCGCACATCGCCGGTTTCCAGCTACGCCATCCGGACGTCAAGGTGACGCTGGATCTGTCGGACCGGCTGGTGGACCTGCAGCGCGACCGCATCGATTGCGCGATCCGCATCTCCGACCTGGCCGATTCCTCGCTGGTGGCGATCCGGCTGGCGGAAAACCGCCGCGTGGTGGTGGCGGCGCCGGCCTATCTGGCGCGTCACGGCCTGCCGCGCCGTTTGGAGGATCTGGCCGGGCACAACTGCCTGTCGCTGGGCGAGAGCCAGAGCCGCGGCTGGGCGTTCCGCCGCGACGGCGAGGCGGTGAACCTGCGCGTGAGCGGCCGGCTGGAGTGCAACGACGGCGCGGTGCTGCACGACTGGGCCTTGCAGGGCCTGGGCCTGGCCTGGCGTTCGCTGTGGGAGGTGAAGGACGATTTGTCCGACGGCCGGCTGGTGACGGTGCTGGATGAATTCTCCGCGCCGGACTATCCGGTGTGCGCGGTGGTGCCGCAGCGCCGCCTGCTGCCGGCGCGGGTACGGCACTTCGTCGACTATTTGCGGTCAGTGTATGCTGACGCGGCTTATTGGAATTGAGGCGATGAAGATGAAAACAGCGATGGCGGCGCTCTTGGCGCTGCTGGCGGCCGGCCCGTCCTGGGCCGGCGCGGGCACGGTGGGACTGAGCTGCCTGCCGTCGGCCGGCGCCGGCGTGGACATGCGCGAGTGGCTGCTGGATCGGCTGGTCTTGAAGGGGGCGGCGGTGGACGAGGCGCGTCCGCAATGGAAGCTGTGTTTCAAGCAAAGCCAGCAGCGCCAGGTGTATTGGCCGGCGGACGGTTGGTACGCCGGCGGCTGGCGCGATTGGCGTTACGGCGGCGGCATGTATTGGTCGCCGGACTATCAGGTGCGCACGGTGCGCACGCTGGCGCTGGAAGTGGTCAACAGCGCCGACGGCGCCGTGCTGTGGCAGGGGCAGCAGGAATTGGGCGACGGCGACAACGGCCGTCAGCAATTGGAGAACGCCGCGCGCAAATTGATAGATTTAATGCCATTGCCATGATTTGTTTTGCGCTATGATGACACGCAGGGTTTGATGGCCGCGGGCTATATGGGGTTTCCCGTATTGCCGGCGGCCGGCCCTGCGGTACTATCGCATTCTTCCCCGGCATGAACTGCGTGGATCGGCGGCTTAAGCACCGCGCTCGACAACGGCAAGCCCTTGTTATCGCGTTTATTTAAAGCCAACGACAGACAGAGCAGCGGGGAGAGGACACAACAGATCATACAGGCCCTATCCGAGTATGAAGCGCCCGCCGGGACAGCGGGCGCTTTGTCGTTGTACCGGACGGCCGTTACGGGACAGTGAAACAAATGAGTTTGATGCGCAAAAAGAGCGTCCAGGGAATGCTGGCTACCGCTCAGACCTCGCGTGGGCTTCGCAAGGAGCTTTCCGCTTTCGACCTTACCATGCTCGGCATCGGCGCCATCATCGGCACCGGCATCTTCGTGCTGACCGGCACCGGCGCCACGGTGGCCGGCCCCGGACTGGTGCTTTCCTTCGTGATCAGCGCCTTCGCCTGCGGCTTCGCCGCGCTGTGCTACGCCGAGTTCGCTTCCATGCTGCCGGTTTCCGGCTCCACTTACACTTACGCTTACGCCACGCTGGGCGAGATGATCGCCTGGATCATAGGCTGGGATTTGCTGCTGGAATACCTGCTGGCCTCGTCGGCGGTGTCGGTGGGCTGGTCCGGTTATTTCCAGAGCCTGCTATCCGGCTTCGGCGTGACCCTGCCTGAATACCTGACCGCCGCCGCCGGCTCGCTGCCGGGCAAGCAGACGCTGTTCAATCTGCCGGCCTTCTGCGTGGCGATGGTGATCACCGCCTTGCTGGCCTTCGGGATCAAGGAATCCAAGCGCGTCAACAATGTGGTGGTGCTGATCAAGGTGGGCGTGGTGTTGCTGTTCATCGGCATCGGCGTGTGGCACGTCAAGCCGGTGAACTGGCAGCCGGCGCTGCCCTTCGGCTTCTCCGGCGTGTTCCACGGCGCCGCCATCGTGTTCTTCAGCTTCATCGGCTTCGACGCGGTGACCTGCGCCGCCGAGGAAGTGAAGAACCCGGCCAAGGACATCCCGCGCGGGGTGATCTGGTCGCTGGGCGTGTGTTCGCTGCTCTATGTGGTGGTGGCCGCCATCATGACCGGCATCGTGCCTTATATGCAGTTCGCCGGCGTCGACCACCCGGTGTCGCTGGCCTTGCAAGTGGCCAAGCTGGACTGGTTCGCCGGCTTCGTCGATCTGGGCGCCATCCTCGGCATGATGACGGTGATCCTGGTAATGACTTACGGCCAGACCCGCATCCTGTTCGCGATGTCGCGCGATGGCCTGCTGCCCAAGATCTTCTCCGAGGTGAACCCCAAGTACGGCACCCCGTACAAGGCCACCTGGCTGATCGGCACCATCATCGCCTTGCTGGCCGGCTTCGTGCCGCTGCACACCCTGGCCGAGCTGGTGAACATCGGCACCTTGGCCGCCTTCACCCTGATCGCGCTGTCGGTGATCGTGCTGCGCAAGCGCGAGCCCGATCTGCCGCGCAAATTCGTCTGCCCGGGCGTGCCCTACATCCCGACGCTGGCCATCCTGTGCTGCGGCTTCCTGATGACTCAGCTGTCGCTGCTGACCTGGCTGTGCTTCATGGCCTGGCTGTTGATCGGCCTGGTGGTGTACTTTGGCTATTCGCGGCGCAATTCGCTGTTGAACAACCCTGCTTAAGGCGGAAAAGGAAAAAGCCGGCGTCAGCCGGCTTTTTTTGCGCCCGGCGCCGGCGGGCGGATAATGGCGGCTTGGACGGAGGAGGGGATGCAATGGAAGCGAAGACCGAATTGACGGCATGGCAGGGCGACATCACCACGCTGGCGCTGGACGCCATCGTCAACGCCGCCAACACCCGCTTGCTGGGCGGCGGCGGCGTGGACGGCGCCATCCACCGCGCCGCCGGACCGGAACTGCTGGCGGAGTGCCGGAGCTTGCACGGCTGCCGCGTCGGCGAGGCCAAGCTGACCGCCGGCTACCGGCTGCCGGCGCGGCATGTGATCCACACCGTGGGCCCGGTGTGGCAGGGCGGCGCCCACGGGGAGGCGGAGCTGCTGGCCGCCTGCTACCGCAACAGCCTGGCACTGGCGGCGCGGCATGGTTTGGACGGCATCGCCTTCCCGGCGATCAGCTGCGGCGTCTACGGCTATCCGCAGCAGCAGGCCGCCGTTATCGCGGTGGAGACGGTGCGCGCTTGGCTGGCGCGCGAGCCGCATGGCCTGCGGCGGGTGTTGCTGGTGGCCTTCGACGACGCGATGGCCGGCCGCTACCGGCAGTTGCTGGCCGGCGTTAGCTGACCTCGCCCTTGGACGGACGCGGCAACTGTCCGCCGCAGTGCTTGCAGAAGCGCGCGTCCCAGTCGTGGCCCTCGGTGAAGCAGTGCGGGCACAGCCGGGTGCCGGACACCGCCTCCGCGGTCTTGCTCTTGGCGCCGCTGCCGCGCGCGATTTCGGCGGTGACGATGCCGGTGGGCACCGCGATGATGCCGTAGCCGGTGATCATCACCACGCTGGCCAGCGCCTGGCCCAGCGGCGTCTTGGGCGTGATGTCGCCGAAGCCCACCGTGGTCAGGGTGACGATGGCCCAGTAAATGCTGACCGGGATGCTGGTGTAGCCATGCTCCGGTCCTTCGATCACGAACATCAGCGTGCCCAGAATCACCACCAGCAAGACCACGGTGACCAGAAAGACCGTGATCTTGCGGCGGCTGGCCAGCATTGCCCGTTTCAGTTCGCTGGCCTCGCCGATATAGCGCGTCAGCTTGAGGATGCGGAACATGCGCAGCAGCCGCAGGATGCGGATATCCGCCAGGAAGCGGCTTTCCGGGATGAACAGACCCAGATACATGGGCAGCACCGCCATCAGATCGATGACGCCGAAGAAGCTTTTCACATAGCGCATCGGTTTATGGATGCAGATCAGCCGCAAGGCGTATTCAATAGTGAACAGAATGGTGAAACACCAGTCTAGAATCTTGAGCTGGACGCCCCAGGCCGCTTGTATGCTTTGCACGCTCTCCAAAATCACCGTCAGCACCGACAGCAGGATGGCGACGATCAGGGCCAGGTCGAAGATGCGGCCGGGCCGGGTGTCTGCCTCGTAAATGATGATGTAGAGCTTGCGGCGCCAGCCGGTGAGCGGGATCAGGGTTTCCTGTGTGGGCATAGGCGGGGAATGGACCTTGGTCTGCGGGTGATGGGCGATGGTTTCAGTGTAGCCGCCGGGCCGCGGAGAGCGCGTGGCCGGCTGAGACTGCCAAGTTTGTCGATTATAAGCAAACAATATTTTGGATCGTCGCTCGGCTTGTTTATGATGCTGGGTAATATGGTTTTCTTCAAAACTGTCTGTGGAGAATAAAGATGCGAATTGCCAATGCAGTGACGGATTTGATCGGCAACACCCCGTTGGTGCGGCTTAACCGGGTGACCGACGGCTGCGGCGCCACCGTGGCGGCCAAGCTGGAGTTCTTCAACCCGGCTCACAGCGTTAAGGACCGCATCGCGGTGGCGATGATAGACGCCGCCGAGCAGGCCGGCAAAATCGGCCCGGACACCACCATCGTCGAACCCACTTCCGGCAATACCGGCATTGGCCTGGCCATGGTCTGCGCCGCGCGCGGCTACAAGCTGGTGATCACCATGCCGGAAACCATGAGCCGCGAACGCCGCCAGCTGCTGCGCGCCTACGGCGCCGAGCTGATCCTGACCCCGGGGCCGGACGGCATGGGCGGCGCCATCGCCAAGGCGCGCGAGCTGGTGGAGCAGAATCCGGACAGCCATTTCATGCCGCAGCAGTTTGAGAACCCGGCCAATCCGGCCATCCACCGCAACACCACCGCCGAAGAAGTGTGGAACGACACCGACGGCCAGGTCGACATCTTCGTCGCCGGCGTGGGCACCGGCGGCACCATCACCGGCGTGGGCGAAGTGCTGAAGGCGCGCAAGCCCGGCGTGCAGATCGTGGCGGTGGAGCCGGACGCCTCGCCGGTGCTGTCCGGCGGCGCCAAGGGCCCGCACCCGATCCAGGGCATCGGAGCCGGTTTTGTGCCGGCCATCCTCAACACCGGCATTTACGATGAAATCATCCGCGTGAAGAACGAGGACGCGATGGAGACCGCGCGCGCGGTGGCCGCGCGCGAAGGCCTGCTGGTGGGCATCTCTTCCGGCGCGGCGGTGTGGGCGGCGCTGGAACTGGCCAAGCGTCCGGAAAACGCCGGCAAGCTGATCGTGGTGGTGATTCCCTCCTTTGGCGAGCGCTATTTGTCCACGCCCTTGTTCCAACATCTGGCGGACTGAGTTCGGCCGCGGCCGCGAATATCGACAGCCTGGCGGCTTTCTGCCAGGCTGTTTGTTTTTGTCGTTTCGCATCGAGGGGAAATCATGGAGCAGTTGCAAGCCTTCCTGGCCCGGGCCGAAGCCATGCTGGCGCGCCTGGAGCCCTTGCTGCCGCCGGCGCGGCCGGAGCCGGATTGGAGCGCATTGGCTTTCCGCTGGCAGCGCCAGGGCATGGCCGGCTGGCTGGAGGCGGTGGCGGAGCCGCACGCGCCGGAACTGGAGCGACTGACCCATATCGACGCTCAGCGCGCGCAATTGCTGCGCAACACCCGCCAGTTCGTCAAGGGGCGGCCGGCCAACAATGTGCTGCTCACCGGCGCGCGCGGCACCGGCAAGTCCTCGCTGGTTAAGGCGTTGTTGCCGGCCTTCGCCGCCAAGGGCCTGCGCATCATCGAGGTGGACAAGGCGCAGCTGGGCGATCTGAACCGCATCGTCGAGATGGTGGCCGGACGCAAGGAGCGTTTCATCCTGTTCTGCGACGATCTGTCCTTCGAACAGGGCGACGACGCCTACAAGGCGCTGAAGACCGCGCTGGACGGCGGCCTGGCGCGCCGCGTCGACAATGTGCTGGTGTACGCGACGTCCAACCGCCGTCATCTGATGCCGGAAAAAATGAGCGAAAACCGCGAAGGCTGGGTGCAGGACGGCGAAATCCATCCGGGCGAGGCGATAGAGGAAAAGGTGTCGCTGTCCGACCGTTTCGGGCTGTGGCTGTCCTTCTATCCCTTCGATCAGGACGCCTATCTGGCGGCGGCGGCGGAGTGGCTGGCGCATTTCGGCCTGAAGCTGGACGCGGAGGCGGAAAAGGCGGCGCTGCACTGGAGCCATCTGCGCGGCAGCCGCTCCGGCCGCGTCGCCTGGCAGTTCGCCTGCGACTGGGCCGGGCGCGGCGCCAAGGAGCGCAAAGCCTTATTGTGATTTCAAATAGCGCAGGCCCACGCTCTTGACCTGGCCGTCGGCGGCCGCGCGTATCACCATCTCCAACCGGTCCAGCCGCAGCACGTCGCCGGCCACCAGCGGATAGCCGCAAGCGCGCTTGCAGTAGTCGGCGATGCTGTCGGCGCGGTCGCGGTCGCTCAGATTCAGGCCGTAGCTGTCGGCCAGATCGGCCAGCCGCGCCAGGCCGGACACGGTGAAGTAGCCGTAATAGGGGTCTTCGCCGGGCGGGTGGAAGGCCTCGCCTGCCGTTTCCAGCGCCGGGCCGGGGCCGATCAGGCAGGCCCAGTCGCCGGCGCGCAGCGTCTGGCTCGCCGTCGGTTCCAGCGCTTGTTCGTCGCGGTACAGCGCCGCCAGCCGCACGCCGCTGGGCAAGGCCAGCTCGCCGGCCAGCTGGCCTTCGGCCGGGCTGTCGGCGCGCACCTGGCAGGAGGCCGCCTCATAGCGGGCTTCCTGGCCGCTGACCACCGGCACCCGGTGCTCCACATCCGGCCGCGCCGGCAGTTTCAACTTCAGCCTTTCAGCCAGCGGCGCGATGGTCCAGCCCTGGAACAGCAGCGACATCATCACCACGAAGAAGGCCACGTTGAAGAAGAGCTGGCTATTGGGCAGCCCCGCCATCAGCGGAAAAATGGCCAGAATCACCGGCACCGCGCCGCGTAGGCCCACCCAGCTCATGAACAGCTTTTCCGCCTTGGGCACCGGGAAGGGCAGCATGCACAGCCATACCGCCAGCGGCCGCGCCACCAGCATCAGCACGATGGAGATCGCCAGCGCGTAGGGTGCCACCGGCAGCAGATTGGACGGCGTCACCAAGAGGCCCAGCACCAGGAACATGGTCACTTGCGCCAGCCAGGCGTAGCCGTCGTGGATATTCAATAGATTGGGCAGGTCCGCCACCCGGGCGTTGCCCACCACGATGCCGGCCAGATAGATGGCGAGGAAGCCGCTGCCGCCGGCCGCCGTGGTCAGGCTGAACAGCGCGCCGGCGGTGCCCAGGCTGAACAGCGCCAGCATCGCGCCGCGCGGCCCCAGGCGCTGGAACAGCCAGACCATGGCCTTGCCGCCGGCCCAGCCGGCCAAGGCGCCCAGGCCCATCTGTTTGACGAACAGCCACAGCATGGCGGCGACGCCGGCGTCCTGGCCCTGCTGGCCCAAGACCCCGATCAGCGCCGAGGTCAGGAACACCGCCATCGGATCGTTGCTGCCGGATTCTATCTCCAGCGCGCTGCCGACGCGGCGGTTGATCTCCAGGCCGCGGCCGGACAGGAGGGCGAACACCGCGGCGGCGTCGGTGGAGCCGACGATGGCGCCGATCAGCAAGCCCTCCAGCCAGCTTAGGTTCAGCACCCAGGCGGCGAACAGGCCGGTCACGCCGGTGGTGATCAAGACGCCCAGCGTGGCCAGCACCCCGGCCGGCTTCAGGCTGATGCGGAAGCTGTCCTGACGCGTGCGCAGGCCGCCGTCGAACAGGATCACCACCAGGGCGATGGTGCCGACCACATAGCTGAGCTGGTAATTGCTGAACACGATCTTGCCGGGGCCGTCCTCGCCGGCCAGCATGCCCAGCGCAAGGAAGACCAGCAGCAGCGGCGCGCCGAAGCGGGAGGCGATGGAGGACACCACCAGGCTGGCGAGGAATACCAGCGAGCCGGCCAGAATGAGTGAGTTTAAGGTGTCCAAGTGCAAGCTCCTTCGGCGGGATGGGGGAGGTCATGACGAAATCGATCAAGCCCGGCGGCGGAGCGCAAAAGGCCTTCCCAGTGTCGCTACACGCGGCAACGAAATGACAATCGGGATAAATGTGCATATTTCGCAGGTTTACGGAGCTAATGGTAACACTTTGAGGCTTATCGGCCGTGCTTGAAACGGGCAATCCGTTAATTTTTGCGCTCTAACGGGGCGTGATCATTTTATTTGGGGTGTTAATACTGCCAAATATATGACGAAACAGTTATTTTAATGCTTAAATTAATGTATATTAATTATGCATTTTTTGTTTGTATTTAAATGATAAATAATTATTGAGGTGAGTATGACTATCCGTAAAATTGCCCTGCTGGTGGCGGGTCTGAGCGTGTCCTGGATGGCTTTTGCTTCCATGGCTCCTTGGTACCTATGGGAAAGCAAGTCCGACGGCCATCTGGTGTGCTCGCAATTCTCCTATGGACCGGGTTGGGTTTTGCTCAATAGCATTCCTTACAAAGACGCGGGTTGCCGCGTTCAAGGCCGTCCTGGCTGATCGGGGGCTGCTGCCGACGGCTACGGCCCAGAGCAGCGCGCGCCATTCCGGACGCGGGTAGGAAGACGAGGGCGCCGCGGCGCCCTTATTGCTGCGTGTTAGTTAGGGGGAGGCGCGCAGAGTTTGGCGCATTCTTCCTGGCAAAGTGGCATGAGACGCTTTATGCCAACAGTATGATGCAGTATATTGTCATGGCATTTTCCAGCCTGGCCGCTTCATCTTGGCCGTGGTGTCCTTCACTTTGTCTGAGGTATGCGCAATGACTCGCAAAATCATTCTGGCCCTGGCGGCCTTGTCCTTCCCCTTGATGACCCTGGCCGCGCCGGCGCCCTGGTATCTGTGGCAAAGCAAGCTCGACGGCAAGCTCGCTTGCTCGCAATTCTCCCTGGGTCCGGGCTGGACGCAGTTCAGCTCCCAGCCTTATAAGGACGCCGGCTGCACCAAGCCGGGCCGCCCGGGTTGAGGTCTTAGACCGTTGGTTGAGTCAATAAGGGCGCCGCGGCGCCCTTATTGCTGGGGGGCGCTTGCGGTAGAATGCGCTGCCGGCCGCGGAGAGCCGGAACGATATTCACCGGGCAAGACCAAGCAATGAGCGACAGCAAGATCATCGAGGTAGTGGCCGGCGCGCTGATGCGGCCGGATGGCAGTTTCATGCTGGGCAGCCGGCCGGAGGGCAAGCCTTACGCCGGTTACTGGGAGTTTCCCGGCGGCAAGGTGGAGCCGGGCGAAAGCGGCGAACAGGCGCTGGCGCGCGAACTCTACGAGGAAATGGGCATTGAAACGCTGGCCGCGACGCCGTGGCTGAGCAAGGTCCATCATTATGAGCACGCCTCGGTGCGGCTGCGTTTCTTCCGGGTCTGGTCCTGGCGCGGCGAGCCGCAGCCGCGGGAAGGCCAAAGCTTCGCCTGGCAGGAGCCAGGCGCTTGCACGGTGCAGCCCATGTTGCCGGCCAACGGGCCCATTCTCAAATCGCTGGAATTGCCGGCGGCCTACGCGATCACCTGCGCGCACGAAATCGGCGTGGACGCTCAATTGCGTCGGCTAGAGCAGGGGCCGGCCTGGGGCATGGTGCAGGTGCGCGAGCCGCAGATGGCGCGCGCCGAGCTCGCCGATTTCGTCGCCAAGGCGGCGGCCATCGTCCATGAGCGCGGCGGCAAGCTGATGGTCAACGCCGATCCGGCCTGGGCGGTGGAATGGCCGGTGGACGGCGTGCATCTGAATGCGGCGCGGCTGGCCTCGCTGAAGGAGCGCCCGGCGTTCGCCTGGGTGGGCGCCTCGGCGCACGAGGCGGCGCAGGTGGCGCGGATAGGCGAACTGGGGCTGGATTACGCCTTGCTCGGCCATGTGGCCGCCACCGCCAGCCATCCCGGCGCGGCGCCCTTGGGCTGGGACGGTTTCCGGCTTTGTCTGGCGGACGGCGCGCCGACGCCGGTCTACGCGCTGGGCGGCATGAGCATGGATGATCTGGAGGCCGCCCGCCGCCACGGCGCGCATGGGGTGGCGCTGATGCGGGGGGCTTGGCGATGACGGCCAAACAGCGTAAATGGCTGGCGCTGGGCGGCGTTTTGCTGCTGCTGGCCTGTATCAAGTTCGGCCTGATTTACCGCTGGTACAGCGAGCGGCAAGCGGTCAAGCCGTCGCCCTTGGCCTGCGTCGCCGGCCAGGCGAGCTGCGCCCTGCCGGGCGGTGGCGTCTGGCGTTTCGCCTCGCCGCCGCAGCACGGCAAACCGTTTGAAATCCGCTTGCAGGGCGTCGCGGCGCGGGAAGCGCCGCAGGTGGAGTTCAATATGGCCGACATGGACATGGGCTTCAACCGTTACACCTTTGTGCGCGACGGCGCGGACTGGAAGGCGACGGTGACGCTGCCGCTGTGCGTCAGCGGCAGCCGCGACTGGCTGGCCGTCCTGAGTCTGGACGGCAAGCGCTACCTGCTGGCGTTTTCCGCGCGCTGAAGCGCGGCGCCTCATTTCTTCTTGCGTTTGATGTACAGCGTCTTGAACACCCTCGCCACCAGCTCGTTCTGTTGATCGACGATGTCCACCTGCAATTGCGGCAGGTATTTGTCGCCCGAGGCGGTGCGCAGCCTGATGTCCTCCAGCATGCCCGGCGCCAGCCGGAAGCGCGCGCTCACCGTGCCGCGGCCCGGCTTGACGTAGTCGATGCTGCCGCTCTTGTCCCACACATAGTAGTCCCGCCCCAGTTGGTGCATCAGCATCAGCATGAAGAAGGGATCGGTCATCGCGTACAGGCTGCCGCCGAAATGGGTGCCGACATAGTTGCGGTTGCTGAAGCCCAGTTTCAGCCGCACTTCGATATCGCTGAAATCGGCGGCCAGCCGTTTGACGCGGATGCCGGCGCCCAGGAAGGGCGGCCACAGATTGAGCAGGAATCGGAACAGCCAGGCGGGTGGTTTCATCTCGGTTGAAACGGTCGTTTGAATTCTGTCATCGTCAATAAAAAAACCGGCCTTGTCAATCGCGCCGGTTTTTCCTTGCCGAGTACGGTTTATTCGACCACGCCGCAGGCCATGCGCGCGCCGCCGCCGCCCAAGGGCTGCGGATGATCGCTGTGATTGTCGCCGCCGGCGTGCACCATCAGCGCGCGGCCGGAGAAGTCCGCCGCTTTCAGCCGCGGCGCCAGCACCGGATAACTCGCCTTGCCGTCGGCGCCCACGTACAGCGCCGGCAGATCGCCCTTGTGGCCGCGGCCGTAAGGGCCGGCGTGCGCGCCGGTCTTGTCCGGGTCCCAGTGGCCGCCGGCGGCGCCGGCCGGCGTGACCGCGCCGTTGGCGCCGACGGACGGCGCGCAAGAGGGTTTTTCATGGACGTGGAAACCGTGCACGCCGGGCGGCAGTTTTTCAAGCTTGGGCGTCAACAGCGCGCCGTAGGGCGTGTCCTCGATGAGGACGCTGCCGGCCGGGCCGGCGTCGCCCTTGGCGTCGACGAAGGACAGCTCCACGCTTTGCGCCAGGGCCAGCGCGGGCAGACAGCACAAGACGGCGGATAGGGGACGTAACATGGGTAGGTTCTCCGTATAGGCGGGGGAACAGTCAAGACCTCGATTGTGCCATCCCGGTTCCAGGCCGGAGCCTGGCTGTTCGGGTGGGGCGGGCGCGTGTCAGGAGGCCAGCCGGTCCGCGGACGTCAGCTCCTCGTTCTGCGCCAGGGTGTCCGGCGAGCAACGGTGGCAGTCGGCCGCGGCAGGAGCCGCCGCCGGCGCCGGCCGCCGCCAGCTCATGCGCCGCAGCGTGTCGTCCTTCAGCGCGACATGGTGCCAGACGGCGGCGGCGATGTGGACGGCGAGCAGACCGTAGAAGATCCAGCCCAGCCATTCGTGCAGGCCCACCGTCGCGGCGACCAGGGCCGGGTCGGCCGCGACCAGGCGCGGGAAGTCGAAGCCCAGCAGCGGCATCGGGATCGCCAGCCCCTTGGCGTTGACGATGATCCAGCCCAGCAGGCAGGACGCCAGAATGAGGCCGTAGATGGCCAGATGGGCGGCATGGGCGCAGACGCGCTGCGCGCGGCTGCTGCCGGCCAGCGGCGGCAGCGCCGGACCGGCCAGCCGCGTGGCGGCGCGCAGCAGGGTCAGGAACAGCAGGGCCATGCCGCAGCCTATATGCACGATCATCACGCTGCGCATGTCGGCGACGGCGTGGCCGGCCAGCAGGTGACGCAAGCCGCCGGCCAGCGCCAGGGCGGCCATCAAGAGCACGCTCAGCCAGTGAAACAGGATTTGCAGACGCGGATAGCCATGGTTGGCGGCCGGGGCGGAAGAGGGCATGCGTTTCTCCAAGGCGCGGCCGCTGGGACGGATGCCCGCGGCGCGTTCGATTAAAAACGCTATTCAAGCGCCGCCGCCGGCGACGGCGCCATGATTCTGAAACCATTCTCAAGCCGCCCGTCCGCGCCGCCGGACGCCCTTCCCGGCGCCGGCCGTCGGGCCCCGCCGCGGCCGTTTTAGATTCCTTTCAGAAATATTGAGAACGGCGAAAGCCCCGTGTGAGCATGCGCTGGCAAGGGGCGGAACCGTCGCCGTCCCTGCCGGGGTCCGGCGCGGACGCCGCTTATATCTTCCAGCGCACGCTCTTGCGGCGCGGTTTTTTGGACAAGCGAATCTTATGACGACGATGAACGCTAGACGGCGCTCCGCCGGACAAGGCGGCTTCACGCTGCTGGAATTGCTGGTGGTGCTGCTGATCATCGCCCTCTTGGCCGGTTATGTCGGGCCCAAGCTGTTTTCCCAGGTGGACAAGGCCAAGGTCAAGGCCACCCAGGCGCAAATGAAAACTCTGGGCGACGCCTTGGCGCAATACCGGCTGGACGTCGGCGGCTATCCCAGCGCGGAACAGGGGCTGGGCGCGCTGCTGAAGGCGCCGCCGGGCGTGGCCGGCTGGCATGGGCCCTATCTGGCCAAGGATGTGCCGATGGACGCCTGGGGCCGGCCGTATCAATGGCGGGTGCCCGGCGGCGAGAGCGAGGCTGAGATCGTATCCCTGGGCGAGGCCGGGCGGGCGGGAGGCGACGGTGAACTGGTCCATGCGCTGTAAGGGACTGCTGCCGCTGCTGGCCGCCTGCGCCGCGCTGGCCGACGGCGCGCAGGCGGCGGCCAATTGCTGGCGCGAGGCCGGCGCGCGCCACCGGGTGGATCCGCTGCTGCTGTATTCCATCGCCAAGGTGGAATCGGCGCTGAATCCGCGCGCCGTCAACTACAACAAGGACGGCAGCCACGACATCGGCCTGATGCAGATCAACAGCCTTCATCTGCCGGGGCTGGCCAAGCGCGGCATCACGCGTCAGCGCCTGCTGGACGAGCCCTGTCTGAGCATACAGGTGGGCGCGTCCATCCTGGCGGACTTCATCGCGCGCTACGGCTACACCTGGCGCGCGGTGGGCGCTTACAACGCCGGCGGCGCGGCGACGCGCGAAGGCGCGCGCAAGCGCTATGTGGACAAGGTGTGGCGGCAGTATCTGCAATTGCGCGCCGAGCGCGAGGCGAGGGGCTGAGATGGCGGCCTACCGGATCAGCGTCCTGGCTCAGGGCGAGGTGAGGACGCGCCTGGTGCGGGCGGACAACGAGGCCGCCGCGCGGGCCCAGCTGGGCGCGGACGACGGCCTGGTGCTGGAGGCGAGGCGCGAGGCCGGCGCGGAGGGCGCGCTCAAGGGCGCGGCGCTGGGCTTGCTGCTGCAGGAGCTGTCGGCGCTGCTGGAGGCCGGCCTGGCGCTGATCGAGGCGCTGGAAGCGCTGCGCGACAAGGCCGGCGGCGGCGATAAGGCCTTGCAGGGCGTGCTGGACCGGCTATTGCAAGCGCTGTACCAGGGCCAGCCGCTGTCGCGCGCGATGGAGGCCCAGCCGGAAGCCTTCCCGGCCTTGCTGGCGGCCACCGTGGCCGCGTCCGAAGGCAGCGGCCAGCTGCCGGCGGCGCTCAAGCGCTATCAGTATTACGAGCTGCGCATCGTCGCCATCCGCAAGCGGGTGACCGGCGCCCTGGTTTATCCGGCGCTGGTGCTCTCCGTCGGCTTCGGCATTCTGCTGTTCATGCTGTTCTTCGTGATTCCCCGTTTCGCCGTGGTGTTCGAATCGCTGCGCGAACTGCCGGCCAGCGCCGCCGCCATGCTGTGGTGGGCGCGCCTGGTCCAGGCTCACGGCGGCTTGCTGGGCGCGGGCCTGGCCGTCGGCCTGACGGCGCTGTGCCTGCTGCTGCGCGCCCGGCGAACCCAGCGCGCGCTGCTGAGCTTGTTGTGGACGCTGCCCCGGCTGCGGGATGTCGCGCGCCTGTTCGTGCTGGCGCGCTTTTACCGCACCGCCGGCTTATTGATCGCCGGCGGCACGCCGGCCTTGCAGGCCTTCGACTTGTCCGCGGGGCTGTTGCCGGACGCCTACGCGCAGCGCTTGGCGCGCGCGCTGGAGGAGTTGCGCGCCGGCCGGCCGGTGGCGGACACCCTGGCGCGCCACCAACTGACCACGGCGGTGGCGGAGCGCTTATTGCGCGTCGGCGAACAAAGCGGCGATCTGGGCGGCATGTGCGAGCGCATCGCCCAGTTCCACGACGGCGCGCTGGATCAGGCGATCGAGGTGTTCAGCAAAGTGTTCGAGCCGATTCTGATGTTGGCGGTGGGCGGCCTGGTCGGCCTGATCGTCGCCCTGCTGTATATGCCGATATTCGAACTGGCCGGCGGCATGGGCTGAGGAGACGTGATGCGAGCATTGATGGACCCGACGACGACGGCCGGCTGGCAATGGCGGCGCGAGAGCGGAGAGGAAGACCTGCCGATGGCCGAGCTGCTGAACCGGCAGCTGGAGCGCGAGCCGGCCAGCCTGCCGCAGGCGGCGCGGCTGCTGGGCCTGGCCGCGCTGAGCGAGGCCCAGGTGGGGGAGGCGGCGGCGCGCTTCGATCTGCTGCCGCTGCCGGAAGCGCTGTCCTGCCGGGCGGCGCCGCTGGAGTGGCGGGGCGAATTGTACCTGCTGCTGGCCGAACCGCTGCGGCTGGACGCGCGTCTCGGCCTGCAAAACCGGCTGCTGGGCCGCGGCCAGCGCTTCGCCCTCAGCCTGCCCGGCGTGGCCGACGCCTGGCTGAAACAGGCCGAGGCCCGCGAGCGGGTGATGGACGGCGCGGCGGTGGACCTGGCCGAGGACAGCCTGGCCAAGGCGGTGGAGTCTATCTCGCTGACCAGCCTGGCCAAGGACGAAAGCCCGGTGATCCGCCTGGTCAACATGACCTTGTACGACGCGCTGCAAAGCCGCGCCAGCGACATCCACCTGGAGTCCCGCGACGACGGGCTGCAGATACGCTACCGCATTGACGGCGTGATGCAGGCCATACGCAAGGTGCCGGGGCAGTTGGCGGCCAGCCAGACCATGTCGCGGCTGAAAGTGCTGTCCAGCTTGGACATCGCGGAAAAGCGCGTGCCGCAGGACGGCCGCTTCAAGGTGGCGCTGCAAGGCCGCGAAGTGGACTTCCGCGTGTCCATCATGCCGGGCGCCCACGGCGAAAACGCGGTGCTGCGCCTGCTGGACAAATCCCAGCGCGGCGACAGCCTGAACCTGGACAGCCTGGGCTTTCACGGCGAAACCGCGCGCCGCGTGCGCGCGTTGGCGCAACTGCCCTACGGCCTGACCCTGATCACCGGACCCACCGGCAGCGGCAAATCCACCACCTTGTACGGCGCGCTGGCGGAGATCAATACCGGCGAGGAAAAGATCATCACCATCGAAGACCCGGTGGAGTACGAGATGGCCGGCATTCTGCAAATCCCGGTCAACGAGAAAAAGGGCCTGACCTTCGCCCGCGGCCTGCGCTCCATCCTGCGCCACGATCCGGACACCATTCTGGTGGGCGAGATCCGCGACGCCGAAACCGCGGCCATCGCGGTGCAGTCCGCGCTGACCGGCCACCGCGTGCTGTCCTCGGTGCACGCCAACGACGCCTTCAGCGTGATAGACCGCTTTCTCTACATGGGCGTGGAAGCGGCCACTTTCCTGGAAGCGCTCAACGGCGTGGTGTCGCAGCGCCTGGTGCGCCGGCTGTGCGTCGCCTGCGCCGGCGCCGGTTGCGAGCACTGCCGCGGCGGCGGCTTCCACGGCCGCATCGCGCTGGCGGAAGTGCTGCGCCTGGACAGCCGGCTCAAGGAGGCGTTGCTGGAGCGCTCGCCGCAGAAGCGCCAGCAGGCGCTGGCGCAATGCGCCGATTATCAATCGCTGCGCGACGCCGCCCTCGAGGCGGTGGCGCGCGGACTCACCACCTATCAGGAGGTCAGCCGTGCCGTGGCCATGGAATGACAGAACCGTGTTGATCGACGCCGAACTGGCGACCTTGCTGCCGCCGGCCGGCGCCCCGGCCCAGCCGCGGCGTTGCCGCCATCACGGCAAACCGGCGGAGGCGCTGGCCATGCTGCTGGGCGGGGCCGCGCGCCGGCGTCCGGCCTGGCGCAACCGCGTGCGGCTGCTCTTGGGCTATCCGTGGGCGCACAGCCAGCTCTTGCCGTGGCAAGACGGCTTGTCCGGGCAGCGCGCCCAGTGGCGCGCCTATGCGCGGGGTCTGCTGCGCGAGCGCGGCGTCGCGGGCGAACTGGACATCCGCCTGGCGCCGGCGGCTTACGGCGCGGCGCGGCTGGCTTTCGCCGCCCAGGCCCCGCTGCTGGCCGATTTGAGCGCGGCGGCGCGGGCGGCCGGCTGGCGCTTGGCCGGCTGCCGCGATCTGTTGTCGTCCTGCCTGCAAGCCCATCCGCGCGCGTTGGCGTCGGACGCGCTGGTGTTGGCGGAGGCCGGGGCCGTCACCTGCCTGTGGCGCGGCGAGCGCGGCTGGGAGGATCTGATCACCCTGGCGCTGGCGCCGGGACAGAGCGCGGCCGAGGGCGTGGCGGCGGCGGAGGCGCTGTGCGGCCGCGAGCCCGGCGGCGACTACGATTGGTGCGCGACCCATGACCCGGCACAGCCGCCGGCGGCGCGGGCGCGTTGGCTGGGCTTTGCCCATCCCCTGCTTGCGAGCCAGCCATGCGCCGCCTGAACGCCCGCGGTCTGGACTTCAGCCGCCCCGAGGCGAGCGCGCCGCTGGCCGGCGTCGCCGCCATGCTTTTGTTGATGCTGCTGGCGGCGCTGGGCTGGCGGCAGTGGGAGTTGGAACGGTTGGCGGAGGACACCGCGGCCTGGGAGCGGCGGCAGGAGCAACAGCGGTTTCTGCGCGAGCGCGAACAGCGCCGCGCCCAGGCCGCCTCGCCGGAGGCGCGCAAGGCCCAGGCGTTGCTGCTGGTCCAGGGCGACGATCAAACCCGGCTGCGCCCGGCGCTGCTGCGGGCGATAGAACAAGCCTGGTCGCCGCGGCTGGGCATCTTGTCCCTGCATCTTGAGGGCGCGGGCAAGCAGGCCCGGCTGGAACTGAGCGCGGCGGACGTGCGGGAAGTGTTCCATTTCGTCGAGAGGCTGAACCAGCCGTCCGGCCATGGTCGGGCGCGGCTGCTGCGGCACGGGCTTAAGCCCGGCGATCCCAATCAGGCGGTGCTGGCCACGGTGCAGGTGGCTGAGCGATGAGGGCCTGGATGCGAGACGCCGGCCGCCGGCTGGCGGCCTTTAAACGCGGCGGCCGGCCGGCCGGCGGCGGAAGTCATTGGCGGGCCCGGCTGCGCTGGCATCGGCAGACGCTGGCCTGCCGGCTGGGGCGCGGCGGCCGGCTGTCGCTGGCGGCCTGCTGTCTGCTGTTGGTCTTCGGCGCGCTGGAGCAAGAGACGCGGCAGGCGGATCTGCAACAGCGCCGCCTGCAATTGAGCGTGCCGACGCCCGCCTTGCCGGCGACGGCGGGGCGCGAGCGGCAATGGCAGGCCCAGCTGCGGCTGGCGCTGGCCCCGCGCAAGCTGGCCTTGCTGGAGCAGCTGCGCCAGTCCGGCCTGAGCGTGCATGAGGCCAGTTATCGCGAAGAGGCGGAAGCCGGCGGCGCGCTGCGCCGCGTCTCGGTGGAGCTGAGCGCCAGCGGGCGTTATCCGGAACTGACGGCGGCGCTGGGCGCACTGACGGCGCAGCCGCTGTTGCGCTTGGAGGCGCTGACGCTGGACCGGGCGCGAACCGATACCGCGACCTTGAGCATGCGCATGCGCTTCAGCCTGCTGGGAGCCGGACAATGAGGCGGCGGGCCCATTGGCTGAGCGGCCTCGCGCTGGCCTGGGCGGCCTTGGCCCAGGCGCAAGAGCCGCGGGCCGACGGCGTCGACCTGTTTCCGGTCCAAAGCTGGGCGTCGCTGCGCGAAGAGGCCAAGCCCGTCGTCCCGGCGGCGGACGCCGCTCCGGTCTTGGCGGTGCCCTTGCCGCCGCCGCCGCTGGAGGCCGCGCCGCCGCCGTTCAGCGCCGTGGGCGAATGGCGGCAGGACGGCCAGCGCGTGGTGGTGCTGGAAGGCCGGGCGCGCAGCTACCTGCTCTGCGTCGGCTGCAAGACGCCCAATGCGCTGCAGCCGGGCGCCCGGCTGACGGAGCAATACACGTTCAAGGCCCTGGAGGCGGAGCGCGCGCTGCTGCTGGACGCCGAAGGGCGGGAGCACTCGATCCCGCTGACTCCATTGGCTCACTGAGGCGTCGCCGCCACCGCGACGACGCCGTTTTCACCAGGCATTAGGCATCATGAAATATTGCAAACCCACACTGCTGGCCCTCGCCCTCGGTTTGACCCTGGGCGGATGCGCGCTGCCCGGACCGGTCAAGAAAATCTTCGGCCCGGCCGATCAGCCCGGCGCGGAAGAACAATTGCGCGCGGCCGAAACCGCCTTGCGGCAGAAGCCCGACGATGTGGAACGCCGCAAAAACGTCGTGGCCAAGAGCGCGGCGCTGGCGGAGGAGGCCTTGCGGGCGGCCAAGACCAAGATGGACGCCGGCGACGACGCGGCCGCGCTGGCGGAGGTGAGCCGGCTGCTGGCGCTGGCGCCGGAACATATGCGCGCCCAGCAGCTGAAACGGCAGCTGGAGCGCCGGCTGCGGCTGAAACTGGAGCTGGACGCCGCCGCCGAGATCGGCGCGCAGCGCCCGCAAGAGGCTTTGGAGCGGCTGGGCCGCATTCTGCAGGAGCAGCCCGGTTACCGGCAGGCGCAAGCCTTGCGCGACGAGCTGCAAAGCCGGGAGGCCGCCCGCCGCGACGCGCGTCCCAGCCTGGCCGAGGCGTTGCGCCAGCCGGTGACGCTGAACTTCAAGGTTCAGCCGATTTCCAGCATCTTCGACGCCATCTCGCAATTGGCCGGCATCGATTTCGTGTTCGATCCGGAAGTGCCCGTCGCCGCCCCGGCCAGCATCGTCGCCAGCCGGACCACGGCGGAAGACGCCATCAATCTGCTGCTGCGCACCCATCAGCTGGAGAAAAAAGTGCTCAGCCGGCACAGCATGCTGATTTATCCGGCGCGCTCGGAAAAAGCCAAGGAATATCGGGAGCTCATGACCCGCGCCTTCTACCTGAGCCAGGCCAACGCCAGCCAGGTACTGGCCGCGCTGCGCCAGATCAGCTCGCCCAAGAACGTGCATCTGGACGAGCGCACCAATGCGGTGATCGTGCGCGACACGCCGGAAGTGATGGCGGTGATAGAGCGGCTGGTGGCCAGCCTGGACATCGCCCAGTCCGAAGTCACCATGGACGTGCAAGTGCTGGAAGTGAACACCAACGACGTGCTCGACGTCGGCGTCGACTATCCGGCGGAACTGCGGTTTTCGGTGCTGCCGAAAGAGGGCTCGGACAGGGTGACGGTGGGCGATCTGCTGGGCCTGAACCGCGACGGCATCGGCGTCGGCGGCAGCAACGGCGGCGATCTGGGCGCGGCGATCAAACTGCTGCAAAGACAGGGCAAGACCAAGGTGCTGGCCAACCCCAAGATCCGCGTGCGCAATATGGAAAAGGCCAGCATCAAGATAGGCGAGAAAGTGCCGGTGGTCACCACCACCAACGCCAACGGCGTGGTGACGGAATCGGTCAACTACCAGGACGTCGGCCTGATCCTGCAAGTGGAGCCGCGGATCAGCCTCAGCAACGAGGTCAGCGTCAAGGTCAATATGGAAGTCAGCAACCTCAAGAGCGAAGTCAAGACCGCCGGCGGCGGCACCGTCTACCCGATGAGCACCCGCAACGCCGAAACCGTGATGACCGCGCGCGACGGCGAAACCCAGGTGCTGGCCGGCCTGGTCAAACAGCAGCACGACCGCAGCAGCAGCGGCCTGCCCGGTCTCAGCACCCTGAGCTGGCTGGGCGGCCTGTTCGGCAGCCAGAAGCGCGGCGTCGAAAACACCGAGCTGATCCTGCTGCTGACCCCGCGCATAGAACGGGCGCTGGACCTGCCGGCCGCCTCCAACAGCTATTTCCATTCCGGCACCGAAAGCCGGCTGAGCGTGGAACCGCTGCGGACCGAGGCGCAGCCGCCCGCCGCCGCGCCCGCGCGGGACGCTTCCGCGCCGGCGCTGGACAGCCCGCTGGCCGCGCCCTGAGGTGCTTATGCCGCGTCAAACCGGTTTCACCCTGATCGAGACGCTGGCCGCGCTCACCCTGTTGGCGCTGTTGCTGAGCGCCAGCCTGCCGCTGAGCGAACTGGCCAGACGGCGGGCCCAGGAGGCCGAGCTGCGCCACAGCCTGCGCCAGATCCGCACGGCCATCGACGCCTACCGGCAGGCGGTGACGGACAAGAAGATAGACGCTTCTCCGGATCGGAGCGGCTATCCGCCCAGCCTCGCCAGCCTGGTGGACGGCGTGCCGGACAAGAGCGACGCCGCCGGCGGCAAGCTCTATTTTCTGCGCCGTCTGCCGGCGGATCCGATGTGCGAAAGCTGCGACGGCGCGGACCCGGCGGCGAGCTGGGACACGCGCGGCTACGACAGCTCGGCGGAAGCCTTCGCCTCCGGCGGCGACGTATACGACATCCGTTCCAAGAGCCTCAGAAAGGGCATCAATGGCATACCCTACCAACAATGGTGAAGCGGCGCGCGGCTTCACCCTGATCGAGCTGCTGGTGGTGATGAGCATCATCGGCGCGCTGATGGCCCTGATCGGCCCCAACTACTTCAAGCAGCAGGACCGCGCCCGCGAAACCGTGCTGCGCCACAATCTGGCCGCGCTGCGTCAGGCGATAGACGACTACCGCGCCGACCACGGCGCCAATCCGGCCGCCTTGCAAGAACTGGTGGCCGGCCGCTATCTGCGCGAACTGCCGCTCGATCCCATCGCCGGCCGGCGCGACGGCTGGCAAGCCAAACCGGCGGAGGAGGGCGGCGTCGGCGACGTGGCCAGCGGCGCGCCGGGAACCGGCCTGGACGGCAGCCGCTATGGCAGCTGGTAAGCAGCGCGGGCTGGCCTATCTGGGGGCGCTGACGCTGGTGCTGGCCATGAGCGCGGCCCTGGGCGCGGCGGCCGGCGCCTGGAGCCGGCAACAACAAGGCGACAAGGAAGAAGAGCTGCTGCACATCGGCCTGCAATTGCAGCGCGCCATCGCCTCCTACCATCGTTCCGGCCCCGCGCCGGCCTATCCCAAAACGCTGGACGCCCTGCTCAAGGACGAACGCGTGCCCTTCACCCGCCGCCACCTGCGCCGCCTCTACGCCGATCCGCTTACGGGCAAGCCGGAATGGGGGCTGATCAAGGGCGCGGACGGCGGCATCGTCGGCGTGCACAGCCTGGCGGAAGGCCGGCCCTTGAAGCAGCGGGGCTTCGCCGCGGAGCTGGGCGATTTCGCAGACAAGAGCAGCTATCGGCAATGGGTGTTCCTGGCGCCGGCCGCGCCGTGAGGCCGGCGGCGGGCGGATTTATTCTAAAGGCATGATTTGTGTTTTGTTTCGGCTCAATGCATCCGGATTAATTTAGGAATTATTGAGAAAGTTAGGAGTACTCCTATAGATTCCCGGACCATGCTTCCGTAAGAATCACCCTCTTTGGCGACCGATGACAGCGGCTTTCCAACGCTTTTGCGCCCGCAGCCGCGCCGCTTCCGCTCCCGCCGCGAGTCCGTCGCTTTCAACCGAAACGCATATGATGATTGTTGCTATTTTAGAAGACTGTCCGCTCCAAACCGCCAGCGTGGTCAAGCTGCTGGAACAATATGGCCATCAAGCCGTCGCCTGTGCCGACGGCGACCAGTTCGTCGCCCAATTCCGACAGCAGCGCTGCGACGCGATGCTGCTGGATTGGGAGGTGCCGGGCCGAAACGGCGTCGAGGTGCTCAAATGGGCGCGCGCCAAGCTGCCGCCGGCGCTGCCCATCCTGATGGTGACCCAGCGCGACGACGAAGAAGACATCGTATTGGCGCTGGAGCACGGCGCCGACGACTATCTGCAAAAACCGATCCGCGAGCGCGAGCTGCTGGCGCGGCTGAACGCCCAGTTTCGCAAGCAACAGCGGCTGGGCAATCCGGAGGCCTCGTTCGAGGCCGGCGGCTACACCTTCCACCCGGAAGCGCGCAGCGTCAGCTTGCCCGGCGGCAAGGCCGCCACGCTGCCGGCGCGGGAATTCGCGTTGGCCACGCTGCTGTTCCGCAACCTGGGCCGCATCCTGACCAAGGACTTTCTCAGCCAGCGCATCTGGGGCCAGGCGGACCGCAAATACGACGCCAGCCTGGCCACCTATGTCAGCAATCTGCGCTCGGCGCTGGGCTTGCGGCCGCGCAACGGCATGGTGATCTCCACCGTGTACAACTACGGTTACCGGCTGGAGCGGGTCTGAGGACCCGCTTGCAACCCGCTGCGCGTTGACTCTGGCATTGCGCGCCGACGGCCGTCTCCCGTGCCCGCATTTCCCGCATGCGCGCCCAAGGGCTTCGGCCGGTCTCGCCTTGAGCTGCTCCTTGAATGAGGCGCCGGCTTGGCCGGCCGCGTCCTTTTTTCGCGCTTGGGCCGTCTTATGAAATGGCTTTGCCAAGCGTTCCGGCGCGGACACCGGCACGACGCGCGCTTTCTGATCGCCTTCGTCTTGCTGCTGGTGGTGTTCGCCATCCCCAACCAGGACGCCTTGTTTCACTCGCTGGACCGGCTGTACTTCGAACTGCTCTCCGCCTTGCAAACCGAAGACGACGAACACGATGTCGTGCTCGTCAATGTCGACCAGGCCACGGTGCAGGCGCTGGGCCATGAGGAAGTCAACGGCAACGTGCTCTACGCCGTGCTGCTGCAAAGACTGGAGCAGGCCGACAGCGTGGCGCTGAACATGAACCTGCTGTCGCGCCGGGACGAAGGCATGCTGGCGAACGCCATCCGGCGCCACGGCCGCGTGGTGCTGGCCTTGCCGCCCGACGCCCCCGCCGCGCCGGGGCGGGACGGTCCCGAGCCCTCCGCCGTTTACGCCGCCGCGGCCGGGCTGGGGCACCGCGACCTCTTGATAGGGGACCGCAGCGTGGTCACCGGCATCGTCCCCTACAAGCAGCATGGCCGGAAGCTGGCGCCGCATATGGTGATGGAAGCCATCCGCGTCGCCGGTTATGAACTGCCGCCGCGGGAAAACACCCGCTGTCTGACCGCGTTCTGGCGGCGTTGCGCGCCGCAAGCCGACGGCTGGCTGCTGGTGTTGCCGGCCCACCACCGCATCCAGCAGTATTCGATGCTGGACGTGCTGACCGGCGCGGTGCCGCGGCAGGCGTTTCACAACAAGATCGTCTTTGTCGGCCATCTGGCGCTGGACCCGTTCAAGGGCCTGCGCTCCAACCGTTACCCGCTGGACCGCGAAGGCCATACCCGCAGCCAGATCCTGGCCTTGCAAACCCAGACCCTGATGAACCACGGGCCGGTCACCCTGCTGGCCGCCCCGTACAAGCTGCTGGTCAACTTCGGCCTCATGTTCGGCCTGCTGCTGGTCTGCCTGCTGGCGCCGCCGGCGCGCATGCACGGCCGCGCCTGGCTGTGGCTGGGCGGCTGCTGGCTGACATCCACCCTCTTGCTGTTGCAAACCCAGATCTGGATTCCGGTCAGCTCGCCGCTGACAGGCGGCTTGCTGATCTACGCCGGCTGCGCCTGGCGCTGGCAGACCAAGACTCATCTCCTGCTGCGGCAGGAAATGGAGGCGATGCGGCAGAGCCTGCGCGAAGCCGGCATGGATCTGCCGCTGCGCGGCCAGGAGCCCGAGTCCGGTGCCGACGAAATCGAACGGCTGATGCGGCAGATGCGCGCCTGGCAAAACTCCTACGTCAGCGTGCTCAATATGCTGCCCTATCCGATCTTCTTCGAGCAGGGCGGCAAAATCATCCTCAGCAACCAGGCGGCGCGCAAGCTGCTGTGCGAGCAAGGCGCGCCGGAGGAGGCCGAAGCCTGGGTGCTGGGCCTGGCCGGGCGGGCGCGAGAAAAAGCGCTTCACAGCGGCAACATCGGCGTGGAGGAAGTGCGCAGCAGCCAGGGCGAACACATGTTGCTGGTCACGCCCTGTCCGGAACTGTGCGACGGCCTGTCCAGCAGTCTGATCAGCCTGGTCGACCTGCAAAGCGTCAAGGCCAGCGTGTCCGGCGACCGGCGCGTGCTGCGGCAGATGGCGCACGATCTGCGCAATCCGCTGACCACCATGCTGGCGATGATAGAACAGCGCGGCGGCGAGACCGGGCCGCGGCAGGACCAATTCTTCAACGATCTGCGCCGGCAAGTGAACTACAGCCTGCGCGTGGCGCAGGACTTCATGCGCCTCTCCCGCGCCGAGCAACTGGACCCGGCCGGCTTTCTGCCGGTGGCCTTGACCGATCTGGCCGAAGACGCGATGGACCAGATCGAGGCCGGCGCCCGCCAAAAGCGCATCGTGCTGCACGGCCCGGAGGCGATGGAAGCGCTGTGGGTGCGCGGCCATTACGACATGCTGCTGCGCGCCGTGGTCAATGTGCTGGACAACGCCGTCAAGTACTCGCCGGCCGGCAGCCACATCGTGCTGCGGCTGGCGCGCTGGGGGGACATGGCCGGCATCAGCGTGGTGGACCAGGGCATAGGCATTCCGGAACACGCCTTGCCGCGGCTATTCGAGCCGTTCTATCAGGTGGATGAAGGCCGCCGCGACGGCGCCGGCCTGGGCCTGCCCTTCGTCAAGGCCGTGATGCAGGCCCACGGCGGCCGTGTCGAGGTCAAATCCAGAAGCCGGCTGGGCAGCGAATTTCTGCTGCTGGCGCCGTGGGTGGAGAGCGAGGGAGGAGAGCGCTAGGCGCGGCCGCCGGCTTGAGCTTCTGTTGAGATTGATTGGGGGCCGCACCAGGGTTTGGAACAATGCGGGCAAGCCCTTCCCAGCCGATGGCGGTTGGAGAGGGCTGTCACCCAATCCCTTAAATTAAGGTTTCAACAATGACCGCACCCCGCTCCGCAGGCACGTTCGCCCTGCCTGCTCTGGCGCTGAGCCAGATCGCCGCTTCCCTGATGCTGCTGGCTCCGGCCGCCGCCTCCGCCCACGGCACGATGGAAGAGCCGATCAGCCGCATCTACTACTGCCGCACCGCGGACAATCCGGAAAATCCGGGAACGCCGGGTTGCCAGGCCGTCAAGCAAAGCGGCGGCGCACAGGCGATGTACGACTGGAGCAGCGTGCTGCAAGGCGGCGCCGGCGGTAATCACCAGCAAGTGGTGCCCAATGGCAAGCTGTGCGCCGGCGGCAACGCAAGATTCAGCGGCCTGGACGCTGGCGTCGATTGGCCGGCCACCAGCATACAGCCGGGACCGGACGGCAAATACACGATGACTTATCATCAGTCCGCCCAGCACCAGACCGCCTATTTCAAATCCTATATCAGCAAGGACTCCTACGACTTCAAGCGTCCGCTGCAGTGGGACGATCTGCAATTGATCGGCGATTCCGGCGCGGTGGCGCCCAGCGCCAAGACCAAGCTGGACGTCAAGATCCCGGCCGGCATGCAGGGCAAGCGCGTGATCTACAACGTATGGCAGCGCAGCGACAGCGCCGAAGCCTTCTACAGCTGCTCGGACGTGAACATCGTGGCCAACAGCGCGGACTTCAAACCGCTGGGCGCCTTGGTCTCCAGCCCGTTCGAGGCCAAGCCCGACTCCACCATCACCCTGCGCGTTTTCGACAAGCTGCGCGGCGGGGACCTTGAAAAGCATTCGATCAAGATCGCCGCCGGTCAAACCGCGGCCAAAGACTGGACCTATGCGCTGGCCACCGCGGTCAACGCCAAATCCAGCGTGGTCAAGGTGGGCCAATTGCAAAACGGCCAAGTGGTGCCGGTCAAGCACGCCACCGCCAACACCGTGTTCGGCCTGGGCAAGGAATACAGCTTTGCCTTGGAACAATCGGATGAGGGCGGCAAGCCGCCGGTGGACGAGATCGCGCCGGGCAAGGTCACCGTCAAGGGTCAGAGCAGCGTCAACAGCGGCGATATGGTCAGCCTGTCGGCCCAAGCCGCCGCCGGCACCAATCTGAAATACCGGTGGACGGTGTCGCCCAGCATCGCCGGCCTGACGCTGGACGCCGCCACCCTCAATTTCAAGGCGCCGGAGCCTAAGCAGGACACCGCCTATAGCTTCAAGGTCAAAGTCAGCAATGCGCTGGGCAGCAAGAACGCCGAGCACAAGCTGGAGGTCAAGGCCAAGGATGAAGGCGGCAAGCCGCCGGTAGCCGGTACCTGGGACGCGGCCAAGACCTATGCCCAGCCTTGCGCCAAAGTGACATATCAGGGCGAGGAATGGATGAACGGATGGTGGACCCGAGGCGAAAAGCCGGGCACGGGCGGCCAGTGGGGTGTATGGCGTCCGGTAAGCTCGACCGACATGCATGGCCAGTGCAAGGATAAGTAATGTCCGGATGGCCGCGCGTTTCAGGCTGAGTCCCAGCTGGACGCAGGTTTAAGACCCGGTTTCGGGGTCTGCCCGGCAGGCGTAAGCCTGCCGGGCTTTTGCTGTTTGATGGCCGATATTGATTAAAAATCGCTGAACTTTAGCTTTTATTGAGAATGATTGGGCGGCGGGCAAGGGTTTGGAACAATGCGGGCAAGCCCTTCCTCGGCCGACGGCGGTCAGGGAGGGCGGCAACCCAACCCTTAAGATCAAGGTTTTAGAACATGACCGCACCTCGCACCGCCGGCAAGCTCGTCCTGCCCGTGTTGGCCCTGAGCCAGATCGCCGCCTCCCTGATGGCCGTTGTCCCGTCCACCGCCAGCGCCCATGGCTCCATGTCTTTCCCGGTAAGCCGCGAAGTGGCTTGCCAACTTCAAGGCGATGCCTGGAGCAATCCTAAATTCAAGAATTGTGGGCCTGCGGCTATGGCGGCTTCAGACTGGACCGCCAATGCTCAAGCCGCTTCCGATGGCAAACATCATGATCTGGTGGCGGATGGCCGGCTCTGCGCCGGTGGTAAAGTCGATGCTCACTGGGCGGCTTTGGACAACGGCGATGCCCAGCACTGGCCGACGGCGACGATACTAACCCCCGATACTAATGGGAACGTGACCTTCCGCTATGCTCAGAGCGCGCCGCACGATACCAAGTATTTCAAGACCTATATCAGCAATAACAACTACAACCCCGCCAACGGCCTGCGTTGGGAGGACTTGGACCTGATTGGCGAAGCGGGTTATTCCAAAGCGCCGAGCAAGAAGCCCGGCGACTCTCTGGCGAATCACACCGTGGCTTACACGGATCTGCAAGTGACCATTCCGGCTACGATGGAGGGCAAGCGAGTGGTGTTCAACGTGTGGCAGCGCGACCCGAACGACAATAACGAAGCGTTCTATGCCTGCTCCGACGTGGAAATCGTGCGGAGCAATACCCAATGGCAACACAGCGGCGTAGTCAATAAGAGCAATGTCGTGTTGAACGCAGGCATGAAGGTGACCATGCGCGTGTTCGATCGCGTTCGCGGCAGCGATATCGCGCGCCATGAAATCATCGTGGGCGCCGGTCAGCAGCAGCCGGAAAAATGGGTGTACGCGCTGGCCCAGAAAGTCAATCAGGAGTCCAGCATCATCAAAGTGGGCAAGCTGGTGAACAATCAGGTTCAGCCGCTGGAAAGCGCCACTGAAAACGCGGTCTATGGTCTCAACAAGGCCTACAACTTCGAAATCGAAACCTCCTTGGGCGAAATCAAGCCGCCGCCGACGGACGAAATCGCTCCGGGCCAGGTCACCATCAGCGGCCCATCCAGCGTCAACAGCGGCGCCAACGTCAGCTTGTCCGCCGCAGCCGCTTCCGGCACCAATCTGAACTACCTGTGGGAAGTGACGCCCAAGATCGCCGGCTTGGCGCTCAACGTCGCCGCGCTCAATTTCAAGGCGCCGGAACTGAAGCAGGACACCGCCTACAGCTTCAAGGTCAAGGTCAGCAACAGCAAGGGCGAGAAAACCGCGATGCATGCGCTGACGGTCAAGGCCGACGACAGCGGCACCACGCCGCCGGTGGAGGGCGACGCCTGGAAAGAAGGCGCAAGCTACAAGGCCGGCCAGGTCGTCGTCTTCGAAGACAAGCAATACCGCTGCTTGCAGCCGCATACCGCTTGGGAAGGCGCAGGCTGGACGCCGGCTTCGCAGCCCGCGCTGTGGGCGCCGCTTTAAACTAAGCGTCTGATCCGGCCGGCGGCCGCCCGCCGTCGGCTGGAAATGACAGCCCCTTGCCTCTTGGAGCAAGGGGCTTTTTTTAACTGTTCATTGAGCAAGGCGGGCGTTCGGCCAAGCGCTACATCAAGCACCTTAGTCTGTGGCGTGAGCAAATTGTCGTCGGTCATGCGCAGCTTGGGTATGGCGCCGCAAGGCGCTTGGAGACCGCCGCATGACTATTGGCGGCGGGCTGCGGCTATGGCGGACAGAGAGTTGCCCCAGTCAGTTACGGAAAGTGTGAATTTTACCGCCGTCTTGGCATGAGTTTTTTGCATTTCATCCTAAACTTTTCATCCATTTCCCAGATAAGACTTCTCGAATAATCTGATTTTCGAGAGGTCGCATAATGGTTGCAGTGGTGTCGGGCGTGGGTTTGGGTTTGCAGAACAGTTCGTTGGCGGCCTTGGGCGGGCAGGGTCAGTTGGGCGAGGCCGCCTTCGGCCGCGGCGGCGAACGGGTCTACGTCAACGCCGGCAACGGCAACCTGGTGTTGCAGCGCCGCGACGAATTCCTCGCCGGCAACGGACTGCCGATCCAGCTGGTCCGCACCTACAACAGCCAGGGGCAGGGCGGCGACGCCGGTAACTGGCGCCTGGGCTACAGCCGCCAGCTGTTCGACTTCAGCGGCGCCCCGGGCAGCGCCGGCTCGCAACTGCGCCGTCAGGCCGAGGACGGCAGCGACACCCTGTACCGCTACGACGCGGCGCGCGGCCTCTACCTGGCGCAAGGCGGCGCCGGGGCCGAAGACACCGTGCGCTGGGACGGCCAGGCCTGGATCTGGACCGACGGTGACAGCCAGAGCCAGGAGCGCTACGACGGCGCCGGCCGGCTGCAGCAAGTGCAAAGCCGCGACGGCCAGACCGTCGCGCTGGGCTATGACGGCGCTGGTCGCATCGTCAGCCTGCGCAGCGCCGACGGCGAGACGCTGTTCATCGACTACGACGCCCAGGGCCATCTGAGCCAGCTGCGCAGCGTGTACCGTGACGGCGAGCAGAACAAGACCCTGACCCGCACCCGCTACGGCTACGACGAGCAGAACCGGCTGAGCAGCGTCACCACCGACCTCAGCCCCGACGACAACAGCGTCGCCGACGGCCAGGTCTACACCACCCGCTATGTGTACGACGGCGCCAGCCAGCGGTTGGCCAGTCTGCAGCAGAGCGACGGCAGCCGGCTGGACTTCGCTTATGCGCAGGTAGATGGCG